>NZ_APNM01000001.1:0-500037 GCF_040361335.1 Salinisphaera sp. PC39 | reverse complement strand
CAACTCTTCTCATGCTCCTGATTGCCGTGGCGTTGGCAACATACGAGGGGCAGGGTGAGGGGAAAGGCATGCCCCCCCTCATCCTGGCCTTCTCCCCTCAGGGGAGAAGGGATCAAAAAATCGCCGTCTAAAGGCAGGGTTTCACTGCTCCCCTATTCGTGCCTTTAACGAGCAACAACAGCGAAAAAAGACATAGAGATTCAGGGACGGCAAGCTTCAAAGCTTTTAAGTCCTTTCATCTCTGTGCCTCTGTGTCTCTGTGGTTAAAACGCGCTTCTCTCCGTGTCCTCTGTGCCTCTGTGGTTAATCTACCAATCACTCGTCGTCCCGCTCCGGCGGCGGCTCCCCGCGGTCGATGCGCTCGCGCACTTCCTCGCGGTGCACCGGCACCTCGGCGGGCGCCTCGATGCCGAGCTTGACGCGGCGGGTGTCGCGCCAGCGGCCGTTGACCTTGAGCAATGACAGGCGGATGTCGTCCCCGATGAGGATGGTCTCGCCCAGTTGCCTCGCGATGATCAGCATGATCAGCCTCCTGCTCGAACGGTTTCGTTACCCGGACACAAAGCACCCGCGGGGGCACGAGGCCGAGCCGCGGGCGAGCTTCCCGCTTCCTTGCGGGCGCATCACTAAGGAGGTTTTCTTCTTATGGGTACGCCGGTGTCCTCTCACGCCGAGTGGCGGCCCTTGCGGGGCCGGCCCGCGCCGGGGCGGCGGCCGCCGCGCGGCTTGGGCGTCGCCCGCCGGCGGGCCACCACCTCGATCTCCTTCTTGAAACACTCCCGGCCCACGGCCCAGCCGTGGTTGGTGCCGTGCCGGATCTCGTCCACGATCGCCGTATCCAGCGGCGCCTCGAACAGCGCCCGGTAGGCGCCGCGCCGCTGCTCCGGGTTGGCGCCCAGCGCGCGGTAGACCGGGTGCGGCGTGAGGAGGGCGTCCGGTTCGCCCACCACGTAATGCCGGAAGCTGGAATACGGATAGCTGCCCGCCAGCCGGACGAGACCCGCGCGCACCGGGTTCATCTCGATGTAGCGCTGGCAGGTCAGCAGGTAGGCGCCGCCGTCGATCACGGTGGAGCGGAAGCGGCCTTCCCAGAGGGTGCCCGAGCGTTCGCGGCGACGGTTCACGTAGCCCACGTAGCGCCGGCCCAGTGCCTGCATCATCCGTGACAGGGCCCCCTTGCGCCGGGGCGTGACCAGCAGGTGGACATGGTTCGGCATCAGCACGTAGGCGTGCACCGCGACCCCGTGGAGGCCGGCGGACTCGCGCAACGCGGCCAGGTAGGCCTCGTAGTACTCGTGACCGAAAAAGACCTGTTTCTGGTCGTTCCCGCGCTGGATGACGTGTTGTGCGTATCCGGGAACGTCGAAACGCGGCAGACGCGGCATCGATGCCCCTCCCCTTGGCAGAGACAGGCCCCGGCGCATGTGCCGGGACGAGGCGGGACGATTCATGACGCCCCCCGGCCGACCCAGGGAGACACATGCCGGCGGACGCCGGGTGGCGGCGAGGCCAGCGGCACGGCGGGCGCCCGACGGCACCGCTGCCGGATCACTGCTACCGCTGACGGTTGTCTGGCGCCTTCCATGGCTCATGCTCCTGGGTTGGCAGCCCGCCGGCCCCGACCTGTCCGGACAACCTCGGCGGGCGGTTATCACTACCTCTAGACACTGGATACCCATGCGACAAGCCCGAATCCGTCACACCCAAACGGGATGCGACACAATTCACTGTTATCGCTTGCTTTTTTATTAGAATAAAAATCGTCACCGTCACCCGAAAATGCTTCGAATATCCGCTCATGGCGATAAATTTTTCAATTTTCTTCGAGTGGATTGATTTTCGTTAACCGAATCGCCCCAATATGAAAAAATCAAAAGTTTCCGACACTTTGTTTTTAACCATTTCCGATACTTGCACGACCGACATATCTCCGGCCCGACCACTCTCCCGTCACGCGCCGGCGCGCCAGTCATGGTGATGCTATTGCCTGACTTGTACAAGCATACAGTATATGCGATAGCATATACAATCGTCGGCCCGAGCCCAGACGGAAGGACCCCATGACGGACCAGGGAAACGACCGCGAATCGATCGGCGCCCGTTTGAAGCGGGCGCGCAAGGCACGCTCCCAGAGTCAGCGCGCCTTCGCCGAAGCCATGGACATGCCCCTGCCCTCCTACCGGGACTACGAGGGCGGCAAGCGGGTCCCGGGCGGCGAAGCGCTGCGGCGACTGGCCGGCGCCGGCATCGACACGCACTGGCTGCTCACCGGCGAAGACCTGGCGCCCCCGGCCGCCGCACCGGCCATGGCCCACGACACGCGCGGCACCTATCGAACGCGCGGTCCGGACGGGAACACGGCCGGGCCACCCGACACGCGGCGCCTGACCGAGGTGCTGACGGCCGTCGAAACCGCCCTGGAAGACATGGACCGGCAACTGCCGCCGGCACGCAAGGCCGAGTTGGCGGCGGCGCTCTACGGCCTGTACGAGGAGACCGGCAAGGCCCCGAGCCGCCGGACCCTGGAGCGGTTCATCCGCAGCGCGTCGTAGCCGGGACGGGACGGCCGGCTACCGCTGCGAGGCAATCCGCGGATGCACGCCGATTAACGCAGATTAGGCCCTACGGGCTAAGCGCAATCCATCGATGGATCGATGTGGGACTCAGCGTCAAGGACTCGACGTCATGCCAACCGCTCTGAGATCAGGCCCCTATCGCCTTTTCTTCTATTCGAACGAAAATGCGGAGCCTCCGCACATCCACATACAGCGCGACGAGGCCGTGGCCAAGTTCTGGCTCCGTCCGGTTTCACTGGCGGGAAATGTCGGTTTTGCGTCTCATGAATTGACGCGGATCAGACGCATCGTGACAAAATACGAATCGCATCTCATGAGGGCGTGGCATGAGTTCTTTGGCATCTGAAAAAGCCGTGATCGCAGTGGCGGCACACTGCACCGAAGACGAACTCGTCGTCGTCCTGGCCGACGGCCGCACGATCAGCACGCCCCTGTCCTGGTTCCCCCGCCTCCGGGAGGCCGATCCCGAGAGTCGGGGCAACTGCCAACTCATGGCGGGCGGGCGCGGCATCCACTGGCCCGACCTGGACGAGGACATCGCCGTGCTCGGGTTACTCGAGGGCATCAAGGCACATTGATTGCTGCCGCGGCTGCCGGGACGACAGTCATGTCCCTCTGCGCGCCTCCGTGCGCCTCTGTGGTTTCCTGCTCCGCCAACCAAACCTGTGAGCGAAACGTGCCGGCCTGCCCCGCTTGAAGGCGGGCCCGGCAAGGGAATCCCAGTTCGTCAGTCCCGCCAGATCAGACTCGCCATGCGCCCGCACTCGCCGCCCTGACGGCGGTAGGAATAGAAGGTGTCCGCCTCGGTGACGGTGCAGCGTCCCCCGCCGTAGACCCGCGCCACGCCGGCCCGGGCCAGTTCGCGCCGGGCCAGGGCATAGATGTCCGCCTGGTGCTTGCCGGGCGCCGCGCCGGGGGCGAAGGCGGCGGCATGGTCCGGATCGCGCGCGACGAAGGCGGCCCGCACCTCGTCGCCCACCTCGAAGGCGGCCGGGCCGATGGCCGGGCCCAGCCAGGCCATGACGGTCGCCGGCGGCACCGTCATCGCGGCCACCGTCTCGGCGAGGATGCCGCCGGCCAGGCCGCGCCAGCCGCCGTGGGCCGCGGCCACTCGCGTGCCGCCGTCGTCGCAGAGCAGGACCGGCAGGCAATCGGCGGTGAGCACGGCGCAGACCTCGCCGGGGGCGGCGGCCACGGCGGCGTCCGCCTCGGGCAGCTCTGGACCGGGCGTGGCCGGTACGACGCGGGTCCCATGCACCTGGTACAGCCAGCGCGGTTCATGGACCAGGTTGAGGCCGACCCGCAGACGCCGGCGGTTCTCGGCGACCGCCGCCGGGTCGTCGCCGGCGCGGTCACCCAGGTTGAAGCTCGCGTACTCGCCCGCGCTCACGCCTCCGGCACGCGTGCTGGTGCCGGCGTGCACGCCGGGCGGCGCGGACCATTCGGCGGGCAGGAACCCGATCGGCTCGATCCCGGACACGACGGTTCAGTCCCCCCCGTGCCGCCGCGCGTCGTCCGTCAACGCCGCCAGCAGGGCCGCCAGGTCGTCCGGCGCCGGTGCCCGCCACTCCAGCCATTCGCCGGAGACTGGGTGGGCCAGGGCCAGCCGCCGGGCGTGCAGGGCCTGGCGGCGAAAGTCCCGCAGGCTGTTCGCCAGGGAGTCATCGGCCCCGACGGGGATGGCGAGGCGTCGGCCGTAGACGGGATCGCCCACCAGCGGATGCCGGATGTGGCGCATGTGCACCCGGATCTGGTGGGTGCGCCCGGACTCCAGCTTGAGCTTGACATGGGTGTGCGCCCGGAACCGGCGCAGCACGCGGTAGTGGGTCACGGCCTCGCGCGCGCCCTCGCGCACGTCCATGCGCTTGCGGTCCACCGGATGGCGGCCGATGGGCGCGTCCACCGTGCCGCCGGCCGTGAGCACACCATAGACCACGGCCTCGTACTCGCGTTCGATCTCGCGCTCGGCCAGGGCCGCGACCAGGCGTTTGTGCGCCCGCAGGGTGCGCGCGATCACCAACAGGCCGCTGGTGTCCTTGTCCAGGCGGTGCACGATGCCCGCGCGCGGCACCGCGGCGAGGCCGGGGTCACGGTGCAGGAGCGCGTTCTGCAGGGTGCCGCCGGCGTTGCCGGCGCCGGGATGCACCACCAGCCCGGCCGGCTTGTCGATCACGAACAGGTCCGGGTCCTCGTGCACGATGTCCAGCGCGATGGGCTCCGGCGCCACGTCCGGCTCGGCCGGCTCGGGCGCCAGCCGGGCGGAGACCCGCTCACCGCCGCGCACGGTGGTGCGGGGCGCGGGCACCGCGTCGTCCACCCGGATGAGCCCGTCTCGCAGCCAGGCCTGGAGGCGGCTGCGCGAATAATCAGGCAACAAATCGGCCAGCGCCTTGTCCAAGCGTTGTCCGCGGTAGCTCTCCGGTATCGAGAAGGTCTCGACCCGGGCACCATCACCCGCATTACGTGACGCGGAAACCATCCGGTATACTCGTGAGTTGGTTCAATGCCCGAAAGACGTCAATTTAGCATGCGATTGTTCGCCATCCGCGCCGTCGCGCTCGTCGCCGGCACCCTGGTCCTCACCGCCTGCGGCGGCGGCCAGGGCAAAAACCGCCAGGAACTGCGCATCGCCCAGGACCAGCTCCTCGGCCGCGACAGCCAGGCCCTGGAGCGGGCCGAGGCCGAGACGGTCTACAACACCGCGCGGGGGTTCCTGATCTCCGGCGACCCGACGCGGGCGCTGGAGCTGTACCGCGAGGCGCAGTCACGCTTCCCGTTCACCAAGTACGCCACGCAGGCGGAGCTGGAGAGCATCACCGCGCACTTTCGGGCGTTCGAGTACGACGCCGCCATCGCCGCGGCGGACCGCTTCGTCAAGCAGCACCCGCGGCACCAGCATATCGACTACGTGTACTACCTGCGCGGGCTGAGCAACTACGAGCGCCTGCGCGGCAACAGTCTGGTCGGCGGCGACCAGCGCCAGCGCGATCCGACCCACCTGCGCCAGGCCTTCACCGATTTCAACCTGCTGATCCAGAACTTCCCGGACAGCCCGTACAACAAGGACGCGCAGCTACGGATGGTGGAGATCAAGCACCGCCTGGCGGCGCACGACCTGATCATCGCCGAATACTACCTGCGCCGCCGCGCCTGGGTGGCGGCCAGCCGCCGGGCGGAGGCCATCATCCAGCGCTACCAGGGCTCGGACTCGGTGCCGCGGGCGCTGGAGATCATGGAGCACGCCTACCGCAAGCTCGGCCTGGAAGAGCTGGCGCAGGACACCCGCAACATCCTGCAGGTCTCCTACCCCAACTACCTGCTGCACCGCGAGGAGTTCTACCGGCAGCGCGCCGGCCTGGAGCCCCGCTACGAGCTGCCGCCGATGGACGCCACGCCCGCCGACAACGCGGAGAGCGGACCGGCCGACGGCGAGCGGTCGGAGAACGAAAAAGAAGAAGAACAGGTCTCGCTGCGCGAGTCGCGCTGACGGGCGAAAAGCGGATAAGGGGACGGTATACTTAATTCACTAGCAATTAAGTATACCGTCCCCTTATCTTGCATACTGGCTACGGACCTGAATCGAAGTTGGACCGTATTCATGCCCCGTCTCGCCCGCGTCGTCCTGCCCGGCGTTCCCCATCACGTGACCCAGCGCGGCAACCGGCGCGAGCCGGTCTTCTTCCGCGACGAGGACTACACCAGGTACCTGCACTGGGTCGGTCAGTACGCGCGCAAGGCCGGCACCGAGGTGCTCGCCTACTGCCTGATGCCGAACCACGTGCATCTGATCCTGGTGCCACAGGACGAGGACGGGCTTCGAGCCTGCGTGAGCGAGGCGCACCGACGCTATACCCAACACGTGAACCAGCGAGAAGACTGGACCGGTCACCTGTGGCAGGGCCGCTTCCATTCCTTCCCGATGGAGGAATCTCACCTGCTGCAGGCAATGCGCTACGTCGAACTCAACCCGGTCCAGGGTGGACTGGTCTCCGACCCGGCGGACTGGCCCTGGTCCAGCGCGCGGGCACACCTGACCGGCCGCGACGACCCCCTGGTCGACCCGGCGTCAGCGCGGGAACTGGTCGACGACTGGGCCGGCTACCTGGCCGAACGCCTCCCCGAACGCATTGCCCTGGATCTGGAGCGGCACATGCGCACCGGCCGCCCGCTGGGCACGGAGGACTTCATCAAGGACGCCGAACGCCGCCTCGGCCGTAAGCTCCAGAGACGCAAGCCCGGCCCCAAACCAAAAGCAAGGGAGAAATAAGGGGACGGTATACTTAATTTCTAAAGAATTAAGTATACCGTCCCCTTATTTAGTCCGGCGGCTACAGGTCCCCGTACACCGCCGTGATCGGATAGCGCCGGTCGCGCCCGAAGGCGCGGCGCGTGACCTTGGGTCCGGGCGCGGCCTGGCGGCGCTTGTACTCGGCGCGGCGGATCAGGCCGGCGACCTTGCGCACCGTCTCCTCGCCGTAGCCCAGCTCGCAGATCTCGTCGATGGAACGGCCGTCCTCGACGTAGGCCTCGATGATCGGGTCCAGTTCGTCGTAGGGCGGCAGGGTATCGGTGTCGGCCTGGTCGGCGCGCAGCTCGGCCGAGGGCGGACGCTCGATCACCCGGCGCGGGATCGCCGGCGACACGGTGTTGCGGTACTCGGACAGCCGGTAGACCCAGCTCTTGTAGACGTCCTTGAGCGGCGCGAAACCACCGCACATGTCGCCGTAGAGCGTGGCGTAGCCCACCGCCATCTCGCTCTTGTTGCCGGTGGCCAGCACCAGGTGGTGGAACTTGTTGGACAGTGCCATGAGCAGCGCGCCGCGGATGCGCGACTGCAGGTTCTCCTCCGTGGCGTCGGGCTCCCGGCCGGCGAACAGGTCGCCGAGCGTGTCCAGGTAGCGTTCGAACATGGGCTCGATCGGCAGCTCGTCGTAGCGCACGCCGAGCAACTCCGCCTGGGCCGCGGCTTCCTCGTTGCTGATGGCCGCGGTATAGCGCGAGGGCATGCCCACGCCCCAGACACGGTCGGCGCCCAGGGCGTCCACCGCGACCGCCAGGGTGAGCGCGGAGTCGATGCCGCCGGAGAGCCCGACCAGGGCGCCGGCGAAACCGTTGCGGTCGACATAGTCGCGGGTGGCCTGGACCACGGCCTCGTAGGTCAGTGCCTCGTCGGCCGTGGTGTCGGCGATCTCGCCGCCGACGGGACGGCCGTTTTCGAAGCGCACCGGGAACACGCCCTCGCGGAAGGCCGGGGCACAGGCGGCCAGCCCGCCGGCGGCGTCGTGGACCATGGAACGACCGTCGAACACCAGCTCGTCCTGGCCGCCGACGCAGTTGACGTAGACGATGGGCAGTTGGTTGTCGCGGGCGCGGGCGCCGAGCACCTTTTCACGCTCGGCACGCTTGCCGAGGTGATAGGGCGAGGCATTCAGGTTGACCAGCACCCGCGCGCCGGCGTCGGCGGCCTGCCGGGCGGGGCCCGGCTCCCAGATGTCCTCGCAAATAGTCACGCCGACGCGGGTGCCAGCCACCTCGATCACGCAGGGTCGATCACCGGGCCGGTAGTGACGGCGTTCGTCGAACACGCCGTAGTTGGGCAGGCATTGCTTGCGGTAGCCGCCGATGCGCTCGCCGTCGCGGAACACGGCGGCGGCGTTGTAGATGTCCGGGCCCACGTACTCGGGGTAGCCGACCACCACGGCGATACCGTCCACGGTCTCGCGGATGCGCTCCAGGCCGATGCCCACCGCCGCCGGCAGACCGCGGCGTAGCAGGAGATCGTCGGGGGGATAGCCGAGGATCGCCATCTCGGGGAAGACGACCAGGTCGGCGCCGTGGTGGTCGCGGGCGATGCCCGCGGCCTCGATGATCTTGTCGACGTTGCCGTCGATGTCCCCGACCCAGAGGTTGAGCTGGGCCATGGCGACGGTGAGGGGCGCGTTCACGACGGACACTCGCCCTGGTGTCGCACTAGCCGAGCAATTCCTGCATGCGCGTGCCGATGTCGGCCGGGGAGCGCACGGTGGCGACGCCGGCCGACTCCAGGGCCGCGAACTTGTCGTCCGCCGTGCCCTTGCCGCCGCTGATGATGGCGCCGGCGTGGCCCATGCGCTTGCCGGGCGGCGCGGTGACGCCGGCGATATAGGCGACCACCGGCTTGTTCATCTCGGCCTTGATGTACTCGGCGGCCTCTTCCTCGGCGCTGCCGCCGATCTCGCCGACCATCACCACGCCGTCGGTGGCGTCGTCGGCCTGGAAGCGCTGCAGGCAGTCGATGAAGCCCAGTCCCTGGATGGGATCGCCGCCGATGCCCACGCAGGTGGATTGGCCGAGGCCGTTCTGGGTGGTCTGGTAGACCGCCTCGTAGGTCAGCGTGCCGGAGCGCGAGACGATGCCGATGCGGCCCGGCTGATGGATCTGGCCCGGCATGATGCCGATCTTGCACTCGCCCGGCGTGATCACGCCCGGGCAGTTGGGACCGATGAGCACGGTGTCGGTGCCGGCGAGCGCGGCCTTGACCCGGAGCATGTCCAGCACCGGGATGTGCTCGGTGATGCAGACGATGACCTTGATGCCGGCGTCCGCCGCCTCCAGCACCGCGTCCGCGGCAAAGGGGGCGGGCACATAGATCATGCTGGCGTCGGCGCCGGTCTCGGCGACCGCGTCGTGGCAGGTGTTGAACACCGGCTTGCCCAGGTGGCTCTCACCGCCCCGACCCGGCGTCACGCCGCCGACGATCTGGGTGCCGTACTCCAGGCACTGCTCGGAGTGGAAACTGCCCTGCTTGCCGGTGAAGCCCTGGACGATGACCTTGGTGTTCTTGTCGACGAGAATGCTCATCCGGATGTTCCTAAAAGATTAACCACAGAGACACAGAGGGCACAGAGTTCATGCCGGGTCCGGAAACCCGTGAACCACGCGCTTTACACCTCGCGTCAAGAGATGTTCGTTGAAGTTGATCAGCAAACCTAACCACAGTCCCGACAACCTCAGATAAGTCAGTAGCTGAGCTTCATGTATGGACTCCAGCCGACTGACCGATTTCAACTCCAAGACGACTCGTCTTTCCACGACGAAATCGACTCGATATTCGGCGCCCAGCCGATGCCCTTTATAGGTCACCGGGAACGACTTCTGTCGTTCAAAGCGCAAGTTGCTTATCGCCAGCTCTTGCGCCAGGGCTTCCTCATAAAGCGACTCCAGAAGACCCGGGCCTAAAAGCCGATGAACCTCAACAGCCGCCTTGATTGCCTGCGCCGAAATTCGATTGCAAATTGTCTCGGAATCCATCCGTAATCACGACCCCCATCCCTGGAATCGCCCCGGACGCACGGCATGTCTGCCATGCGGTCCGACTTTAAACCTTAATCACTCTGTGTCCTCTGTGCCTCTGTGGTTGGCACGAATTCACGCCCCCTTCGCCGCGGCGACGACCTTCTCGGCCGCGTCGGTCAGGTTCTCGGCGGGGATCAACTCGAAGTCCGAGTCCTGCAACATCTTGCGGCCCTGCTCGGCGTTGGTGCCTTCCAGCCGCACGACCACCGGCACGCTGACGCCGACCTCGTTCACCGCCTTGATGATGCCCTCGGCGATCAGGTCACAGCGCACGATGCCGCCGAAGATGTTCACCAGCACGGCCTTCACGTGGCCGCCGGCGAGGATCAGCTTGAAGGCTTCGGTCACGCGCTCGGCGGTCGCCGCGCCGCCCACGTCCAGGAAGTTGGCGGGATTGCCGCCGTGCAGCTTGACCAGGTCCATGGTGCCCATGGCCAGGCCGGCGCCGTTGACCATGCAGCCGATGTCGCCGTCCAGGGTGATGTAGGACAGGTCGTGCTCGGCGGCCTCGGCCTCGCGTTCGTCCTCCTGCGTGCGGTCGCGCAGGGCGGCGAGGTCCTCGTGGCGGTAGAGGGCGTTGTCGTCGAGGTTGAACTTGGCGTCCAAGGCGACCAGGTCGCCGTCCTCGGTGACGATCAGCGGATTGATCTCGACCAGGCTGGTGTCGAGTTCGGTGAAGATGCGGTAGAGACCGCCCAGCAGCTTCACGAACTGGCCGACCTGCTTCTTGTCCAGGCCCAGGAAGAAGCCGAGCCGCCGGCCCTGGTAGGGCTGCAGGCCCGCGGCCGGGTGCACGGCCACGTGCAGGATGCGCTCCGGCGTCTCCTCGGCCACCGCCTCGATATCCATGCCGCCGTCCGGCGAGGCCATGAACACGACGCGCTGCGAGGCACGGTCGATCAGCACGCTGAGGTAAAGCTCGCGGGCGATGGCCGCGGGCTTCTCGACGTAGACGCTGTTGATCGGCAGTCCGGTGTCGCCGGTCTGGTGCGTCTTGAGCGTGCCGCCCAGCAGGTCGCCGGCGGCGCTCTTGAGCTCGTCCAGGCCGTTGACCAGCTTCACGCCGCCGGCCTTGCCGCGGCCGCCGGCGTGCACCTGGGCCTTGACCACCCAGCGGTCGCCGCCGAGCGCCTCGGCCGCCGCCACGGCCTCGTCGACACTGGCCGCCACGCGGCCCTCGCCGGCGGGTACGCCGTAGCGCCCGAAAATCTCTTTCGCCTGGTATTCGTGGATATTCATGACAGTCGTTTCCGCACGTTCCTGGATGGCCGCATGCTCGGCGCGGCGCACGCATTTTGTCGAATCGCCCGGGTGGGGACAAGCGGCGGGACCGACAGGACAATCGAACGTACGGTCAGTAGAACGCTCGGTACTGCGGTCTGAGAATCGCGCCTGGAAGCCCCGGGTGCGTTACAGTTAATACCATGAATCGAAACCGCTTGCAGGCGTAACGCCATGGCGAGACTGCTGATACTCGCGGCGATCGCGTTCCTGGGATGGCTGGCCTGGAAGAAGTGGCTGGCCCCGCAAACGCGCTCGCCGCGCCAATCCGAGGACTACCGGCGCATGGTCCGTTGCCGCGAGTGCGGGGTGCACCTGCCCGCCGACGAATCGGTGCGACGCGGCGACGCGGATTACTGCTGCGAGGCGCATGCGCGCAACCAAGGCTGAACGCGCGTCGCGCGAGGCGGGCCTGCCGCGCGGCGAGGACGACTGGCGCGCCGCGCGCGCCCTGAACCTCTACCGCTGGATGGTGGCGGTGGGCCTGTGCGCGCTACTGGCGAGCGGCTTCACCGACGAGCTGTTCGATCTGCGCCTGCCCGCGCTGTTCACCCTGGCCTGCGTGGCCTATCTGGTCACCTGCCTGCCATCCGCGCTGGCGGTCTATGTGCGCCGGCCCGCCCTCTCGACCCAGGTCTACCTGCTGGCCGGCACCGATATCGGCTTCGTCACCCTGCTGGTGCTGGCCAGCGGCGGCATCGCCGACGGCCTGGGCATGCTGCTGATCGCCCCCATCGCGGGCGCCAGCCTGCTGGTGCCGCGCCGCATGGCCGCCCTGTTCGCGGCCGTGGGCAGCCTCTGCCTGCTGGGGCAGGAATTCTACGGCTCCCTGCGCTTCGCGAACGGCGACAGCGAATTCGTCCAGGCCGGCATCCTGGGCGTGCTGCTGTTCATCTCCGCCCTGGTGGCCAACGCGCTGGCCATGCGTGCCCGCCGCAGCCAGGCGCTGGCCGAGGAACGCAAGAGCGCTCTAGATGATCTGGCCGAGCTCAACGACCGCATCATCCAGCAGATGGCCATCGGCCTGGTGCTGGTCGACGAGGACCGTCGCGTGCGCCTGTGCAACCGCGCGGCGCGCAAGATGCTGGGCCTCGCGCAGGACCCCACCGGCCAGCGCCTGGCGGCCACCGCGCCGGCCCTGGCCTGGACCCTCGACGCCTGGCAGGTCTCGCCCAGCCTCTCCTCGGAACCGTTCAGCATCGGCCAGCGGGCGCTGCTGCCGCGCTTCAACCGCCTGGGGCACGGCATGGACGCCCCGGTGCTGATCTTCCTGGAGGACGCCCGGCGCATCAGCGAGCAGGCCCAGCAGATGAAGCTGGCGGCCCTGGGCCGGCTCACCGCGAGCATCGCCCACGAGATCCGCAATCCGCTGTCGGCGATCAGCCACGCGGGCCAGCTCCTGGACGAATCCGATCGCCTGGGCGAGCAGGAACGCAAGCTGCTGGGCATCCAGCACCGGCACGCCCGCCGCATCGACGACGTGGTCCAGAGCGTGCTCGGCCTGTCGCGCCGCGGCCAGGCCCTGCCCACCCTGCTGTGCCTGGCGGAGTGGCTGCCGCAGGCGGTGGCCGACTACCGGCACGGCCATCCGCAAGCGCCGCGTTTCGACCTATCGGGCGTGCCCGACGATGTCCTGGTTCAGGTCGACGCCAGCCACCTGCGCCAGGTCCTGCACAACCTCTGGGAAAACGCCGAACGCCATGCCCGGCTGCCGGACCGCGAGCTGACGGTCCGATTGACCGCCGGCCACGGCAACGACGGCGAGCCCTACCTGGATATCAGCGACAACGGGCCGGGCGTGGACGACAAGACCGCCGCGCACCTGATGGAGCCCTTCTTCACCACCGCCAGCGACGGTACCGGGCTGGGCCTCTACATCGCCGGCGAGCTATGCGAATGCAACCTTGCGCGCATCGCCCTACTGCCAAGGAACAAGACGGGGGCAGACGAGGGCGCCCGTTTCCGGATAACCTTCGCACGGCCCGAGGAATGGCACCGGGGCGCCGACGACGCCGACCGGCCCAGCCCCCACTTCGCCGCATCCGGATGAGCGATAACACGCCCGACAATCACACCCACCGCGCGCTGATCGTCGACGACGAGGCCGACATCCGCGAGCTGGTGGAGATCACCCTGACCCGCATGGGCCTGACGACCGAGGCCGTCGGCACCCTGGCCGAGGCCCGTGCCTGCCTCGACCGGCAGACCTACGATCTCTGCCTGACCGACATGCGCCTACCCGACGGCAACGGCATCGACCTGGTCCGCCACATCGACGCCGAACACCCGGGGTGTCCGGTCGCGGTGATCACCGCCTACGGCAACACCGAGGCGGCCGTGGAGAGCCTCAAGGCCGGTGCCTTCGACTTCGTCTCGAAACCGCTGGACGTCAATGTCCTGCGCCGCCTGGTCGACCAGGCCCTCAAGCTCGACCGCGACGGCCCGCGCAAGGACCCCGACCGCGCCGCGCCCAAGGCCACGCGCCTGCTCGGCGACACCGACGCCATGCGCGCCCTGCGCGCCACCATCGCCAAGCTCGCCCGCAGCCAGGCCCCCATCTACGTCAGCGGCGAATCCGGCACCGGCAAGGAGCTGGTCGCCCGCACCATCCACACCCAGGGGCCACGCGCGAACATGTCCTTCGTGCCGGTCAACTGCGGCGCCATCCCCGAGGAACTGATGGAAAGCGAGTTCTTCGGCCACGTGAAGGGCGCCTTCACCGGCGCCAGCCGCGACAAGAGCGGCCTGTTCGCGGCCGCCGACGGCGGCACCCTGTTCCTGGACGAGATCGCCGAGCTGCCGCTGCAAATGCAGGTCAAGCTCCTGCGGGCCCTGCAGGAACGCGCCGTCCGGCCCGTCGGCTCGGAACAGGAAATCCAGGTGGACACCCGCATCATCTGCGCCACCCACAAATCGCTGGCCGAGGAAGTCGCCCGCGGCCGCTTCCGCGAGGACCTGTACTACCGGCTCAACGTCATCGAGCTGCGGGTGCCGCCGCTGCGCGAGCGCGCCGCCGACATCCCCACCCTCGCCGACTACATCCTGGAAGGGCTCACCCGCAAGCTGGACCTGGAAGAGCAACCGCGTCTCACCGACGCCGCCCTGGCCGCCCTCAACGGCTACCACTTCCCCGGCAACGTCCGCGAGCTGGAGAACATCCTGGAACGCGCCGTCACCCTCTGCGAGAGCCCCGAGATCACCCCCGACTACCTGCGCCTGGAATCCCCCCTGGCCGCCGCCACCGCCGAGGCCAACGGCCAGACCCCGGCGCCGCCGCAACCGGACAACGGCGCCCCGCTGGAGAACCGCCTCGAAGAAATCGAGCGCCAGAGCATCATCGAGGCCCTGGAAACCACCCGCTACAACAAGACCAAGGCCGCCCGGCACCTAGGCATCAGCTTCCGGGCCCTGCGCTACCGGCTCAAGAAACTGGGCATCGAGTAATCACCCAGCAGACGCGGAACCGCGTTCGCTCTGCCTGCCCCCCCCCTACAGACTCGCTAGCGCATCCGCGGGCGTCAGAATCGATACGCCCTCGAAAGGATGCAAATCCAGGAGATCGCCATCTCCCGTGATGATGCAATCCGCCTCGGCGGACAGAGCCAAGGCAAGAAACTTGTTGTCATCGGCATCCCGACAGGCATCGACATCGAAAGACGGTTCAACCCACTCACCCAACTCGACGAGCCAATCGAGATAGGCATCGCGCTGGGAGGCCGTTCGGTAGGGATCGAATTTGGGCTTAGACAAGCGTATCGCTAGTTCCGCGAACGTCTCGCTGGAGAACAGCAGCGTAGCGCCTCCGGACGCCAACGTCCGAACAAGCTGCCCGGGCGTGCTCGAATCAATCAGCAGGGCACTGATCAGAACGTTGGTATCGACAACGTACCGGTCAACTCTCATCGGCCAGCAACTGGTCGAGCCGCTCCTCGGTCAATCCTTGGGCCGCCGCATAACGCGACGTATCTTCCATGCTCTTGAGCACATTCCGCCAAGCGTGATTCTTTCGCCGCTCGTAATCGGCCATGGACATCACCACCACGCTGTCGCGCCCCTGTTTCGTTACTGTAACCGGCTGCCGCTGAGCGGACTCGATAAGCTGGCCGAATCGATTCTTGGCTTCCAGGGCCGTCATCTTCCGCATCTCAAAACTCCAACTGCACGCAGGACAATGTGCCTATTATAGCTATTTTGGCCGCAACCGGCCAGCTTCGAAAGCTATTTGATCCCAAGGCCGCCCGTCACCTGGGCATCAGCTTCCGGGCCCTGCGCTACCGCCTCAAGAAGCTGGGCATCGAATGAAATCTGTTTCGATGAATTCGACACCTGACCTTTTCGATTTGCTGGTGGCTCACACGGCCACCACCTTCCCCTCCCTTGTAAGCCGGAGAGAGGATCACACTGCCACCACCTTCCCCCTCTCCCCCGAGCCGGGGGAGAGGGCCGGGGTGAGGGGGCGCGACACTTCATCACCGCCGGAAGCATCCCCCCTAGCGGCAAAGCAAGATGGCCCACCTGACGCAGACCGCTGACAACAAGCGTCACATTGTGACGCAATGCGTCACAATGTGACGCGCGACCTGAAAAATCAGCACCTTAAAAACACTGCCAAAACGGCCTTCCTCACAGGACCGCCTCCTTGGCATACCATTTGCTCCAATTCATGACCCCGGCTGAGACAAGCCGGACCGAACGGTTACCAAACGCTCAAGGAGTTTGATAATGACGATGCAGAAACAGCAAGGCTTCACGCTCATCGAGCTGATGATCGTGGTCGCCATCATCGGCATCCTGGCCGCGATCGCAATCCCGGCCTATCAGGACTACACGATTCGCGCCAAGGTCTCCGAGGTGATGGGCCTGGCCGCCAAGGACAAGACCTCCGTCTCGGAGTACTACATCTCCACCGGTGACATGCCGGCGGACACGGGCGAGGCTGGCATCAACACCAGCGCCGACCAGAGCACGTACGTGAACAGCATCGCGTACAACCAGACCTCCACCAGCGTGACCCTGACCTACACGCTCGAGAATCTGGGCGGCAGCGCCGACACCAAGACCCTCGTATTCGAGGGCGTGGGCAGCAACAATGGCGTCCAGTGGACCTGCGACAGCGGCACCCTGGAGGACAAGTACCTGCCTGCCAACTGCCGCTAATACGGGATACGATCCCCGAGAAATGCCTCCCCTCCGGGGGAGGCATTTTTTTATCAGCCGGACGATAACCACCCATGGCCAGAGCAATCTCAGATTACGGGGTGATGCTGCTGCTCGCGGGCGTGCTGGCGCTCACCTTTCTGGTATACGAGGACGGATTATCGGGCCCCTATGTGCTCGATGACGCCAACAATCTCGAACCCATCGGTGCATTCGGGGGCGTCACCGATATCACCACTTTCCGACACTTCGTCTTCGGCAACGGCTCCGGCCCCACGGGACGCCCCGTCTCGATGGCCGCCTTCCTGATCGACGCTCAGTACTGGCCGGCACCGCCACGGGATTTCAAGCAAACCAATCTGCTGCTTCACCTGCTGAACGGCCTACTCATCTTTCTGCTGTTCCTGCGGCTGTCCCGCTACCTAGCCGGATCGCAGGCGATCGCGCGTCTCGTCGCGTTGATCACCGCATCACTCTGGCTGCTGCACCCTCTCAACGTCTCCACGACGCTGTACATCGTTCAGCGCATGACCCAGCTATCCACATTGTTCGTGGTCCTTGGACTCCTGCTATACAGCGCCGGCCGCGCCCGGTTGGATGCAAATCCCAGGCGTGCGCTGACCCTGATGACGCTGGCCGTGTTCCCGGCCGGCCTTCTCGCGGCACTCAGCAAGGAAAACGGCGCCCTGATATTCCTGTTCTTTGCCGTGCTCGAACTGACGGTGTTCGCCAGGCCGCGATCGCGCGCCGGCACCCTAAGCGTTCACGCCTACGTTACCGTCCCTCTGTTGCTGATCGGCGCCTACTTCGTCTTGAACTGGCAGCAACTGACGGACGGCTACGCCGCTCGCGACTTCGACTTGGCCGAACGCCTCATGACCGAGGGCCGCGTCGTCACGGAATACCTGGGATTGATACTCGCCCCTCGCACCTGGGGCATGGGCCTGACCCACGACGACATCACGTTGTCGACGGGACTGCTTTCTCCATCGTCGACAGCGCTTTCGCTACTCTTTCTGTTAATCCTGTCGATCGCTGCCATCCTGCTGCGCAGAAAGGCGCCGCCGCTCAGCCTGGGCATACTCTGGTTCCTGGCGGGCCACGCCCTGGAATCGACGTTCCTGCCGCTCGAACTCTATTTCGAACACCGTAACTACCTACCGATGTGCGGCCCGCTGTTCGCTGTCGCCTACTATCTCGTGATCGGCATGGAACTCATGAGCGATGCCGTCGGCAAAAGCGCCCTCGCTGCGGCACCCGTATTTCTGGCGGGACTGTTCGCATTCCAGACCGCTCAGGCGAGTCATATCTGGGGTGATGTCGAACTCCTCCTGGGCACATGGGAAGTCGAACACCCCGAATCCCTCCGCGCCAAGCGCGTACTCGCGTATCACTTCGGAATCACCGGACGTCCCGACCCTGCATTGAAACTGCTGCGACAAGCCGAGAAACAGCATCCCGAGGACTTGGCGGTGCCGCTACAGATGATGACAATCAGCTGTGAATACGGCAGGGAGCCCATCCATACCGTCGACGATATTCTCGACAAGGCTGATCATTCCAAGATAACCGATGGCTTGCTGCCCAACCTGACCAGACTCGCTCACCTAGCCGCTGACCAGACGTGCGATGTAACCCTTCAGGAAGTGGACGAACTCTTCTCCGCCGTGGAGGCCATGCCGGATTTCGGCCTCAGGAAACGGGTCGCCGCCAAGATCTTGTTCCTGCACGCCGAGGTTACCACCGCCCGGAAGAGACTCGATCCGACCGTGCGCCTCCTCGAACGCGCCTTCCATTACCAAGCGACCGTATCGGTCGCATTGCGACGTGCGGTAATCCTGGCGTCCGCGGGACTTTATGAGGAGAGTCTCGCCACACTAGAGCAAGCCGTAGAAATGGATCGTCACCGGCCATTTATGACCCCATCGCGTTTACCTGAACTCCGAGCCCTGCGCGACAAAATCGAACGCCAAGCCAATAGCAGCAACACTGATCCCGACACAGCTGCGTCAAACGGAACAAGCTAGCGACCACACAGCATTCTGCCCACATGACACATAAGAAAATTCCTATTTCCTCATGACGCGCATTTAATGTATAAGGGAAATTACCGTTTCCTGATTGGCGCGGTCATCGGGCGCCTCAAGGATTGAAACGCCCTGATCGCCACGGAAACGGTGGTGCGAAAGAAAGCGGAGAATCACAGGCAACCGAAGGCTCAGGGACGGCACCTGCAAGGACAGCGCGCATCACGCGACAAGGAGGTGGAAACAGGGACGTGGTAGGCAGCCTGGCATGCTCCGCCAGAATACTGACCACATTTGGTACCGTCGGGGAGCCGCTTGGCTCCCCGTCTTCTTTGTGACACCCGAAAAATGTCTGCGTTCCACGCCAATTAAGGGGACGGTATACTTAATTTGATGAATTAAGTATACCGTCCCCTTAATTGCGCCGTGCCCGAAAGAACCGCCGCAGCAACTCGGCACTCTCCTCGGCCAGCACCCCGCCCTCGTACCGCACGCGGTGATTCAGGCTTGCCTCGTCCAGCACATTGAAAACCGACACGACCGCGCCGGTACGCGGATCCGCGGCCCCGTATACGAGACGCTCGACCCGAGCATGCACGATCGCCCCGGCGCACATCACGCAGGGCTCCAACGTCACATACAGGGTCGTGCCCGGCAGACGATAATTGCCGAGCTTGCGCCCAGCCTCACGCAACACCTCAATCTCGGCGTGGCCCGTCGCGTCGTGTGAGCCGATCGGCCGGTTCCAGCCTTCCGCGACAAGCTCACCGTCTCGGACGAGCAATGCCCCGACCGGCACCTCGCCCTCGGACTCGGCACGTGCGGCCAAGTCCAGCGCCCGGCTCATCCACTCACTATCGGACGGCGATCTGCTGGTACTCACAGGCATTCCCGGATACGAACACGCATGCAGTATAGACAAGCGAACCAAATGAAAAAGAGCCCGGCCACTTGATGTGGCCGGGCTCATGCCCCGAACGCAAAAAAACGCGACCGCCCGGAGGAGAAGAAAGAGGCGGTCGCGTAGGGGGCGCCTTCTAATGTCGCCTAGAAGGCGTAGGAGAGAGAGAGCTCCGCATAGTCGCGATCAATCCGGAGATTTCGTTGACCAGCGCCCCAATAGAAGCGGTACTGGAAATTGCCGCTGAAATTGTTGGTGAACAGAATGTTCGTGTGCAGGGTCAGGCGCTTGCGGTCTTCCACGAAATCCTGTCCCGGATAGATCGAGTTACCGTAGACGTCGTGATAGAAGGTGAAGCCCGGGGTCCACTTCCAGCCGAACGGGCCGTTGTTGTAGTCCGCCGTCAACCGCATGCGATAACCCATGGCAAAGTCATCGGCGAACTGATCTTCATCCGCCCTTTCCGGATTGATCCGGTCCGTCGGCCCCAGCTTCCGATAACAACCACCCGTGTCCGGATCGACACCATTGCGCGCGTCGTTATCACAGACTTCCCTGATATCCCCGAAGGCATCCTGAAACTTCGGCCGCAAGTTGCCGCTCGCATCGACAATGGGCTCATCCGCCTGCCAAGTGACGTCCCCCGGATCGGTGGTATCGCCATCACCATTCATATCGATACCGCCCGCCTGTGCCACGAATGGACCGTGGGTCTCGGCACTCCACTCGGACTGTCCCTGGCTATAATGGGTCAGGCTGGCACTAGAGCCTTGGAACTGGAGCTCATCGATGCCCGGCATGTCGAAAACCTTGGTCGCAGCCACCTCGCCGACGAAGATGATCTGATCGGCATTGATCGGATTACTGCTGCCCAGCACCCGGATCCCGGTCAGGCTAATCTGCCCGACCTTCAACCGTTCATACCCGCGGATATACTGACCCGATTGAACAGCTTGGCTGCAGGCCAACTCGTTCTCCCAGGCGGAACTCTCTGGATCACTGTCGAAGTTGGCGTTATCAATGTCGCAGCGATATCGCGACATCAGGTAGTCGGGTATGGATATCCGCGTTGTCGGGCTTTGACGCAGACCAGAGAGTGTTGCACCTACCGTCCCATCCAGTTGCGTCCCCTGAATCTGGTCCATGTTATCGCCATAAGGGCCGGTACCGTTATCGCTCACATTATCGAAAAAAGCGGGTTGCAGGCCGGCATAGACCACATCCACCTGGGAAACCTGAGCCGGCTGATTGGGGCTGTAAGCCACCTCGCCAGCTAGGGACCAATCACCCACATTCGTGGTGCCGCTAAACCCGAAGACTTTTATATCTTCGGGATAATCCAGAAATCCCCGTAATGAGTCAGCGCGATAGTACTTATCGTATGTCGAATCACCGTTATTGAACGGACAAAGTGGCTGACTACTTGACCCACCAATATCGCAGGCGGCAGCTAGCACACTAAAAAAGGGCAGCCGACTATGAATATTCATGCCGTACATGCTGACCTCCGTCCCGCCATTTAGCCAATCTGCATAATAGTCGAGCCGCAAACCATACTGCCCCCCATCATCGGGATAGCCATACGACTCGTCCTCAAGATAGATCGTGCGGCTTGAATTGGTCTGGGTACCGCTGAAGCCGCCGAGACGGAAATCTGAATTCTCGAAGTCGCCGAATTGCCCTGGGTTATTGCCCAGACCGGCATTAGGTGCTTCGGGAGCATTGCCCGATGCCAGGTATATGGGAGTGGGCCCTTCGCCACATCCCGCAACATCGCTCACCGAGAGAAAACTGCCGCACACGGATGGCTCGACGGGCTCCCAGTCATACTGATAGAAAGCCTCGACATTGAAATTCGTGGTCACGTTCATCGAGGCCGTAACCATACCGACCGGAATGAAGGCATCACGAACCTCGGTGCCCGGCCTATCGTACAATTCGGCGGATGGCGGATTGATGCGGGCCAGGTTATTGAAAATCATGAAGGTGCTCTCGCCCCAACGCATCCGCTGATCACCGATACCGACTCTCAACTTGCGACCGGCCACATCGAAATTGTAGGCGACGTAGGCTTCCAGAAGGCGCAACTGCTCACCCAGTCGATCCTCCTCGTCATCCTGACGCTGAGTGAAGCCCGTGTGATCGATGGTCGCAGTATCGCCAAGCGGCCTCAGGTCAGCGTCTATTAGGCCAACCGGATTCGAGCTTGCGATATCTTGATTAATGAGTCTCGCGTTATAACTGCGACCGTAATACTCCTTCATGAGCTCACGGTCCGCGAGGTGGGTATCGAAATCGTTGTTGACCGGGTCGTAATAGCCGATACCGCTGACCTTGACGGTCAAATCCCGCCAATGGGCCGTCAATTCCGAACGAACCTGAAAGTTGGCGTAGGTAATGTCGCCACGGTCGTAATTTAAATTACCATCATCGCCATTGATATTATAGGCACCAGGCGCATTGATCAGGCGCATGCTCTTGCGCGGATCACCCACCGTGGAAAAACAGTCCGTTTCCGCGCCGCCTGCGGCCGTACCCCAGGAATACCATTCCGGCAACGCGATCTCGCACAAATCGAACCGACCGGAAAAACTTTCTCCGGGCAACGGATTGGTGGGATTGCCGCTCTGGATGATGCTCAGCGCTTGCTGGCGCGCCACTGGAGGCGGCAAGATAGCGGAAAAATTCCGATACAGTTGATCGTAAATGACGGAATTAACTTCCCCCTCGACCAAAAGATTCTGATTTTCTGGATTATTCTGCTTGTCGATCAACCGGTAGTCGCGGTGTTCGGTGCGCACCTGTACGCCCGCGGTCAGACGCGTATTCCAAGTGAAACTGATATCGCCCCAATTGCCCCAGCCGAGGTCGTCGTCGCTCAGGCGAAAATCGACTGCACCGGCGATCGGGGCGTTGAGGACAAGACCGGCCGCTAGTACGGCCACAAATGGGGCGTGGACACGCCCTCCCTGGCGTTCGGTATCTTCCATGATCTCCACCTGTCTCGCGAAAAGCGGTTACTGTTCTCGCGATGCCGTTTTCGATACTCGCTCTTTCCCGAAGCTTGCTTAGCCGGCATCGCCCGGCGACCGTCAGCATTGCTACAGCCCGACGGGAACACATTCAGTCTTAAAAGATTTGTTTCTCGATTGCAAGCGTCTATTGGCCAAAAGCAGCGAAGAAAAATATAAGCGTCTGTTCAGAAAAGTATTTTCTCGGGCAAGAGGGCATGCCGCCGATACCAATCGACGACCCTGCGCGCGCAGCGGGACTACATGGGGGCACATGGCAGCACACCGTATCGACATTGACACGGCTAGCGACGGGGCGTAGTCCATGGACAGGAAACACCAGCAATAACGCAGCCACACACCGACCAATTGACAGGGATCGTCATGCGAACAATCCAGCGTTTTGTCCACCTGCCGGCGGCCAACGGTCAATTGTCATTGACGGGCGCCATCCCCAAGGCCGCGAAACTCGGCAACACCATACTCACCGTACTCATCGGCCTGACGCTTTCACACCTGATATGGCTAACTTGGCCGGTTGCGACCCTGGCACCGCCGCCAGCAGCGGGTTCCAGAGACATGGCCGCAGGCGCGCCCGCCATCGACCTAGACACGATAGCCGCCGCCGCGCTATTCGGGCACAAATCGACATCGGGCGATCCGAATGGCGAAGCGCTCAACGCGCCCGAGACAACACTGGAACTGCAGTTGACCGGCATCGTCTCGGACTCGAACGGCGGCCGGGAGCGGGCCCTGATCCGCGCCGACGACTCGCTGGCGGAGCAAGCCTTCGCGCGGGGCGACGAGGTCATGGCCGGCACCCGGCTCCACGCCATTCATCGAACCCATGTGGTGCTGGACCGCGGCGGTCGCTTCGAGAAGCTTTCCCTGCCCCTGGACAAGGCGCCTACCAACCAAACATCCGACGAGGACGAATCTTTGCCCCGCGGCGATGCCGCATTCCAGGCGGTGCGCGACGAAGTCGCCGCCGATCCCTCGGCCATCCAGCAGTACGTCAACATCCAGGGCTATTACCGCGACGATCGCCTGCAAGGCTTTCGCGTGTACCCCACCAACAAGGGCAAGCCTTATTTCGAGCGTCTGGGATTGCCGCCGGGCACGCTCATACGCTCGGTGAACGGACTGCCGCTGGACGGCTCGGTGAACTGGGACTTCGTGGGGCAGGAGCTGGCCCAGGCAGTGCACCTGGAACTGGTGGTCGGGCGGGAGCGGCAACGGCGCCTGTCGCTGAAAATCCGTTGACGGCTCACCAACCATGTGACTTGACACGCTTCGGGCGAATCCATTCAATGAAAGTGCCGGCTTTGAAACATTACCGGCAACAACCTGTATCCGGGCCAGGAAGACCCGGCCATTCCGCATGACATGGAGGTAGGCATCATGCGCTTCTATCAGACCCTGGCCGCCACGCTGTCATGGCCACTCGTATTCGTCAGCATAGCCGCCCTGGCGCAGCCCCAATTGCCGCCGCCCGGCAATTACACGCTTTACGGCACAATCTCCATCTATTCAGCTGGCATATTAGCCGCCCCCTGCGATACGGCTGCCCATGTGGATATAACTGACAGCCAGAGCGGAACTTTGAATGCACTAGGATTTTCTGGGAGCTCAATATGCGTGGACAGGAGCGTCCTCAGCACACCCAATACACTCACCAAGACAAATAATACCGTCACGCTCAAAGGACTGAGCATCAGCACCAGCATCGGCGACTGCACCGGCGACCTGGATGGCTCGTTAACCATCAGCGGAGGTGTGACACAAATCGTGTATACCCAGGCCGACTCCACGCTCAGTGGCGGCCTGTTCGGACTGGGTTGTGCGATCGAAGGGCATCTCGATTTCTGACGACGATTTAGCAGCCTTAAAAGGCCGCCCCAAACAGAAAACTTGACATTCCGAAAATGTCTGTTCTAACTTAGAGCCGCCGGTAATCGACAGGCAGCTGCCTTCGATTCATCGGCACCGAGGGCCAGGTAAGGCCCTTCAATTCGCAAGCATGACAAGGAGGTAACCATCATGCGTATCAAAACCCATCTCATCTCCGTACTGACCGGCATGGGCATGTTCGCCCTCGGCATGGGCAGCGCCGTGGCGCAGCCGCAACTGCCGCCGCCGGGCGACTACACCCTGACCGGCACCCTGACGGTGTACTCCGCTGGCATCCAGGGAGGCGAGTGTGCCTCGGAGGCTGGTGTCTCCATCACCAACAGCTCCAACGGCACACTCAACAGCCTGGACTTCTCGGGTAGTGGCGTTTGCGCCGACGCGGCCGTGACTAGCGTGCCGAACGCCCTGGTCAAGAGCGGCAACACCATCACCGCCCAGAACCTCAACGTCAGCACCAGCGTCGGCGATTGCACCGGCAATCTCGACGGCTCGCTGACCGTGAGCGGCGGTGTGACGCAGGTCGTGTACACCCAGGCCAACTCCACCCTGAGCGGTGGCCTGTTCGGGCTGGGCTGCGCGATCGAGGGTAGCCTCGACTTCTGAGGTCTAGCCGGCAATAAAAAACCGGACGGAATTGGGGGGCTTTCGCCCCCCTTTTCTTTCTTGAGCGGTTCGGACTCATTGAACCGCCGGCCCGTCCGTAATCCAGCCAGCCTCTTCCAGATCAAGCCATGCCGATGAAAGTGCGCGCCACACTAGCGTTGCTGGCGACAATGACGGCCGCGATGATGGCCACCGTCGCCTGTTACGCCGTGGGCCTGAACGGGCCCTTCATCCTGGACGATGTGGCTAATATCGCCCTGTCGCGGGTCGATTCCCTGAACCCGGACGAGTGGATTCGCGCGATCACGGGCAATTACAGCGGTAGGCTCGGACGCCCGGTCGCGGCGGCCTCTTTCGCCGTCACGACCTATTTCGCGGACCTGGACCCGTGGGCGTTCAAGGTCGGCAACCTGGTCCTGCATCTCGCCTGCGGGGGGCTCTTCTGTCTATTGGGAATGTCGATTCTCCGCGCTCTGCCGCGGGACAGGCTTCGGATCAATCGTGTCTGGATCGTCGCCGCGTTGGCGGCGGCGCTCTGGCTGCTGCACCCACTGAACGTGAGCACGACGCTATACGCCGTGCAAAGAATGGCGCAGCTATCGACATTCTTCGTGCTGATAGCGCTTTGCGCCTATGCAGGCCTGAGGCCGCGACTCGACCACAGGCCGTGCCTCACGGCGACCGCCATGATCGGCGCGGTTGCCGTGGCCGGCGTTCTCGGGGTACTGAGCAAGGAGAACGCCGCACTGCTGCCCGTCTACCTCCTGCTGCTCGAAACCGGGGTGTTCCGCTGGCACACACGGACCTCCGGCGCCCGTTATGCGCTGACGGGTGTGCAGGGCGTCCTGGTCATCGCCCCCCTGACCATGGCGGCCCTGTATGTCGCCACGCACTTCGACGGGCTGACGCAAAGCTACCAAGGGCGGCCGTTCTCCCTACAGGAGCGCCTGCTGACTGAGGCGAACGCGCTCTGGCATTACCTCCGGGTCATCCTGGTGCCGGATATCAACCAGATGTCGCTGTTCCAGGATGGTTACCCGATACAACGGACGTTTGATGCCAAAACGGCCCTGGCTATCGGCGGACATGCGGTCCTGCTGCTGAGCGCTGCGATCCTGTATCGCCGCCAACCCGTGTACTCCCTGGGCGTCGGCGTCTTCTATACCGCGCATCTGCTGGAATCCACATTCCTGCCACTGGAGCCGGTTTTCGAGCACCGTAACTATCTCGCGGCCTGGGGACCGCTGCTCATCCTGTCTTATTACGGCACCCGCGCAATACACCATCAGGCAAGCAAGCCCGCGCTACTTCGGCTGCTGTTGATATTCGGCTGCCTGTTGTCGCTGTACGCTTACATCACGCACAACCGAGCCTATATCTGGGCGGACGTGAACCGCATATACCTGCACGCCCTGCGCCATCAGCCGCATTCGGCCAGGGCACTCACGAACTATGCCAATGGCTATTTGCAAGGCGGCGACACGGCGCAGGGCCGGAGAATGCTCCTCAAGGCCATCGGGGAGTCGGAAACACGGGCGATCGGACCCGTGCTGCAACTGACGAGCACCTATTGCGGCTCCGGCGCGATCCCGCCCGATCTGTATCGTGAAACCTTGGCACGGCTGCGGCACGGCCCCGCGGACTCCTACGCCCGCAACGCCCTGTACCACGTGATCAAGCTACAGGCGATGGAGCGATGTCCCGAACTGAGCGTGGCGCAATTGATCGACATGACACGCGCCTTTCTGATCAACCCCACCAACAGCGGCGGAAACGCGCGCTATCATGCCCTGATGCACTACGCGCGCGCACTCTCGCTGGATGGCCGGCACGACGAAACCATCCGGCTGTTATGGCGGGCCAATACCATGTGCGACCGGGTGCCGAACCACGCCAAGAGCCTGGCGCTACAAGGTATTACGCTGCAGTATCTGCGCATGGGGCGGCCCCACGAGGCACACAAGGCATTACGGCGTTTGGCTCGATTGACCGCCGATCCGCGTATCCCCGCCAAGCCCAGGATGTGGCCGTACCTGAGCCGGCTGAAGGATATGTCCATGGCTGAACGCTATCAATTGGTCGATTTGTCCGAGTTCCATACGTCCTCCGAGCATGTCGACCGAGGTCAATCGCCGTCGCCCGCCGACTTATGACCATGGGACGCGACATGGAAACGATCGCCGTCATCGGCCTCGGCTACGTCGGCCTACCCCTGGCCCTGCGCTTCGCCGAGGTCGGCTGCGGCGTGATCGGCGTGGACAACGATCCAGAGAAGGTCGAGGCCCTGGCCGCGGGCCGCTCGTACATCGGCCACATCCCGGCCGACAAGCTGGCGGCCCTGCGCTCGGACCGTTTCGAAGCAACCACGGACTTGGCGCGTGTGGCAGAGGCGGACGCCATCATCCTGTGCGTGCCGACGCCACTGGACGAGCACCTGCAGCCGGACCTGAGTTATGTGGTCGGCACCGTGGAAGCGATCCTGCCGCACCTGCGGCCGGGGCAGACCGTGGCACTGGAAAGCACGACCTACCCGGGCACCACGGACGAGGAAATCGCCGGACGTATCGAAGAGCGCGGGCTCACGGTGGGCGAGGACGTGTTCGTGGTGTTCTCGCCGGAGCGCGAGGATCCGGGGCGGCTGGATTTCACCCTGCAGACCATACCCAAGGTGGTCGGCGGTGTGACGCCGGCCTGTCTTGAGCGCGGCATCGCGCTGTACGAGCGGATCGTGGACCGGGTGGTGGCGATGTCGTCGACCCGTGCCGCGGAGATGACCAAGCTGCTGGAGAACATCCATCGCGCCGTGAACATCGGCTTGGTCAACGAGATGAAGACCGTGGCGGATGCCATGGGCATCGATATCCACGAGGTGATCGACGCCGCCGCGACTAAGCCCTTCGGGTTCGTGCCGTACCGGCCCGGTCCCGGCCTCGGCGGGCACTGCATCCCCATCGATCCTTTCTATTTGACCTGGAAGGCAAGGGAGTACGGGGTGAACACCCGGTTCATCGAGTTGGCCGGGGAAATCAACAGGGCCATGCCGGCCTGGGTGGTGCACAAGATCGGCGAGGCGCTCAACGGCCATCGCAAGCCCATCGCCGGCAGCCGGATACTGATCCTGGGCATCGCCTATAAAAAGAACGTGGACGACATGCGCGAGACGCCGGCAGCGGAGATCATGACTTTGCTGGAGGAACGTGGCGCGGTGCTGTCGTACAGCGATCCGCACGTGCCGACCTTCAAGAAGATGCGGAATTATCGGTTCGCCCTGGAGAGCGTGCCGCTGGATGCCGAAACCCTCCGGGACCAGGACTGCGTGGTGCTGGTGACGGATCACGACGACTTCGACTACGAGCTGATCGAACGTCACGCACCGCTGCTGATCGACACCCGAGGCCGTTTCCGCGGCAACCGGGACGACAGGATCGTTCCTGCGTAATCATGACTCCGGATACGGCCGCCATGACGGGGACGTACCGCAGCACGGCGTTGATCTGCCTGGTCCTGATCCTCGCCGCGGCGGCCTGGCTGAGATTCGAGGCGACCGCAGAAACCCTGGTGCAGGCACCGATCCGGGCGGATGCCGGTCAGTACGTCGCCTATGCGTACAACCTGAAGCACCATGGCGTCTATTCGCGGCAAAAGCCATCCGGCGAATCGCCGCCGACACCCGATGCGGTCCGCTCGCCGGGCTACCCGCTTTTCCTGACGGCGTTCTTCGACGCCTTCAGCAAGCAGGAACTGGATCGACTCCTACTGGGGCAGGCGGCCCTGGGAACGGCCACGGTGCTGCTGTCCTATCTGTTGTTCCGCTTGTTCCTGCCCGTCGGACTGGCACTGGCCGGATCGGCGCTGACAGCACTCAGTCCGCACCTGATCAGCCTGGAAACGTACGTCCTCACCGAGACACTGTTCTGCTTCCTGCTCGTGGGCGGGTTGTACGTGCTGACGCTGGCCCAGCGACGGGCCAATGCCGTTCCCTGGCTATTATTGGCGGGCACCGTGCTGGCAACCTGCGCATTGGTGCGCCCAATCATGCAGTATTTCGTGGTCGCGCTGCCGATCTTGCTGTTCCTGCACGACCGCAAGGCACCGATATTGCGCCCCAGTCTCCTGTTCGCGGCCGGCTTCGTGGCAGTTTTCGCCTGGTGGCCTCTGCGCAATCTCGTCGTGCTGGGCATGACCTCGGACCCGCATCTGGTCATCAATTTCCTGCATCATGGGCACTATCCGGATTTCATGTACGAAGGACGGGGCGCCACGTTCGGCTCCCCATACCACTTCGACCCCGCCTCGCCCGAGTTCAGCAAGTCGGTCAAGGCGGCGCTCGTCGGCATCTGGGAACGGATCGTGAACGAGCCTGCCCGGTATTTAGCGTGGTTCCTGTTGGGCAAGCCGCTGGCGTTCTGGTCCTGGAGCATCGTCGCCGGTGCCGGCGGCATCTTCGTGTACCCGGTCCTGCAATCGCCGTTTCTGGACAACGTCGTGTTCCAGAGCGTTGTTACGCTGATGCAGCACGCCCACGGCCCGATCCTGGTTCTGGCGCTGATTGCGGCGATCATGGTCTGGGCGCCGAGCCTGAAGCGGGATATCGATCCGGCCACCTTGTTCGCGGCCAGGCTCTGCGTGTTCGTGCTGGTCTATTTCACGGGGCTGCACATGATCGGCGCCCCATTTCCGCGATATGCCGTCCCCCTGCGTCCGTTGCTGTACGGCGTCGCCTGTCTCGCGCCATTGCTCGGTTTCGTGGCCGCGCGATCGCTGTTCAAGGAGTTCTATTCCCGTGGCGCTCGATAGCTACACGATCGCGGTTTTGCTGCCCGCCAAGAACGAGGCGGCCAGCATCGGGCAGGTGGTCGCGGATTTCCGCGAGGCGCTACCCTGGGCGGATATCTATGTCTTCGACAACGGCTCGACCGACGAAACGGCCCGGCTCGCCGCCGAGGCGGGCGCGATCGTCCGGTACGAGGCAATGCCCGGCAAGGGCTATGTGTTGCGCCGCATGTTCGCGGATATCGAGGCCGATCTATACGTGGTCGCCGACGCGGACGGCACCAATCCGGCGCACGAGGTGCCGAAACTGTTGCAGCACTTGCTCAACGCGCATCTTGACATGGTCGTGGGCAGCCGCCTGGCCAGCCGGGGAGGCGGCCAGTTCCGTCCGGGGCATGTCGTGGGCAACCGTTTCATCACCACCCTCGTGAACATGTTCTTCAACCGACAATTCCAGGACGTCATGTCCGGGTATCGCGTGATGACGCGGCGGTTCGTGAAGAGCGCGCCCGGCTGGGCGCGGGGCTTCGAGGTGGAGACCATGCTCATGGTGCACGCCGCCGAGGTGGGCGCGGCGGTGGGCGAGGTATCAACCGAGTACCTGCCCCGCGCGCCGGGCACACGTAGCAAGCTGAACACCTATCGCGACGGCCTGCGCATCGCGGCCGTCGTGATCTATCTCATCAAGCAGGCGCGTCCGTTTTTGTTCTTCAATCTCATCGCCGGCCTGTTCTTCCTCGCCGGCATGCTGTGCGGCCTGCCGGTGCTCCACGAGTTCTACGAGACCAGCTTCATCACGCATGTGCCATTGGCGATACTGGCCAGCGGATTGATGATTCTGGCAGGCATGGCCGGCGTTTCCGGCCTGATCCTGGACTCGGTCTCCCAGGCCCGGCGAGAGATCAAGCGGACGCTTTTCATCAACGTGCGGTAGGCAATCTGTCACAATGCGCCTGGGCCATGACCCAGGGAATGGGCCGCGATTGTCAGGGACGACTTTTGAGGGCACAGGATGTCAGACACCATACCCGATACCGAATTCTCCATCGTGCTGCCGGCCAAGAACGAGTCCTTGGCGCTCAAGACCTTGTTGCCGGCGCTGCGCGAGCGTTACCCGAACGCCGAGGTGATCGTCGTCGACGACGGCAGCGACGACGATACCGCCGACGTTTGCCGCAACGCCGGCGCGATCGTCGTCTCGCATCCCTATTCCAAGGGCAACGGCGCGGCGATCAAGTCCGGTGTTCGGCGCGCTTCCCGGCCGTACGTGGTCTGCATGGATGGGGACGGCCAGCACGATCCAGCGGATATCGACAAGCTCGCGGCGCGCATCGCCCAGGGCTACGACCTGGTGGTGGGCGCGCGCGGCACCGGCTCCCAGGCCAGCCGCAGCCGCTGGTTCGGCAACCAGGTCTATAACGTGCTGGCGAGCTGGGCGGTGGGCCAGCGGGTGGAAGACCTGACCTCGGGCTTCCGGATGTTCCGGGCGAAGTTGTTCCGGGAGTTCCTGCACCTGCTGCCGAACGGCTTCTCGTACCCGACGACCTCGACTATGGCTTTTTTCCGCGCCGGCTACACGGTGGGTTTCGTGCCGATCGAGGTCGCCAAACGCCAGAAGGGCTCCAAGAGCCATATCCGCCTGTTCCGGGACGGGGCGCGCTTTTTGCTGATCATCTTCCGGGTCGGGACCCTGTACTCGCCCCTGAAGGTGTTCCTGCCGATCAGTCTGTTCTTCTTCGCGTCCGCCGTGGCGTATTACCTGTTCACGTTCATGACCACGGGCCGTTTCACCAATTTCGGCGCCCTGCTGGCCGTAACGTCGGTGCTGGTATTCCTGATCGGGCTGGTGTCCGAGCAGATCACGCAAATGTTGTACGCCAGCAACCGCAGCGAGGAGTAGGCCATGATCACGCGCTCTATTTGCTTCCGCTTCGATGTGGATACGCCGCGTTGCCTGGTACGGGGCATGCCGGCGCTGCTTGATCTGGCCAAGGAACTGGACGTTCGTTTTACGTTCTACGTGAATACCGGCCGTGCGGTCCTGCGCCGATTGCACATCAAAACGCGCGGCGGGAAAGTTTCCGCCAAAAAGCTATCCGCCCTGCGAAAGCTGGGCCCCTGGAGCTATATCTACACCGCCGTGCGCAATCCGCGCCTGGCCGAGCTCGACCGGACGGGTATCGTGGCGCGCGCCGTGGCCGAGGGTCATGACGTGGGCCTCCATGGCGGACGCAATCACGCGGAGTGGCAGCGTCACGCCGATACCTGGCCCGAAGCCAAGACGCGGGCCGAGCTCGATTTCGGCATCGATGCCCTCAGGCGCCTGGGCGTGCCCGACATAGCGAGTTTCGCCTCTCCGGGCTGGAACACGCCTCCGGGGCTGGCGGGGATTCTGCCGGATTACGGCATCCGGATTCTCGCCGACTCGCACGGGACCGACACCGACACCGACACGATGAAGCGAACCTCGCCGGACGAGGCGCTACAAGTGCCGACCGCATTCGCCGGCGAGCCGGGCGGCATCGGCTATCTGGAGTGGCTGACGGCCCGTGGGATGGACCGGGACCAGGCGCTGTCGCATTTCGCGGCGCAACTCGACGCGACGTTCCGCCATTTCGCGGTGCTTTACGACCACCCCTGCTTCGCCGGGCTTGAAGGCCTGCCCCTGCTGCGAGAAATGCTCGTACATTGCCGTCGCGCGGGCGTCGCCAATATCACCATTTCGGAACTCGGCCAAGCGTACGAACGAGACGGCCCAAATTTCCGCCTGCCGGCGCCGCCTTCCAGCGCCGATCTCGGGACAGCGCTCGCGACCACCGATGCGGCCTACTGAGGCAAGGGCGGAACGTAGCCGAATTTCTCGATAAGCAGCCGGTCACGGTTGGCGACGAGTGCTGTCGTTTCCTCGTCGTAATAGTCGGCCACGGCGAAGCTGCGCCGGGATGTGTTCGATTTGCTTGACCGGAACACGAGCTCTCGCTCGTCGGGCGTCAAGGGCCTGATTCTCTCTATCGCCTCGCACAAGCCCTCTTCCAGCGCCTCCTGGCGGATAAAATAGTCGATATAGCAACGCTCGCGGTCGAATCCCTCCAGGTCGCGATAGTCCGATATGAATCCTGGCCGGCCCAGTTGCTCCGGCTTGCGACAGCAAAGGTCCAGATACCGTGCCGTCATGAATCCTATCCGTCCCGACAGAGCCGGATCGCCGGCTCCCTCGGCCAGGAAGGGGCGATTGCGGGGCTCGTGGATCAGCTTCAGCCAGCGGCGGAACGACGCCACATTGTCGCTGCGATCATAAACGCCGCGCCAAGTGCCTATGTCCTTGGCCCATGCGAGATACGGAAGTTTGAAGAGTCTGATCGGGTCCTTCCGGATGTCGGCCAGTGCCTGCACCGGATCGCGCCTCGCCAGACGTCGCATGAGTGCGCCATTACCCTGCACACCATAGGACCAAAGGGACACGTACCAATCCCAGGGATTGCGGATCGAGGAGATGAAGAACTTGCCCGAGCGCAACTGCATCTGCGTGGCGGCGTTGTGCTTACCGATCGATCGGCCGTCGAACAGACGCGAGAGCACCGCGGCGATGTGGGTGCACCCCGTTTTCTGCATCTGGATATAAATCAGGCGTTCGCTCTCGAACATCGCTATCCCTGTCCCTGCCGATGAGAGCCGTCGGTTACTCGCCGTACCCGATGGCCTCGTTGACACGCTGCAACTCGACCGCCTCGGTATCGCTCATCCGCTCCATCCGCTCCGACACCTCGGCCGAAGTCTGCTTTTTGCGATCGCCAGGTCTCGCGTTGACCGTGGGCATGCCGTGCGACAGGCGTTCCCAGTAATCCGACCAGGGCACACCCATGACATCCGTCAGGCGGCGCAGGACAGGTTCAGGCTCGGACACCAGATCTTCCAGCCTTATACGCAACAGGCGATTCTCGAAGCCGGGCGCATCGAAATACGTCAGGATCGACTGTTGCAATCGCGTCCATTGAAAGGCGACCACATCTGCAAGCTGACGATCCCGATAGGCCTCCCATCCGGAAGGCAGGGCGAAGTTCCAGTCCTGGAACGGATAATCCGGGATTTGGAGTCCTCCCGGCAGGTTGTAGGTGAAAAACCGATCCGGGTTCAGCCAACCGTCGATCATGGACGGGACGGTCTTGCGACCGTCGCGCACGATATGGATATAGCAGGCATCGGGGAAAACCCGGTCCATCAGGTTCAGGAACAGGGCCGAGTGCACGGACTTGTCGACGAGACGATCCGCGTCGTCCTCGCGCTTGGGCGCCAAGCGACGGATCAAGTGAGACACCCCCGCCAAGCCAAAATACCCGAGCCGTAGCACCGGCGCGAGCATCGGCGAGCGCTGATAGCGAAGCACGTCGAACCCCGAGGCCCGGCGCCATGCCTTGGACGATAGTGCATAACGCTGGAATTGCCCGCGTATGCCTTCGACGGCTGCATCATCAATCCGCTCGTCCGGACAACCCTCGCAGCGCCAGTCTTGCAAGGCGGGATGACAATACTTGCGCCAGATGAAACCGGATTCCTTCGCGACGGAACTGAAACCGTCGTGCTCACGGACGATCTTTTGCAATAGTGAGGTGCCCGAGCGCGGAGCGCCCAGAATCATCACCGGTTTCCTAAACATGTCGCCTCATTCCCTCGATGTCTCGTTCCCCGCGGTACTACCGGGGGGTCGTCCTTTCATATCCATTGCATGCAGCAACAAGGCGGTTGGCCCCACCACGATCAGATTGGATATACGGTTCAGAACCGCGGCGAGGAATCCGGATGCCGCGGAAATGCCAATCGCCGCGGCCAAGCCGGCAGCCAGTGCTTCCGTTATGCCCAGACCGGCGGGCGCTATCCCGATCAGGGAGGCAATCACGTTTGACAATGTCAGAACCGTCGCTTGCGGCAACGCTACCGACATCCCAACCGCTTCGAAGCAAAGCCAGAGACGAATCGCCCCCACTACCACCATGCCCGTTTGTACCGCCACCAGACCGACAAGCCAGCGGCTTGCGGCGGCGCCATGACTCAGCAAGAGGCCCGCGAACACACCGAGCGCCAGAAGCCCCGAGGACACGCAAACGATGGCCGCCGGGCGAAATTCCAGGTAAGCCAGGGCGAGACCGGCCAGGGTCAAGGTGACGCCCAGCCAGCAGCCGGCGATGAAAATCGTGGCAAGAGTCGTCTGTCCATACGTGTTGGCGTGACTCTTGAGAGCCGCGATCCGCACCAGACTGCCGCCGGGCAGAGGGAGCATGTTCGCCGCTGCGCTGAGCACCGTGACCAGGACGGCTCGGGGCAAACCCACAGTCACACCGATCAGGCGGGCCGTCAGCCAGAACTGCGCCGAATTGGCGAGCAGCGTGATGGGCACCAACGGAAACACCAGCAACCAGGCGCGATAATCCAGAACAGTCAGAAGGTCCGGGTGCGCTCTCAACGCAAGGGCCAATCCGGCGCAAAAGGCGCCCAACGCCGTCAATACGCCGACCCGACGCACCAGCGGGTTCTCCAACACGGAACCACGCTTGGATGCGGCCTGTAGAAGCCGATTGACTGCCGTTAAGGCATTCATATGTCCCCGTCGCACCCGCCGGTCTTCTGGATATGGTCCACGATCCGCCGGCTGGGATGGATCTCCGAGGACAGGATGTCCTCGCCGGTGCCCTCGCGCCAGACCTTCTTGAGGAAACCGTCCACCACGTCATTCTCGAACCCGCACAGCACGGCCCGCTCGCCGATACCCTCTTGGCGCTCGGTGGCGTTGCGCAGGATCAGGGTCGGCTTCTGCATGTAATAGAGCTCTTCCTGATTGCTGCCGCCGTCCGTGAGCACGAATGCCGAGCCCTCCAGCAACCGGATGAACGCCATGTAGGGCATGCGCTCGCGAAAATGGATACGGGGGTTGCTCTCCAGACGCTCGAACAGGCCGTTGGCGCGCAGGCGTTTTTCGGTCGCCGGATGCAACACGAAGACAACGTCGAACGACTCGGCGATGCGCTCCAGGGCCTCGGCGATCCATTCGATGCGCTGGCGCACGAAGATGTTCTCGAAACGATGCACCGAAGCCACGCAGTAGCGCTCGTATGGCGGAGCGTCGCCGGGCCGCTCGTCGGCGACCGCGGCCCGCAGGGCGTCCAGGAGTGTGTTGTGGCCGGTGTCCACCGCTTCCAGATCGTAGCCGGCCATGTTGCCGACCGCCCATTCGCCCGGACAGTACGCGATATCGGCCAGCCGGAAGACCCCTATCCGGGTCAGTTCTTCCGGGAACGGAGACCGGATTCCACGTGCGCCACGCGGCAGCCGGTCAGCTTGCCCGCCAGGGCCCCGATCAGCGTGGAGAACGTATCCCCGTGCACGACCACGATCGCGCGCCGGCCGCGCTCGTCCCGAAACAGGGCGCGGCGGCGCCTTAGGAGACGGAACAGTATCTTCGGCATCCAGAAGAACATCCGGACGATGCCGCTGATCTCGGGCCCGGAGTAGATGTACTCCGGCCGGGTCGCGATGCTGAAATCGGCGAGCAGCGCCTCCATGGTGACGCTGTGCTGCCCGGTGAACACCAGTCGATACGGTTGCACCCGGTCCTCCAGTTCCCGCAGGACCGGTGCCATCTTGATCAACTGTGCCCGAGTGCCGATCACGATTGTTATCGGACGTGACGTGACGATCATCCCTATCCCCCAGTTCCGCATTCCCTTGCCGAACCCAGTCAGAACCACCGGTTTTCGTGATCGAGCGAAAAGATCGGTATTGCTCGCATCATTGCATGAAGGGTCGCTCGGAGGAAAGCATCGGGTCAGCATTATGCGACGATGGCCGATAATCCGGGAGAGAAGGCGTGTCCCGGCGGCCGGCACACTTTGCGCGCCCGCCCTTTCCCGCTAGGATCAAGGCTTTGTAACCACAGACGCACAGGGATCATGGTCTCCACGCGGAGCAACGAAGTCCGCCGCAGCGCGCTCAACGGCCTCGCCCGCCGGCTGGTCGCCGACGGTCTGTTGACCGAGAAGAAGGCGCTGGAGATCCAGGAGAGCGCGCGGCGCCAGCGCGAGGCCTTCGTCACGCAGCTCGTGACCTCCGAGGCGGTGCCCGCCCGCAAGCTGGCGGAGGCCGCCTCCCGCGAGTTCGGGGTACCGCTGATCGACCTGCGCTCGGTGGACCTGGAGAACGCCCCCATCAAGGAGGTGCCCGAGGCCCTGATCCGCAAGAACCACGCGCTGCCGCTCTACAAGCGCGCGCGGCGCCTGTACGTGGCTGTCTCCGACCCCACCAACACCCAGGCGCTGGAAGAGATCAAGTTCAACACCGGGATGGTCGTCGAACCCATCCTGGTGGAAGAGGACAAGCTGGCCAAGGCGATCGAGGACAGCCTGTCCGCCGTCGACAGCGGCATGTCCGGACTCGAGGACGTCGACCTCGAATCCCTGGACATCACCGGCGGCGAGGAAGAGCAGGAAGTCGACGTCACCAAAATGGACACGGACGACGCGCCGGTGGTGCGGTTCGTGAACAAGGTGATGCTGGACGCGATCAACAAGGGCGCCTCGGACATCCACTTCGAGCCCTACGAGAAGAAATACCGCGTGCGCCTACGCCAGGACGGCGTACTGCGCGAGGTGGCGGCGCCGCCGGCGGGCCTGGGCATGCGGCTGTCCGCGCGCCTTAAGGTGCTGGCACGGCTGGACCTGGCCGAGCGGCGCATCCCGCAGGACGGCCGCATCAAGCTGAACCTGTCCAAGAACAAGGCGATCGATTTCCGCGTGTCGACCTGCCCGACGCTGTTCGGCGAGAAGATCGTGCTGCGCATCCTGGACCCGACCAGCGCCCAGATGGGCATCGACGCCCTGGGCTACGAGCCGGATCAGAAGCAGGTATTCCACGACACCATCCACAAGCCCTACGGCATGGTGCTGGTCACCGGCCCCACCGGCAGCGGCAAGACAGTGTCGCTGTACACGGCCCTGAACATCCTCAACACCGACGACCGCAATATCTCCACGGCCGAGGACCCGGCCGAGATCAACCTGCCCGGCATCAACCAGGTGAACGTGCACCCCAAGGTGGGCCTGACCTTCGCCACCTGCCTGCGCGCCTTCCTGCGGCAGGACCCGGACGTGATCATGGTGGGCGAGATCCGCGACCTGGAAACCGCCGAGATCGCGATCAAGGCGGCCCAGACCGGTCACATGGTGCTATCCACCCTGCACACCAACGACGCACCGCAGACCCTCACCCGCCTGGTGAACATGGGCGTGCCCGCCTACAACATCGCCTCGTCGGTAACCCTGATCATCGCCCAGCGTCTGGCCCGCCGGCTGTGTACGACGTGCAAGCGCAAGGCCGACGTGCCGCGCGAGGAGCTGATCAAGGAGGGTTTCCGCGAGGACGAACTGGACGATCTGCGCATCTACGAGGCCAATCCCGAAGGCTGCGACGCCTGCACCGGCGGCCACAAGGGCCGGGTCGGCATCTACCAGGTGATGCCGGTCACCGAGGCCATCGGCCAGATCATCATGGAGGGCGGCAACGCCCTCGACATCGAAAACCAGGCCGAGTCCGAAGGCGTGATCGACCTGCGCCGGGCCGGCCTGAACAAGGTGCGCGACGGCATCCTCAGCCTGGCCGAGGTGAATCGCGTCACGGTGGATTGAGGCGTTTCTCGTCTTTTCCCTTTCCCAAAGGGGGACTGAGGGGGATTTTCCAGCGAAAGAGAAATCCCCTCTACCGCTCCGCGGTGCCACTACTTTGCAACACTCCCTGGATAGTGATCTCTATCAGGACCGTAAAAAGGCTTCCACGTCACGGCCACCATAAAACACGCCCAGAATGATCACCGCCGCCTCGTCGACGGTGAACGCAATGGTGACGCGGCGGCGATAACCGAGCAGACGCAGACCGCGGCGTATATCGTCACGCCGAGTACCGCGATACGGGAAAGACCCAAGACCCTCGCAATACGTCATCAGGGAGCTGATGAAAGATTCCGCCCTAATGGGGCCGGCATCTTCCGCTATGTATACGTACAACGACTCAAGATGCGACATCGCATGGACGGAATAGTCCACTCGCAGAGAAGCCATCCATCATCCTTGACCCTTGATTGTCCTTGCATGCAGATCGGCAATCCTTGCACGCGCTTCCTTGCTGTCGGCGAGACTCGAGGGATCGGTCCGAGCTTCATCGTAAGCTCTGGCCACCTCGGTTCCGAGCCACGCTTCAAGGGCCCGCTCTCTCGCCAACAAAGCCCTTAGACCGTCCCGAATCACTTCGCTTTCCGTTGCGTACTCGCCACTGGCAACTCTCGACCGAACGAGTTCCGCCATCTCATTCGGCAGAGTAATGCTCAATTGCTTCGTTGAACGCATCACGAGCCCGTATGATTGAATACTACTCAATCATACTAATGGCCAAATCGGCCGTCCATCGATGACTCAGACCGTGGCGAGATATATGGCGTCAGGTGGTTGCCGCCCGGTTCTCAAGCAGCATCGCGGCGCCCAGACCGCCACCGGCACAGGTGGCGATCATGCCGTAGCGCTCGCCGGTCTCCTCCAGGCGGCGGACCGCGGTGGCGAGCAGGCGGCCGCCGGTGGCGGCGAAGGGATTGCCCAGGGCGAGCGAGCCGCCGTGGACGTTGAGCTTGTCCAGGGGGATGCCGCCGGGGGCACGGCCCAGGCCGTAGCCGGCCGCGTAGTCATCGCTGGCCAGGCCGGCCTGGTTGGCCAGGATCTGGGCGGCGAAGGCCTCGTGGATCTCGTAGACGCCGATGTCGTCGTGGCTCAGTCCGTGGCGCGCCAGCACGCGCGGAATGGCGATGGCCGGCCCCATCAGCATCTCGGTGCGCATATCGGTCACGCCGGTCATCTCGTAGTCGCGGACGACGGCGCGCGCCCGCAATCCCCGTTCGCGGGCGGTACCGGCGCTGGTCAACAGCAGGGCCGCGGCGCCGTCGGTCAGGCCCGAGGCATTGCCGGCGGTGATGATGCCGTCGTCCTTGTCGAAGACGGGCTTTAGCCGGGCCAGCTTGGCCTCGTCGGTGTCGCCGCGCACGGCATCATCTTGCTCGACGCGGCCGCCGGGGGCGTCGACCGGCACCACGTCGTCCCCGAACCAGTCTCGGTCCCAGGCCTCGGCGGCGCGGCGGTGGCTGCGTACCGCGTAGGCATCGGCGTCGGCGCGCCGGATGCCGAAGCGGCGGACCATGGCTTCGCAGGCCTCGCCCATGGTCTGCCCGGTGGTCAGGTCGCGGCCGCTGGGCAGCACCGGAACCATATCCGAGGGCCGCAGGCCGGCAAGGATGCGCAGCCGCTCCATGCCCGAGCGTGCCAGCGCCAGTTTTACCGCCCGCTTGCGCACGTTGCGGGAAAGGCGGATGGGCAGGTCGGAGAAGTTCTCGGTGCCCCCGCCGACCGCGATGTCCAGGCGGCCCAGCGCGATCTGGTCGCACAGGCCCGCGATGCAGGCCTCGGGCGAGACGCCGGCCATGGACACGGTCCCGGCGGGGATCGTGCTGGGGTAGCCGGCGGCCAGCATCGCCTCGCGGGTGACGTTGGTGGTCTCCACGTCCTGGACCACGCAGCCCAGGGCGACGCTTTCGACCTCGCGGGCCTCGATCCCGGCGCGCGCCAGCACGGCGCGCAGCGGGATCGCCCCCAGCTCGTGGTTCGGCAGGTCGGCATAGGCGCCGCCGGAGTTCAGGAAGGGGGTGCGTACCGCGGCGGCGATGACCGGCAGGCGACTCTCGGGGATATCGGCGTAACCGTGATTCACGCGGGCTCCTTCTCGTGCAGGTGGCCGGCCATGTGCAGGGTGCCGTCCGGCGATGCCAGACGCAGGGCGCGGCCGCCGTCCGCGTCGGCCTCGCGCGCCAGGGTCACGGCCAGCTCGGCCGAGGGCAGTGGCACCGGTTTGACGTAGCGCACGTCGAACACGGCGATGTCGACGCCGGCGTTGCGCAGGGTCTCGTAGGTACGCGACAACAGGCCGAAACCGTGCAGGATGCAGCCGTTGTAGCGGGTGCGCCGAGCGACCAGTTCCAGGGTATGCAGCGGATTGAAATCGCCCGTGAGCAACGCGAACGCACGGCCGTCGCCGGCCGCGGCCGACCAGGTGCCGACAGTCTCGAAGGTGCGTGCCGGCTCCCGCGGCGCGGCCGACCTGGGTCGTTTCGGGTTGCGGTGGGGCACGGCGGTCAGCACATCCACCGACTGCGCGCCGGGCGCGCCGTCGGTGCCGATCTCCAGATGGGTCGCGATGCGGATACGGCGGCCGTCGTCGACGATCTCGCCCAGCCGGCCGGTCACGTCCAGGACCTCGTCCGTCGGCAGCGGGCGCCGGACGACCATCCGGCAACCCTGGTTGACGATGGACAGCACGTTGTAGGGCACGCGGCCGGTCAGGTCCGCGATCAGACCCAACGCCCAGTAGGAGAACAGGTGCGGCGGCAGCTCGTCCCGATAGCGGTCGGCTGGCGCGCCGGTCCACTCGGCATAGGCCTCGATCAGCGCCGGCGGCACGGGCTCGAGCCGCCGATGCAGCGGCGCGCTGTCCGGCGTCCGGCCGCCGACGGCGCGCGGCAGGGCCGAGCGCAGGCCGTTGCCGAACATCCCGACGATGTTGGGTGCCTGGTAGCGCAGGAACGACAGCGGGACGGTCACGGTCCGGCCCTCCTCAAAAAAAGACATTTGTCACCAAGCGGCGGATTATGCCCCATGCCTCGGTGGCGACTGCAAGCCCGCCGCGCTGCGCGATTCTCGCCCCGCCGCATGTGCGTTATGCTCGCCATGCGGCCCGGCGCCTACCTACAGTCCGCGGCGGGGCCGCCGATAAGGCACGTATCACAGGGGACGGTAACCGGCATCATGGCGGAATCCTTGACCGAAAAGCAGACCTTTCTCTGGGAAGGCACGGATCGCCGCGGCACCCGGGTCAAGGGAAAGACCGAGGCCCTCAACGAGAGCATGATGAAGGCCATGCTGCGCAAGCAGGGGATCAACCCCATCCGCGTGCGCAAGCAGACCACCCTGTTCGGCATCGGCGGCAAGAAAAAGAAGAAGATCAAGTCCGCGGACATCGCCATCCTCTCGCGCCAGATGGCGACCATGATGAGCGCCGGCGTACCGCTGGTGCAGTCGCTGGACATCATCGCCAACGGCTCCGAGAACCCCAGCCTCAGCGAGCTGGTCCGCAACATCCGCAACGACATCGAGGGCGGCGGCACCCTGGCCGAGGCCCTGGGCAAGCATCCGGACTACTTCGACGACCTGTTCGTGAACCTGGTCGATGCCGGCGAGAAATCCGGCGCGCTCGAGACCCTGCTCGACAAGATCGCCACCTACAAGGAAAAGACAGAGGCGATCAAGGCCAAGGTCCGCAAGGCGCTGTTCTATCCCTCGGCGGTGATCGTGGTGGCGATCATCGTCATGGGCATCCTGCTCTATTTCGTGGTGCCGCAGTTCCAATCCCTGTTCCAGGGCTTCGGCGCCGACCTGCCCGGCTTCACCCTACTGGTGATCGGTCTGTCGAAGTTCGTGCAGGCCTGGTGGTGGGCGATCCTGGGCACCATCGGCGCCGCCGCGTTCGGGTTGGCACGTCTGCACAAGCGATCGCGTAAGTTCCGCCGCCTGATCGACCGCCTCACGCTCAAGCTGCCGGTGGTCGGCGACATCCTCTACAAGGCCGCGGTGGCCCGCTTCGCGCGCACGCTGTCCACCATGTTCGCCGCCGGCGTGCCGCTGGTGGAGGCGATGGAGTCCGTGGCCAAGGCGGCCGGCAACATCGTCTTCGAGGAAGCCATCTTCCAGATGCAGGAGCAGGTCTCCACCGGCCAGCAGCTCCAACTGGCCATGTCCAACACCGGCCTGTTCCCGTCCATGGCCATCCAGATGGTGGCCATCGGCGAGGAATCCGGCGCCCTGGACTCGATGTGCGCCAAGGTGGCGGATTTCTACGAGGCCGAGGTCGACAACCAGGTGGATTCCCTGTCGAGCCTGCTGGAACCCCTGATCATGGCGGTTATCGGCGTGCTCGTGGGCGGCCTGGTGGTGGCCATGTATCTGCCGATCTTCAAGCTCGGGTCGGTCGTCTAGCATTGAGCAGACGTCCCGTCGCCGCACACGCACGGCGACGGCCGGGCCGGAACACGATCAACGAAAAGGATAAGGGAGCCGAATCGTGCTTGAGCTGCTCGCCGCCGAGCCCGCCCTGTATCTGGGCTCGATCTTCGTCCTGGGCCTGCTCGTCGGCAGCTTCCTGAACGTGGTGATCCTGCGTCTGCCCGCGATGCTGGAAGCCGAGTGGCGCACCAGCGCGGCCGAGATCCTGGGGCAGGACACCGGCGCGCCGGACGAGGCACCCGGCCTGGTGGCCTCCCGCTCGGCATGCCCGGCCTGCGGCGCCCGTATCCGGGCCTGGCACAACGTGCCCCTGATCAGCTTCCTGCTGCTGCGCGGTCGCTGCGCGGACTGCGGGGCCCGCATCGCCTGGCAGTACCCCCTGGTGGAACTGGCCGCGGCCCTGCTCGGCGTCGCGGTGGCCTGGCGTTTCGGGGTCGGCGTGCCGACGGCGCTGGCGCTGGCCTACACCTGGACCCTGCTGGCGCTCACCGGAATCGACTGGCGCACCCAGTATCTGCCGGACAACCTCACCCTGCCCCTGCTCTGGCTGGGCCTGATCGCCAGCCTGGGCGGGTATTTCGCCACGCCGGCCGACGCCATCATCGGCGCGGTGGCCGGCTACCTGCTGCTGTGGTCGGTCTATCACGGCTTCCGGCTCATCACGGGCAAGGAGGGCATGGGCTACGGCGACTTCAAGCTGCTGGCGGCCGTCGGCGCCTGGCTGGGCTGGCAGGCCCTGCCGCAGGTGATCCTGCTGGCCTCCGCGGTGGGGGCGATCGTGGGCATCGCCCTGACCTTCTCCGGCCGCATGGGCCGGGAGGTGCCGATGCCGTTCGGGCCGTTCCTGGCCGCCGCCGGGTGGCTGGCGCTGGTGGCAGGCGATACAATTGCCCGCGCCTACTTCCAGATCGCCGGCCTCAACTGACAATGAGTTCCAATCTGATAGTCGGCCTCACCGGCGGAATCGCCAGCGGCAAGTCGGTGGTGGCCAGTTCCTTCGAGCGCCTGGGCGTGGACGTGATCGACGCCGACCAGGTCGCCCGCGACATCGTCGAGCCCGGCGAGCCCGCCCTGGAGGAAATCCGGCAGCGCTTCGGCGACGACGTGATCGACGAGGACGGCCGGCTGCGGCGGCGCGAACTGCGCGAGATCATCTTCGACGACGAGCAGGCCCGTCACGACCTGGAAGCCATCATGCATCCCCGCATCCGCGAGCGCCTCGCGGAACTCAGCCGCAACGCCAAGAGCGAATACTGCATCCTGGTGGTGCCACTGCTGATCAAGAGCGGCATGCGTGACTTGGTCAACCGCATCCTGGTGGTGGACGCGCCCGAAAGCGTCCAGGTCGAGCGCCTGACCTCGCGCGACAACATCGACGAGACCCTGGCCCGCAAGATGATCGCGGCCCAGGACACCCGCAAGATGCGACTGGCGGCCGCCGACGACGTTCTCATCAACACCGGCCCCTACAAGGACATCGCCGACCTGGCGGCGGCGCTGCACGCGGGTTACTCGCGGCTGGCGCGGGGCGAGGTGGACCATCTGCCGTCGATGCACCTGCCGGGCTGAGACACCCAATTAAGGCAATTAAGGGGACGGTATACTTAATTAGGCGTTAATTAAGTATACCGTCCCCTTAATTGATTCTACCCCCAAGAGGCGCCTCCGCCATGTCCTGTTGCGATAGCGCGCCATCCGGGTAGTACAATCATTGCTTTTGGCGGGGAGTACCGCTTCGCGTGGACCAGTCGCCGCATACCTGTTACGAGCAACCGCTGAACGAACGCACCCGGACCTTCCTGCGTCTGGAGCATCTGTTCGCGCAGATGGTCCATCACGAGGCCGACGCCAGTAAATGGGGACGACGCGCCGCGGTGGCCGCCCTACTCGACATCCTGACCGTTCTCTCCCGCCACGACCTGCGCACCGAAGTCGGCAAGGAACTCGCCGAGCAGCACAACACTCTCAGCCGGCTGCAGAACCATTCGGGCGTGGACCACGAACGCCTGGACCGGATCCTGTCCGATCTGGCGGCCCTCGGCCGCGAGATCCAGAACATCCCGCCGCAGTTCGCCTCCTACACCATCCGCGACAACGAGCTGCTCAACAGCATCAACAACCGCAGCGCCATACCCGGCGGTACCTGCGGCTTCGACCTGCCCGGTTACCAGTACTGGCTGAGCCGGCCGGCGGAGCATCAGGCCGAGCAACTCGACGTCTGGGGCCGGCAGTTGAAACCCTTCCGCCAGGCCATCTCGCTGATCCTGCGGCTGGTACGCGACAGCGCCGACGCGCGCGAATACACCGCGGAAGGCGGTGTACTGGTCCACAACACCGACAGCGACGCCCAGCTCATCCGGGTGTTCGTGCCGGCGGCGGAGGCGGTCTACCCCGAGATCAGCGCCGGCCGGCACCGCTCAACGGTGCGCTTCATGGAGCAATCCGGCAGCGAGCTACGGGCGCGCCAGACCGAGCGCGACATCGTTTTCCGCATGGCCTGCTGCCACCTCTAACCCCGAACGACCGGAATCATGGCCCGAGGACAGATCCCCTGCCCCCATTGCGGCGAACCGGCCTCGGCCGGCAAGGACAACCCCTGGCGGCCCTTCTGCTGCCGCCGCTGCAAGCTGATAGACCTGGGCGAATGGCTCAGCGAGGAACACCACATCCCTGGCGAACCGGATCCGGAGAGTGGGACCGGCGAGCCCTGGGACGGACCCACCGAAAGCCGGCACTGAATTAAGGGGACGGTATACTTAATTCTATAAATTAAGTATACCGTCCCCTTAATTACCCTATCGGCCCGGCCACAGGCTCCGGATACCGGCAACGCCCTGCGCGCCCGCTTCCCAGGCGGCATCGCATTCCTCGGGCCCGACGCCGCCCAGGGCGTAGACCGGCAGGGCCAGACCCTCGCGCGCCCGCGCGAAACCTTCCCAACCCAGCGGCGCCGCATCGGGATGGCTGGGCGTGGCCGCGACCGGCGACAGGGTGGCGAAATCGGCGCCCAGACCGATGGCGCGTTCCAGGTCGGCGCGACCGTGACAGGACGCCCCGACCCAGAAGCCGGCCGGCAGGGGACGCCGCGCCAGCGAACGCAGCGCGCGTGCCGTCAGGTGCAAGCCGGCCGCGCCAACGCGTTTGACCATGACGGCGTCCCGGTCCAGCAACAACGCCGCATCATGCCCGGCGGCCAGCGACTGCAGCTCGCGCGCCAGGACCTCGTAGGCATCATCGTCCAGATCCCAGGCCCGCAGGCGCAGTAGGCGCAGGCCACCGGCCAAGGCCCGCTCCGCCGCGGCCATGAAGCCGGCCGTGTCATCGTCCGGCGCGGGGGTGATCAGGTACCGGGGAGGTAATCGCAGGGCCGCGACGACCGGGGTGTTCGCCGACAGCAAGTCGTATTCGTCGAGCCGCTCGGGCCGGCTCCAGGCGAGTTCCTGGCCCTCGCGGCCGTACGCTACGCCGCCCCAGGACTCGACCAGATGGATATCCAGAAGCACCCGGCGATCGCTGTAATCGTGGGCGAAACGGATCAGCGGCCGGGTCTCGCGCACGTGTACGCCGAGTTCCTCGTCCAGCTCCCGCGCCAACGCCTCCGCCACGGCCTCGCCGGGCTCGCGCTTGCCGCCGGGGAATTCCCACTTGCCCGCCCCCGGCTTACCGGGCCGCCGCTTGGCGATCAGCACCCGGCCGTCGGCGGCGCGCAGCACACCGACGGCGATATAGAGGAACGGTTTCTCCCGGCTCGCTTCGTCGTTGGCGATGGTCACGGTTTTCCTTGCACTACAAAATTAAGGGGACGGTATACTTAATTTCTTGGAATTAAGTATACCGTCCCCTTAATTCAGGTCCGGTACTCGGCGTTGATCTTGACGTACTCGTAGGACAGGTCCGAGGTCCAGATGCGGGCGCGGGCGGAACCGCGGCCGAGGTCGATGCGGATGGCGAACTCGGAGCGGGCCATCACGGCGGCGCCGTCGGCCTCGCGGTATTCGCCGGCCGGCTCGCCGCCGCGGACGATGGCGACGTCGTCGAGAGCGATGTCGACCCCGGCGATATCCAGGTCGTCCAGTCCGGCGCGACCGACGGCGGCCAGGATGCGACCCCAGTTGGGGTCGCCGGCGAAGGCGGCGGTCTTGACCAGCGGCGAGTGCGCCACGGTAAACCCGACCGCGCGGGCCTCGGCCTCGTCGCGGGCACCGGCGACCTCGATGGTGATGAAGCGGGTCGCGCCCTCGGCGTCGCGCACGATCGCCTGGGCCAGCTCGGTGCAAAGATCGGTCAGCGCGGCGGTGAACCGCGCCCAGCCGGCATCGTCAGGTCCCAGGGCGCGGCCCTGTCCCGTGGCCACGGCCAGGCAGGCATCGTTGGTCGAGGTGTCGCCGTCGACGGTGATGCTGTTGAACGAATCGCGTACGGCCGCCGACAGCGCTGCCTGCAGATCGGATCGCTCGATCGCGGCGTCGGTGGCGACGAAGGCCAGCATGGTCGCCATGTCCGGACGGATCATGCCGGAGCCCTTGGCGATGCCGGTGAGCGTGACCTCGCCGTCGTCCAGCCCGACCCGACGCGAGGCGGCCTTGGACACGGTGTCGGTGGTCATGATGGCGTGCGCGGCGTCCAGCCAACCGTCGTCGCGCAGATCGGCCACGGCGCGGGGCACGGCGGCGCCCAGGCGATCCATGGGTAACGGCTGCCCGATCACGCCGGTGGAGAACGGCAGGACGGCGTCGGCGGTCACGCCCAGTGCGCGTGCGACCGCCTCGCAACTCTCGCGCGCGTCTGCGAGACCGCGCGCGCCGGTGCCGGCGTTGGCATTGCCGCTGTTGACCAGCAGCGCCCGCGGCTCGGCCTCGGACCAGTGCTCGCGCGCTACGACAACCGGCGCGGCGGCGAAGGCGTTGCGGGTGAATACCGCGGCGGTGTGCGATCCCGGTGCCAGCTCGAACAGGGCGAGATCATCGCGGCCCGGCCGCTTGATCGCGGCCTCGGCGGTGCCGACTCTAATGCCGGGGATGGGCAGGAGGTCTTCAGGTGGATTCAGATTGACGGCCATGGGCTTGATTCCAGAACCCATCCCCCTCGGGGAGAAGACCCGGATGAAGGTGCCTTTGTATCGCCCCCTCACCCTGACCCTCTCCCCCTAAAGGGGGAGAGGGGACTTTAGGCTGATTTACCGCAGCAATGCTTGTACTTTTTGCCCGAGCCGCAGGGGCAGGGTTCGTTGCGGCCGACCTTGCGGTCGTCGCGCACGAAGGTCTCGGGCCTCTGGGCCGGCGCCTGGCGCTGCGGCCTTTGCGCGGCATTGCCGCCGCCCTGCGCGGGCGCCGGACGCGGTGCCTGGCCGCCGCCCAGGCCGGGTAGCGGACCGCCGGCGGCCGGCGCGACACCACCACCGCCCTGGGCGCCACCCGCGGCCGCCGCGGAGGCGGCGGCGGTGGCCTGCTCGGCGGCGCTGGCCGCCTCGGCATGCTGGTAGTTCAGCTCGCGGATGCGCTCCTGCGACTGCTGGCGTGCCTCCTCGTCGATCTCGGCACGGACCTGCCCCCGCGCGAGCACGGTGACGACCTCGTGCTTCAGCCGCGAGAGCATCTGGTTGAACATCTCGAAGGCTTCGCGCTTGTACTCGTGCTTGGGATTCTTCTGCGCATAGCCGCGCAGGTGGATGCCCTTGCGCAGATAGTCCATGGCGGCCAGGTGCTCGCGCCACAGCGAGTCCAGCACCTGGAGCATCACCGCCTTCTCGATCTTGTTCATCACCTCGTCGCCGGCGGCCTCGCGCTTGGCGTCGTAGGCGGCCTTGACGCGGTCCAGGATACGTTCGCGAAGCGCTTCCTCGTCGAGCTTGCTGTCCTCGTCCAGCCATTCCTGGATGGGCAGGTCCTCGCCGAACTCGCGCTTGATCGCCTCGGTGAGACCGGGGATATCCCACTGCTCTTCGAGGCTCTTGGGCGGCACGTATTCGTCGATCACCTCCTGGACCACATCGTTCCAGATGTTCTCGACGATGTCGGTGACCTCCTCGACCTCCATAAGCTCGTTGCGCTGCTCGTACACGACCTGACGCTGGTCATTGGCGACGTTGTCGTATTCGAGGAGCTGCTTGCGGATGTCGAAGTGGTGCGACTCCACCTTGCGCTGGGCGTTCTCGATGGCCCGCGTGACCCAGCGGTGCTCGATCGCCTCGCCCTTCTCCAGGCCCATGCCCTGGAGCATGGAACGCAGGCGCGGCGGGGTGAAGATGCGCATCAGGCTGTCTTCCAGCGCCAGGTAGAAGCGGCTGGCGCCGGGGTCGCCCTGGCGGCCGGAACGGCCGCGGAGTTGGTTGTCCACGCGCCGCGACTCGTGCCGCTCGGAACCGATCACATACAGGCCGCCGGCCTGCTTGACCTGCTCGTGGCGCTCGCGCCATTCGGTCAGGATGCGCTCGCGGCCCTCGGTATCGTCCTCGGGCAACTCGGCCAGCTCCGGCTCGGGATTGCCGCCGAGCACGATGTCGGTGCCACGGCCGGCCATGTTGGTGGCGATGGTCACGGCGCCGGGCCGGCCGGCCTGGGCGATGATCTCGGCCTCGCGCTCATGCTGCTTGGCGTTGAGCACCTCGTGCTTGACGCCTCGCTTGCGCAGCAGGTCGGACAGGTGCTCGGAGGCCTCGATCGAGGCCGTGCCCACCAGCACCGGCTGGCCGCGCTCGCGCGACTCCTGGATGTCGTCGGCGATCGCCTCGAACTTCTCCTGGATGGTCAGGTAGACCAGGTCCGGCAGGTCCTTGCGGATCATCGGCTCGTTGGTGGGGATGACCACCACCTCCAGCCCGTAGATGGACTGGAACTCGAAGGCCTCGGTGTCGGCCGTGCCGGTCATGCCCGAGAGCTTGTCGTAGAGCCGGAAGAAGTTCTGGAAGGTGATCGAGGCCAGCGTCTGGTTCTCCTGCTGGATCTTGACCCCTTCCTTAGCCTCCACCGCCTGGTGGAGGCCGTCCGACCAGCGCCGGCCGGGCATGGTGCGGCCGGTGAACTCGTCGACGATGACCACCTGGCCGTCGGTGACGATGTAGTCGACATCCTTCTGGTAGAGCGTGTGGGCGCGCAGGGCCGCGTTCACGTGATGCATCAGGATCACGTTGTTGGCGTCGTACAGGCTCTCGTCCTCGGCGAGCAGCCCGGCCTCGCGCATCAGCGTCTCGACCTTCTGGTGGCCCTCCTCGGTGAGATAGACCTGCTTGGCCTTTTCGTCCGGCGAGTAGTCGCCCGGCCCTTCCTCTTCCTCCTGCTTTTCCAGGCGGGGGATCAGCTTGTTGATGCGCTGGTAGAGCTGCGGATCATCGTCGGTCGGCCCCGAGATGATCAGCGGCGTGCGCGCCTCGTCGATCAGGATGGAGTCGACCTCGTCCACGATCGCGAAGTGGCGGCCCCGCTGCACCCGGTCCTTGGGCGAGAAGGCCATGTTGTCGCGCAGGTAATCGAAGCCGAACTCGTTGTTCGTGCCGTAGGTGATGTCGGCGGCGTAGGCGGCCCGCTTGTCCTCGGTGGGCTGGCCGGAATAGATGGTGCCGACGGTCAACCCGAGGAACCGGTAGATACGACCCATCCACTCGGCGTCGCGGCTGGCGAGGTAGTCGTTGACGGTGACGACGTGGACGCCCTCGCCCTCCAGAGCGTTCAGGTAGGCCGCCAGGGTGGCGACCAGGGTCTTGCCCTCACCGGTCTTCATCTCGGCGATCTTGCCCTGGTGCAGGACGATGCCGCCGATCATCTGGACATCGAAATGCCGCAGCCCCAGCACCCGCCGGGCCGCCTCGCGGACCACGGCGAAGGCCTCGGGCAGGAGGTCGTCGAGCTTGGCGCCGTCGCCCAGGCGCTTGCGGAATTCCTCGGTCTTCGCGCGCAGCGCGTCGTCCGGGAGCGCGCGCAGCTCGTCCTCCAGCGGACTGATCTTGGCCACATCCTTGCGTAGCCGTTTCAGGACCCGCTGGTTCCGGCTGCCGAATATCTGAGTGAAAAAGTTAGCCATCGGACCTCGGGTGTGACAGCGCGCACGGCGGAAAGTGCCCCGCGCCTCGACAACGGAAGGCAGGCATCATACCGCAGGGAACGGGCGGATTTCAGCCGACCGGCGGCCGGCACGCGTCACGTTTGGATTCGGGATTGCGCATTGCCGGCCACGGGGCCGGGCCGGCAGACATCGAACGCGAAACCGGAGGCCTGAAGAAGCCCGCAACGGCACGCGCCGCGCTCAACGCGACGCGTGTATGTACGAGGTGGGGTTCACGACCCGGCCGTTACGCAGCACCTCGAAGTGCACGTGCGGGCCGGTGGAGCGGCCGGTGGAGCCCATCTTGGCGATGAGCTGACCCTTGCTCACGCGCTCGCCCACCGATACCAGGAGCTTCTGGTTGTGGCCGTATCGCGTCACGTAACCGTTGCCGTGGTTGATCTCCACCACGTTGCCGTAGCCGGAGCGACGTTCGGCGAGGCTGACCACGCCCGAGGCCACCGCGATGACCTCCGTGCCCAGGGCGCCGGCGAAATCGATGCCGTGATGGCTGGTACGGCGGCCGGTGAACGGGTCGGTGCGTACGCCGAAACCGGAGGATACCCAGCCGCTCTTGACCGGCCGGCCCGAGGGCATGACCTCCTCGCGCAGCTCGCCGGCGACCATCAGGTCCCGCAGCACGCGCATCTGCCGCTCGCGGGCATCCAGCTCGCTGGAGAAGCGATCGAGGGCGGCGCGGAACTCGTCGACGGACGGCGGCGAGCCCGCCACCGTCTGCTCCTCGGGACCGCCGAGCGGCGGCGGGTTGTTGAAATCGAATTCCCCGGTGTCCAGTTCGGCCATCAGGGTCATGCGCTCGCCGACCGCGTTGAGCCGGGTCACGTGCGCCTGCAATTGGCCCAGACGCTGCGCCAGGGCATGGAGGTTATCGTCCATGCGCTGCCGCAGGTCCGCGATTTCCCGCCGCTGCGCCGACACCTGCTTGTCCCAGACGGCGGTGGCCTCCAGCACGCGGTCGACACCGCGGGCGTCCGGCGCCAGGGCGTAACCGGCCCAACCCGCCGCGCCCAGCAGCATCGCCGGGACCAGGACCAGAGGTGCGAGCAGCTTCAGGGAACGCGGCTGCACCCGCAGACGCAGGCTCTGTCCGCGCTCGTGGCTGATCAGTATGATGTCCATATGACTATGGCTATTTCGTGCCCCGGCCGGTCGCCTCGGTAATGAGAAAACCGCCCCGTTCCGTTAACGATTTATTACGGTCGCCCCCTCAGACACTTGCGAGTGTACTCAGGCGCGTCGCGTTTCTGCAAGAAATTGAGGCGGTTGTCCGGGACGGATTGCCCGCCGAGGCCCGCGATCAGGTGCGGGTGGCGGCCTGCGACGAGCGGGGATTGGTCCTGCATGTCGCCAACGGCGGCTGGGCCACCCGGCTGCGTTATCAGCAGAACACGATCCGCCGGGCGCTGGCCCAGCGCATGCGGCGCGACGTGCCGCGCGTGGATATCCGGGTGCGTCCCATGGCCGGACCGGCGGCGGCGCCGCGGCCTCCCCGCCGACTCTCGGACGACGCCCGCAAACAACTCGGCGCGACGGCGCGCTGCGTGGAGGACAACCCCGCTCTCGCGGCGGCGTTGCGGCGGTTGGCGGAAACGGCGGGGTGAGACCCGGAATCCCCCTCCTCCCCCTTTGGAAAGGGGGAAGAAGCTGCGTTCCCCCTTTGGGAAGGGGGACAGGGGGATCTATCAGGCCGCGGTGACCGGCCGCGCGTTGGCGTAGGCGATGGGCGCGGTCTCGACATCGTCGAAGGTGACCTCTTCCCAGGCATCCGGCTCGGCCATGAGCGCGCGCAGCAGCTTGTTGTTGAGCGCGTGCCCCGACTTGTAGCCGGAAAAGCTGCCGATCAGGCCGTGGCCCAGCAGGTAGAGATCGCCGATGGCGTCCAGGATCTTGTGGCGCACGAACTCGTTGTCGTAACGCAGGCCGTCGGCGTTGAGCACCCGATAGTCGTCCAGCACCACGGCGTTATCCATGCTGCCGCCCCGCGCCAGGTTGTGCGAGCGCAGGAACTCGATATCGCGCATGAAACCGAAGGTGCGTGCCCGCGAGACTTCCTTCACGAAGGAGGTGGTCGAGAAGTCGACGCTCGCGGTCTGGGTATCCGCGTCGAAGGCCGGGTGGTTGAAGTCGATGCCGAAGCTGACCTTGAAGCCGTCGTAGGGATCGAAACGGGCCCACTTGTCTTCATCGGCGACCTGCACCGGCTGGCGGATACGGATGAACCGCTTAGGTGCGTCCAGCTCCTGGATGCCGGCCGACTGGATCAGGAACACGAACGGGCCGGCGCTGCCGTCCATGATCGGCACCTCGTCGGCCGAAAGCTCGACCACGGCGTTGTCGATGCCCAGGCCGGCCATCGCCGACAGCAGGTGCTCCACGGTGGAGACCCGGACGTCGTCCTGCACCAGGGTCGTGGCCAGCGTGGTTTCGCCGACCTTCATCGCGTCGCCCTTCAACTCCACCGCGGGAGACAAGTCGGTGCGACGGAACACGATGCCGTGGTCCGCCGGCGCGGGCCGCAGGGTCATGTAGACCTTGTGGCCGGTATGCAGTCCCACCCCGGTGGCACGGATCGGATTCTTCAGCGTTCGTTGTCTCAGCATTCCGCACCTTCCCTCAAGTCAGCGAGCGGCGACGTGTCATGAAACCGTCACCGTTAGCGCCAATACTCTAGCCTGCCCCATTAACGCCCGCTGAACAGGGGCGTGCGTGCAGAAATTGTTGCAGTGAACAATTCATTAAGCGCAACAGTTTAGCACACAAACCTGCCCCGAATGGCGACAGCGCACGGCGGCTGTCGCCATCCCTCCGACGGGCGGCCGACACCGGCGTTCAGTCCGCCTGGTTGCGGAGGAACGCGGGCACGTCCAGGTAATCCAGGTCCACGGCCGCGTTCTCGTCGGCACGCTGCCGCGGCGCCCGGCGGATCACCGTGGGCTTGTCCAGGTCCTCGTAGCGCATCTGGCCGCTGGCGTCCGGCTGCAGCTTGCGCACGGACTCGCGCGCCAGCTCCGGCTGCCGGCCCAGGCCGGTTGCCACCACGGTGACGCAGAGCTCGTCGCCCAGGTCGTGATCGACGGCCGTGCCCACGATCACCTCGGCGTTCTCGGAGGTCATCTCCATGACCACCTCGTTGACGAGCTGGAACTCGTTGATGCTGAGGTTCTCGTCGCCGGTGACGTTGACCAGCAGGCCCTCGGCGCCGTGCAGGTTCAGGTCGTCCAGCAGCGGGCTCGACAGGGCGGCCTCCGCGGCCTCGCGGGCACGGTCGTCGCCCACGGCCGTGGCCCGGCCCATCATCGCCATGCCCTGCACCGACATCACCTTGCGCACGTCGGCGAAGTCGACGTTGATCAGGCCCGGACGGGTGATCAGGTCGGAGATGCCCTGGACCGCGTTCTGCAGCACATCGTTGGCGGCCTTGAACGCGGACTTCAGGGACGTGCCCTTGCCCAGCACCGTGAGCAGCTTCTCGTTCGGGATCACGATCAGCGAGTCCACGTATTCCTGCAACTCCTGGATGCCATTCTTGGCGACCTCCATGCGCTTGCCCCGCTCGAACGGGAACGGCTTGGTGACCACCGCCAGGGTCAGGATGTCCAGCTCGCGGGCGATCTCGGCCACCACCGGCGCCGCGCCGGTACCGGTGCCGCCGCCCATGCCGCAGGTGATGAACAGCATGTCCGCACCCTCGATGGCCTCGCGGATGCGGTCGCGGTCCTCCTCGGCGGCCTGCCGGCCGACCACGGGGTCCGCACCGGCGCCCAGGCCCCGGGTCACGTTCACGCCGAGCTGCACCAGCGTGTCCGCCTTGCAACCCTCCAAGTGCTGCGCATCGGTGTTGGCGCAGATGAAGTCCACGCCCTCGATGCCGGCGGTGACCATCTGATCGACGGTGTTACTACCGCCGCCACCGACGCCGATCACCTTGATGACCGCCTTGTCGGTCCTTTCGTCAGCGAATTCGAATACTTCGCCCATGACACACCTCCTACTTGCCGTGCTTGGTCCGGTCGCCCGGACTGTCAAAAATCAGAAATTGCCTTGAAACCAAGCCTTCATGCGTTGCCAGACCTGCTGAAAACTGTTGTCGGTCCGGCCGAGACTGCCGCCGGGAATCGATTTCTGCCCGAACAGCAGCAGACCCACGCCCGTGGCGTGGATGGGGTTCTTGACGACATCGGTCAGCCCTTGGGCGTGCTGCGGCACACCCAGACGGACGGGCATGTGGAAGACCTCCTCGGCGAGGTCGATCAATCCCTCCATCTTCGCGGAGCCGCCGGTAAGCACCACGCCCCCGGCCAGCACCTCGTCGAAGCCGCTGCGTACCAGTTCCTTGTGGATCAGCACGAACAGCTCCTCGTAGCGGGGCTTGATCACTTCCGCCAGGGTGTAGCGCGACAGCCGCCGCGGCGGGCGGTCGCCCACGCTGGGCACCTCGATGGCGTCGTCCTCCTCGATCAATTCCGGCAGGGCGCAGCCGTACCGGGTCTTGATCCCCTCGGCGTGTTGGGTGGGCGTGCGCAGGGCCACCGCGATGTCGTTGGTGACCTGATCCCCGGCGATCGGAATGACCGCGGTGTGGCGGATGGCACCGTTGACGAACACCGCGATGTCCGAGGTGCCGCCGCCGATGTCCACCAGGCACACGCCCAGATCCTTCTCGTCGTCGGCCAGCACCGCCTCCGCGGAGGCGAGCTGCTCCAGCGACAGCTTGGAGACCTCCAGGCCGCAGCGGGCGACGCATTTCTGGATGTTCTGCGCCGACGTCACGGCCCCGGTGACCATGTGCACCTTGGCCTCCAGCCGCACGCCGGACATGCCGACGGGCTCCTGGATTCCCTCGTTGTCGTCCACCGCGAACTCCTGCGGCAGGACGTGCAGGATCTTCTGGTCGGCGGGGATCGCGACCGCGCAGGCGGCGTCGATCACCCGGTCGATGTCGGCCTCCGTGACCTCCTTGCTGCGCACGGCGACGATGCCGTGCGAGTTGAGGCTTTTCACGTGGGCGCCGGAAATCCCGCAGTGCACCGACTGCACCCGGCAGCCGGCCATCAGCTCGGCCTCCTCGACGGCGCGGCGGATGGCGTTGGTGGTCGACTCGATATTGACCACCATCCCCTTCTTCATGCCGCGGGACGGGTGGCTGCCCAGGCCGATGATCTCGAGATCGCCGTCCTCGCCGATCTCGGCCACGATGCACGCCACCTTGGACGTGCCGATGTCCAGGCCCACGATCAGGTTCTTCTCAGGCCGCTTGCTCATTCTCGCTCTCCCGATCGGTATCCGTGTCGCGCAATCCGCCGACCGCGAATCCGTCGCCGTAGCGCATGTCCACATAGGCCGCCCGTTGCAGCCGCTCGCCCAGGGCCGGCGCGGCGTGCTCGACGAAACGGCGCACGCGGGTCTCGATGTCGGTGCGGCCCAGGCGCAGCTCCAGGCCGTTGTCCAGTTCCAGTCGCCAGGCGCCGCGCGGATCCAGGCCGAGGGCCGCGACCCCGTGCCCGGCCGGCGCGAGGATCTCCCGCAGTTCCGGCAGGCGCGCGCGCAGCCGCGCCTGGCTGCCCTCGGGGCCGACCAATCGCGGCAGGCCCTCGGGCCGCGGACCGCGCGGCACGAACAGGCTGCCGTCCGCGGCCAGCACCGCGTCCTCGCCCCAGAGGGCGACAGGCCGGTGCTCGCGCACCCGGATCACGAGCCCGTCCGGCCAGCGCCGGTGCACCTGCACCACGGCCAGCCAGGGCTCGGCGGCGACCGCGTCCCGGATCGCGTCCAGGTCGAGGTCAAAGAAGTCGGCGCCGAGATGCGGCCGGGCGGCCTCGACCACGGCGCGGTCGGACACGTGCGACAGCTCGCCGGCGACGTACAGGCGGCGCGGCCCCTCGTCGTGCTGGCGCAAGCCCTGCCAGGTGCAGGCCGCGAGTCCGAGCAGCAGGAGCGCCGCCGGCACCGGCCACAGCCGCCGGATATCCGGGCTATGCCGCTTCATGGCCGTCCTCCCGGGTTGCCAGCGTGGTCGCGAGGATGCGCCAGACCAGTTCGTCGAAATCGATGCCGGCGGCGGCCGCCGCCATCGGCACCAGGCTGTGCGAAGTCATGCCCGGCACCGTGTTCAGCTCCAGGAACCAGGGCTGGCCCTCGCCGTCCATCATGAAATCCACCCGCCCCCAGCCGTGCGCGCCGGCGGTCTCGAAGGCACGCAGCGACAGCGCCGCCAATTCCGATTCGCGTTCGGGCGGCAGCCCGCAGGGGCAGTGGTAGCGGGTGGTGTCCGATTCGTACTTGGCGTGATAGTCGTAGAAGCCGCTCTCGACCTCGATGCGCAACAGGGGCAGCACCCGGCCGTCCAGGATCGAGGCGGTGTATTCGGGCCCGTCGATGAAGCGCTCGGCCAGGACCTCGCGGTCGTAGACCGCCGCCGCCCGATAGGCGGCCGCCAGGTCGCCGGCCGCATCCACCCGGGTCATCCCCAGCGACGACCCCTCGTGTGCCGGCTTCACGAACAGCGGCAGCCCGAGATCGCCGGCCACCGCCTCGAAATCCATGTCCGGCACCAGGTAGCGATGCGCCGGCGTGGGAATCCCCTGCGACGCCCAGACCGCCTTGCAGCGGGCCTTGTCCATCGCCAGCGCCGAGGCCAGCACGCCGCTGCCGGTATAGGGCAGACCGAGCACTTCCAGGACCGCCTGGGCCACGCCGTCCTCGCCGCCGGCGCCGTGCAGGGCCACCCAGGCGCGGTCGAAGCCCTCGCCCTTCAGCCCCAGCAGACGGGCGCGATCGATATCCACGCCGTGGGCGTCGACGCCCCGTCGGCGCAGACCGGCCAGCACCGCCTCGCCGCTCACCAGCGAGACCTCGCGCTCGGCGGCCCAGCCGCCCATGAGCACGGCCACGCGGCCGAAGTCTTGCGGATTGTCCACCCGCGGCGCGTTCATTCGTCCGTCACTCCCCTGTTGCGGGCCAGCTCGGCGGCGGCCTGGCCGATGTCGCCGGCCCCCAGTGTCAGCACCACGTCCCCGTCTCCCGCGATGTCGGCAAGCAACGCCGGCAACTCCGCGAGATCGGACAGGAACACCGGATTCACTCCGCCGCGGGCGCGCACGCCGCGGGCCAGCGCGCGCCCGTCGGCGTTGGCCACCGGCGTCTCGCCGGCGGCGTAGACCTCGCACAGCACCAGCGTGTCCAGGTCCGCCAGCACGCGGCAGAAATCCTCGAACAGGTCGCGGGTGCGGCTGTAGCGATGCGGCTGGAACACCACCAGCAGGCGGCGGTCCGGCCAGGCGCCGCGCACCGCGGCCACGATGTTGGCGATCTCGCGCGGGTGGTGGCCGTAATCGTCCACCAGCAGGCAGCGCTTGCCGTCCAGGTCCAGCTCGCCGTGGACCTCGCAGCGGCGGCCGATCCCCGCGAACGAGGACAACGCCGCCTGGATGGCGCCCATCTCCACGCCCAGCTCGCGCGCCACCGCGGCGGCCGCCAGTGCGTTCAGCACGTTGTGGCGCCCCGGCAACGCCAGGTGCACGGTCCAGCCCTGCTGGCTGTCCTTGGTGCGCAGGGTGAAGCGGGTACCGGCGCCGACCGGTTCCAGCTTCTCGGCCCAGAGATCGGCGTCGGTCTCCACGCCGTAGGTCAGCACCGGCCGACCGACCCGCGGCAGGATCTCGCGCACCACGGGGTCGTCCACGCACAGCACCGCCAGACCGTAGAACGGCAGGTGGTGGATGAACTCCACGAAGGTGTCCTTGAGGCGGGCGAAGTCGCCGCCATAGGCCTCCAGGTGGTCGGCATCGATGTTGGTGACGATCGCCAGCATCGGCGTCAGGAACAGGAACGAGGCGTCCGACTCGTCGGCCTCCGCCACCAGGTACGGCCCCTCGCCCAGGCGGGCGTTGGTACCGGCGCCCAGGACCTTGCCGCCGACGATGAAGGTCGGGTCCAGCCCGCCCTCGGCGAGCAGCGCCGCCACCAGGCTGGTGGTGGTGGTCTTGCCGTGCGTGCCCGCGACCGCGATGCCGTAGCGGAAGCGCATCAGCTCGGCCAGCATCTCGGCACGCGGCACCACCGGCACCAGCCGCTCGTGGGCGGCCACCACCTCCGGGTTGTCCTCGCCGACCGCGGACGAGGTGACCACCACGTCCGCGCCCGCGGCGTGCTTCGCGGCGTGTCCGATGTGGATCGTCGCCCCCAGCTCGGTCAGCCGGCGGGTCGCGGCGCCCTCCTTGATGTCGGTGCCGGACACGGTATAGCCGAGGTTCAGCAACACCTCGGCGATACCGGCCATGCCGACACCGCCGATGCCCACGAAGTGCACCCGCTGCACACGCCGCATGGGCCGCTGGCTCATGGGCAGGAAGTTCTGCTCGGCGCCGGTCATGACGGAATCCCCCGAGGACATGCCGCGGCCATGCAAGCGTCCGCGATCTCCCGCGTCGCATCGGTCCAGGCGGCGCCGCGCGCGGCCTCGGCCATCTCGCAGAGGCGGGCCCGGTCGGCACACAGCTCGGCCAAACGATCCGCGAGGCGCCGGGCGTCCAACGCCGATTGCGGAATCAGCTCGGCGGCGCCGCGCCGGGTCAGATATTCGCCGTTGATCCGCTGGTGATCGTCCACCGCATACGGATACGGGATCAGCAAGGCGCCCAGCCCGGCCGCCGCCAGCTCGGCGACGGTGAGGGCGCCGGAGCGGCATACGACCAGATCGGCCCAGGCATAGGCCGCGGCCATGTCCTCGATATAGGCGGTCACGTCGCCGGCGACGCCGTGCTCGCGGTAGGCGGCCTGCGCCGCCTCCAGGGTGCGGCCGGCCTGGTGCCGGACTTCCGGACGGGTTGCCGCCGGCAGACGCGCCAGCGCCGCCGGCACCATCTCGTTGATCGCCAGCGCGCCGCCGCTGCCGCCCAGTACCAGCAACCGCACGGGCCCTTCGCGACCCGCCAGCCGCTCGCGCGGGCCCGGCAGCGCCAGAATGTCCGCGCGCACCGGATTGCCCACGCAGCGGGCGCCGCGCGCGGCCGGGAACGTATTCGGGAACGCCTCCAACACGGTCACGGCCATCCGTGCCAGCAGGCGGTTGGTCAGACCGGCGACGGCGTTCTGCTCGTGGATCACCAGCGGCCGTCGCAGCAGCCGGGACGCCAGACCGCCGGGCCCGGAGGCAAAGCCGCCCATGCCGAGCACGGCGCGCGGCGCGGTACGGCGCACGATGCCCAGCGCCTGGGCCAAGGCCCGAAGCAGCCGCCAGGGTGCCGTCAGCCAGGAGACCCAGCCCTTGCCCCGCAGGCCGGCGATACCGATCCATTCCATCGGATAGCCGGCGGCCGGCACCACGCGGGCCTCCAAACCCGCCTGGGTGCCCATCCACACCACTTCGGCGCCGCGGTTCTTCAATTCCGCAGCCACGGCCAACGCCGGGTAGACGTGGCCACCCGTGCCACCCGCCATGATCAGGATCCTCGGCGCGCTCACCGTCGCCTCCCCGGCGCGGCGGCGCGCGCCTCCAGGTCCACCCGCAGCAGCAAGGCCACCAACACGCAGGTCGTCAGCAGGCTGGAGCCGCCATAGCTCATCAAGGGCAGGGTCAGACCCTTGGTCGGCAGCAGCCCCATGTTCACGGCGATGTTCACGAACGCTTGCAGGGCCAGCCAGCTCACGATGCCGTAGGCCAGGTAGGCCCCGAACCAGAGGCCGGCCGCGCCGGCGCGGCCGGCCACCGCGAAGCCGCGCCAGAGCACCAGCGCGAACAACGCGATCACGGCGAGCGAACCGATGAGCCCGAACTCCTCGGCCAGGATCGCGAACAGGAAATCGGTGTGGGTCTCGGGCAGGTAAAGCAGCTTTTGCACCGAGTTGCCCAGCCCCACTCCGGCGAACTCGCCGCGCCCGATGGCGATCAGCGCCTGGGTGAGCTGGAAGCCGCTCGCGTAGGGATGCGCCCAGGGATCGGTGAAGCTCACCAGCCGCGCCACCCGGTAGGGCGAGGACAGGGCCGCGACCATCAGCATGCCGACCGCGCCACCGCCCAGCATCAGCAGGTGTGACAGCCGGGCCCCGGCCAGGAACAGAAGAATGCCGGAGACCGCCACCAGCACCGCCACGGCGCCGTAGTCCGGCTCCAGCAGCAGCAACAGGCTCGCCAGCAGCACCGGCAGGATCGGCCGGACCAGACCGCCCAGGGTCGTCCGCAGCTCGACCTGGCGGCGCACGGCGTAGCCGGCCAGGTACAACAGCACGCACAACCGCGCCGGCTCCGAGGCCTGCAGCATCGCCGGCCCCAGGTCGATCCAGCGCCGGGCGCCGTTGACCTCGCGGCCGATACCGGGGATCAGCACCAACACCAACAGGGCCAGGCCCGCGCCCAGCAACGGCACGCTGTTGGCCTGCCAGAGGCGCAGCGGCAGGTGTAGCACCACGAAACCCGCACCCAGCCCCAACAGCGCGTAGACCGCCTGCCGGTAGAAGTAATACAGCGGTTCGCCGGTGGCGCGGTCGGCCACGGCCACCGAGGACGAGGCCACCATGACCAGTCCGATCAGCAGCAACACCGCCACCGCCACGCTCAGTCCGAGGTCCGGCCGCGCCGGCGGCAATTTGAGGGACGCGGCGCCGATCATGCCGACAACCTCCCGACCGCCGCGGCGAAGCGTTCGCCGCGCTCGCGGTAGTCCCGAAACATGTCGAAGCTGGCGCAGCCGGGCGACAGCAGGACCGTGTCGCCGGGCCGGGCCGCGTCGGCGGCGGTGCGCACCGCCTCGTCCATGTTGGCCGCGCGGTGCATGGGCACCACGCCCGACAGCACCGCCTCGATCCGGCCGGCGTCCGTCCCGAACAGGACGGCGGCACGCCCCTTGGCCGCCATCACCGGCCGCACCGGCGCGAAATCGCCGCCCTTGGCCTCGCCGCCGGCCAGCAGCACGATCGGGCCGGCAACACCTTCCAGCGAGGCGAGCATGGCACCGACGTTGGTGCCCTTGGAGTCGTCGACGTAATCGACCTCGTTCACGCGCGCCACCCAGCGGCAACGGTGCGGCAGCCCCGGGAACTCGCGCAGGGCCGCGAGCATCGCGAGTCGCGGCAGACCCGCGGCCTCGCCCACGGCCAGCGCGGCCAGGGCATTGCCCAGGTTGTGGCGACCCCGGAGCTTGAGCTCGTCGGCGCGGCACAGCGGCTCATCGCCGGCGCACAATCGGATCGTCCCGTCCGCGTCCTCGCGCAGATGCCAATCGGCCTCCCCAGCGGTGCTGAACCGCACCACGGCGGCATCGCCGGTCGCCATGGCCGCGACCCGGGGATCGTCGACGTTGACCACGGCGGTGCCGGCGCCCCGGAACGCCCGCGCCTTGAGATCGGCGTAGCGGTCCAGGCTGCCGTGGCGATCGATATGGTCGGGGCTGACGTTGAGCACGACCGCGGCCGTGGGCCGCAGGGAGTCCGTGAGCTCGAGCTGGAAACTCGACAGCTCCAGCACGTAAAGCTCGATATCGTCGTCCAGCAGGTCGAGCGCGGGGGTACCGAAGTTGCCGCCCACGGCGACCCGCAGGCCCGCCGCCTCGGTCATGGCGCCGACCAGGGCGGTCACGGTGGACTTGCCGTTGGAACCTGTGATGGCAATCAGACGTGATTGCTGATGGGTGATGGGTGATTCGGAAGGCGATTCCGTATCCGAGTCCATCGCCCGGTGACCGAGTTCGCGGGCGAAGAGTTCGATATCACCGACCACGGGGATGCCGGCACTCTGCAGCTCACGGATAAAGGGTTCCTGCAACGAAATGCCGGGTGAGACCACCGCCTCGGCGATTTCCCCCAGCGGCAGCGGCGATGCGAATCCGCCGAAACGGCGCGGCACATCGCCGAATGCCGCCAATCCCTTCATTTTCGGCGGCTGATCCCGACTGTCCGTCACCGCAAACGGCACGCCCTTGCGCGCCAGATAACGCGCCACGGACAAACCTGTGGCCCCAAGGCCGACCACCAGCACCGGCCCTGTAACCTGTAACCCGTAACCTGTAACTTGCTGCCTGCTCATCGTATCTTCAACGTCGACAGGCCGATCAGGACCAGAACCAGGGTGATGATCCAGAAGCGGACGATGATCTTGGGCTCCGCCCAGCCCTTGAGTTCGAAGTGGTGGTGCAGCGGGGCCATCCGGAACATGCGGCGGCCGGTGAGCTTGTAGGTGGCCACCTGGAGCATCACCGACACGGTCTCGGCCACGAACACGCCGCCCATCACCAGAAGCACGAGTTCCTGGCGCACGATCACGGCGACGATGCCCAGCGCGGCGCCCAGCGCCAGCGCCCCGACGTCGCCCATGAACACCTGCGCCGGATAGGTGTTGAACCAGAGGAAGCCGAGACCGGCGCCGCCGATCGCGGTGCAGAAGATCGCCAGCTCGCCGACGCCGTGCACAAAGTGGAAGCCGAGATAGGCCGAAAACTCGGCATGCCCGGTGACATAGGCGAAAATGCCCAGCGCCGAGCCGACCAGCACACAAGGCATGATCGCCAGGCCGTCCAGGCCGTCGGTCAGATTCACCGCGTTGCTGGCGCCCACCACGACCAGGTAGGCCCAGAGGATGTAGCCCGCGCCCAGCGGCACCACCACATCCTTGAGCATGGGGATGAGCACGCCGGTCTCGGCGGTCGACTCGGCACTCAGGTAGACCCAGACGGCGGCCGTCAGGCCCACCAGGGTCTGCCAGAACAACTTGTTCCGCGCCGACAGCCCCTTGCTGTTGCCGTACTTGAGCTTGCGGTAGTCGTCGATGAACCCGATGGTGCCGAAGGCCGTGGTGACCAGCAGCGCGATCCAGACATAGCGGTTGGCCAGGTCCGCCCACAGCAGCGTGGCCACCACCACGGCGGCGATGATCAGGGCGCCGCCCATGGTCGGCGTCCCGGCCTTCACCAGGTGGCTCTGCGGGCCGTCCTGCCGGATCTGCTGGCCGATCTGGTGGAACGTCAGCCGCCGGATCATCCAGGGACCGAACACGAACGAGAAGATCATGGCCGTGAGCACGCCCAGGATCGCCCGGAAGGTCAGGAACTGGAACACGCGGAAACCACTGTGGAACTGTTCCAGCCATTCGGCGAGATGCATCAGCATGGCGCGTCCCTCCCTCCGTCCTCGCCGGCGGCGAACGCCTGCGCGACCCGATCCATGCGCGCCGAGCGCGATCCCTTGACCAGCAGGTTCACGCCGGGCGTCAGCGCCTCCCGCAGCGCCGCGATCAAGGATTCCTGATCGTCGTAATGCGTAGCGCCGTCGCCGAACCCCTCGACGGCGTGGCGCGACAGGGGCCCCACCGCGAACAGCCGCGTCACGCCGGCGGCACGCGCGGCGCGGCCGGCCTCGGCATGTGCCGCCTCGGCGCCGTCACCCAGTTCGGCCATGTCGCCCAGGGCCACCCAGGCATCGCCGGACTGGGCCACCAGCCAGGACACGGCGGCGGCCAGGGAGGCCGGGTTCGCGTTATAGCTGTCGTCGATGAGACTCACACCGGGCACCGACGCGGGGCGCGACTGCAGCCGGCCGGCGACACCGGCGACGCCGGTGAGACCGGCGGCGATACGGGCCGGATCCAGTTCCAGGGCGGTGGCGACGGCCGCCGCCGCCAGGGCGTTGAGCACGTTGTGGCGACCGGCCAGCGGCAGCTCCACGGCGGCCTCGCCGGCGGGCGTGATCAACATGAAGCGGGTCACGCCGCCGTCGCTCTCGATCGCGCGGGCGCGCACGTCGGCCCCGGCCTCCAGGCCGAAGGTGACGCGCCGCCGGTCGCCGGCCAGCTCGTACCAGACCGGGCTGCGGGGATCGTCGGCATTGATCACGGCGACGCCGTCGGCCGCCAGGTCGGCGAACAGCTCGCCCTTGGCCCGGGCCACGCCGTCCAGGGAACCGAACCCTTCCAGGTGGGCCGGCCCGGCGTTGGTGATCACGCCCACATTGGGCCGTGCCAATCGCGTCAGCAACGCGATCTCGCCGGGACCGCTGGCGCCCATCTCGATCACGGCGTGGGCGTGCTCGTCGTCGATGCGGAGCAGGGTCAGGGGCACCCCGATGTGGTTGTTCAGGTTGCCTCGCGTGACCAGGACCGGGCCCACCCCCCGCAGGATCGCGGCGATCATCTCCTTGACGGTGGTCTTGCCGTTGCTGCCGGTCACCCCGATCACCGGCCCGCGGAAACGCAGCCGCCAGGCGGCGGCGTAACGCTGCAGGGCCGCGAGGGTGTCGCCGACCACGATCTGCGGCAGGGCGACATCCTGCGGCCGCTCGACCAGGGCGCCGGCGGCGCCCAGCGAGGCGGCCCGCGCCACGAACTCGTGACCGTCGAAACGTTCACCGCGCAAGGCCACGTAGAGATCGCCGGGCGCCAGGCCGCGGGTATCGGTGGACACGCCGGTGAACGTGGCGTCGCCGCCCTGGAGACGCCCCTCGACCACCGAGGCCAGTTGTGCGAGACGGGCGTTCATGCCGCCTCCAGTGCCTGGCGCGCCGCGGCGCGGTCGTCGAAAGGCCGGCGCTGGCCGGCCACGATCTGGAACGTCTCGTGGCCCTTGCCGGCGATGAGCACGGCATCGCCGTCGCGCGCCTCGGCGATCGCCGAGGCGATGGCGCGGGCGCGGTCGTGCTCCACGGTCACCGGCGCCGCCGCGGGAAACCCGGAGCGGATATCGGCGACGATGGCCTCGGGTGCCTCGCCGCGCGGATTGTCGTCCGTGACCCAGATGGCGTCGGCGTGGCGGGCCGCCGCCGCGGCCATCAACGGGCGTTTGCCGCGGTCGCGCTCGCCGCCGCAGCCGAACACGCAGATCAGGCGGCCGCGGCAGTGCTCGGCCACCGCCAGCAGCGCCTGCTCCAGCGCCCCCGCGGTGTGGGCGTAGTCGACCACGACCAGCGGCCGGCCCATACCGCCGCTGACGATCTCCATGCGCCCCGGCACGGTCCCGACGCCATCCAGCGCGGCCACCGCGGCGGCCGGCTCGATCTCCCGAACCAGCAGCACGGCCGCGGCGGCCAGGAGGTTGTAGGCATTGAACCGGCCGATCAGTCGGCTGTGGATGCGGAGCTCGCCCCAGTCGCCGGTGATGTCCAGCGACAGGCCGTTGGGCTGTGCCAGGACCTCGCGCGCGACCACACGCCGGCAGCCGGCCGGGACCGCCGCCGGATCGAGCCCGTAGGCCACCACGGACACACCCGCCGGCAGGGTCTCCAGCCAGGCGCGGCCGTGGGCATCGTCGGCGTTGAGCACGGCCGTGCCCAGGCCCGGCATCTCGAACAGGCGGCGCTTCGCGGCGGCATACGCCGCCGGGCTGCCGTGATAATCCAGGTGGTCGCGGCCGATCTGGGTGAGCACGGCGACATCGAAGGCGACGCCGTCAACCCGGCCCTGCTCGAGGGCGTGCGACGAGACCTCGATCGCCGCCGAATCCAGGTCGGCGGCGACCATCCGCGCGAGCCAGTCCTGGAGTTCCACGGCGTCGGGCGTGGTATGCGCGGCGGGCGTCAGATCCGCGAGCGTGCCGTAGCCGAGCGTGCCGAGATAGCCGCAGCGGTGTCCGGTCAGGTCCAGGGCCTGGGCCAGGATATGGGCACAGGAGGTCTTGCCGTCGGTACCGGTCACCCCCGTCACGGCCAGCGCGCGCGAGGGGTGTCCATGGAAACGGGCGGCGATCTCGCCGCAGCGGTGCGCTAGATCGGGCACGCGCACCGTCGGCACGGACAAGGCCGCGCGGGGATCGTCCGGTTCACCGTCCCAGATCACCGCGGCCGCGCCACGGGAAACGGCTTCCTCCGCGAACGCCAGACCATGATTCGCGTCGCCCGGCCGCGCCAGGAACAGGTAGCCCGGCCGCACGCGGCGGCTGTCGGCGGCCACGCCCGACACCGGCGTGTCCGGCACCGGCGATGCCGTCATGCCCGCCAGGAGCGCGTCCAGGGGGCGTGGCGCCACGTTCGCTTCCGCCAGGGTCACGACGCTTCCTCCCGGCCGGCGTCGGCCGTGAGCATGGCCGGCTCGGACGGCGGCACCCGCAGGGTCCGAAGGGCGTCGCGCATGATCCGCGCGAACACCGGCGCCGCCACGGCACCGCCGTAGTAATCGCCGTCGCGCGGCTCGTCGATCATCACCAGGGTCACGAGCCGCGGCTCGTCGGCCGGGGCCATGCCCACGAACAGGGCCTGGTGGCGTTTGTGGTCGTAGCCGTCGGCGTCGACCTTGCGGACGGTGCCGGTCTTGCCGGCGATGTCGTACCCCGCCACGTCCGCGCGCGTCGCCGTGCCCTCGGGGGCGACCACGCCGCGCAGCAGATCGCGCACCGTGCGCGCGGTGGCCGGGTCGACCACCTGGCGTTCCCGCAGGTCGGGACCGGCTGCGTCGATGTCCGTGGCGACCAGGCTCAGGGGATGTAGACGACCGTCCGCGGCGATCGCGGCGTAGGCGCGCGTCAACTGCAGCGCCGTGACCGATACCCCGTAACCGTAGGCCGCGGTGGCCGTGGCGATATCGCCCCACTGGTAGAAATCGCGCAGCACCCCGTAGCGCTCGCCGGGGAACCCGATGCCGGTCATGTCGCCCAGACCGAAGTCGCGGTAAGCCTCCCAGAGCGCCTCCGCGCCCAGCTCGAGACCGACCTTGGCGGCGCCGACATTGCTGGATTTGGCCAGCAAGCGGGCAAAATCGACGTCGCCGTAGTCGCGGAAATCGCGGACCGTGAGCCGGCCCACGCGGAAGCTGCCGCCCTCGGTGTCGATGGTGCTGGCGGTGGAGAAGACGCCGCTGTCCAACGCACGCGCGATCATCAACGGCTTGATGGTCGAGCCGGGCTCGAAGATATCGGTCACGGCCCGGTTGCGCAGCCCGCCCGTCGGGATCGAGCTGCGGCTGTTGGGGTTGAAACTGGGATAGGAGGCCATCGCCAACACCTCGCCCGAGGCGGGGTCGAGCATCACCACCACACCGGCCTTGGCCTCGTTCTGCGTGACCGCGGCCTTGAGTTCGCGGTAGGCTAGGTACTGCAGCCGCAGATCCACCGTCAGGCGGATGTCGCGCCCGGCCTGGGGCGGCGTGAATTGCGCCAGGTCCTCGACCACCCGGCCGAGGCGATCCTTGATCACGCGGCGACTGCCGGACTCACCGTGCAGGCTCTCGTCCAGGGCCAGTTCCAGCCCCTCCTGGCCGCGACCGTCGATATCCGTCAATCCCACGAGCTGGGCCGCGGCCTCGCCCGCCGGGTAATAACGTCGGTATTCGCGTTGCAGGAAGATGCCGGGCATGTCGAGATCCATGACATGCCGCGCCTGCGCGGGGCTGAGCTGCCGACGCAGGTAAAGGAACTGACGATCCCGGTGCCGGTTGAGTTTCTCGCGCAGATCGGCGACGCCCGTCTCCAGCCGTCCGGCCAGCGCCGACAGGCGCTCCGGGGCCTCCAGGACCGCGGAGGGCACCGCCCAGACCGATTCCGTCGGCGCCGACAGGGCGAGCGGCTCGCCGCGACGGTCGCGGATCGCGCCGCGCCCGGCGGGCACGTCGACGGTACGCACATGGCGTTTGGTGCCCTCCTCGACCAGGAACTGCCGGTCGAGCACCTGCAGGTCGAACGCCCGCGCGCCCAGCACGACGGCGAACACGCCGAAGACCGCGAGCACGGCCCGGGCGCGCCACGGCGGCGGCGGTTCCAAGCGGACATTGGGGCGCCGGCGCCGGCTCACCGCGTGTCTCCCAGGACCGCGTACTGCCGCGGCCGGTGCATGTCGAGCCGCTCGTGCGCGATGCGCGCGATCCGGTCGGGGTTGGCCCAGGCGCTCTCCTCGAGCTGCAACTGGGCCCACTCGGTCTTCAGCCGGTCGCGTTCGACCCGCAGCACCTGGAGTTCGTGCTGGAGCTCGCGCGCGCGGTGCTTGGCCTGCACCACCGCCAGGGCGGCGACCAGGTCGGCCGCCACCAGCGCCAGGATCAGCAGCGCCCGCCGGCTCATGTGCCCTCCCCGGCCGTGCGCTCGGCCACGCGCAGGATCGCGCTGCGTGCCCGCGGGTTCTCGGCGATCTCGTCCGCCCCGGCGCGGTGCGGCTTACCGATCAGGCGCAGGGCCGGCGGCGTCGGCTCGGCCATGGGCAGCGGCGGCGGCTCGGGGTGCGCGGCGTCGCGCATGAACCGCTTGACGATGCGGTCCTCCAGCGAATGGAAACTGATTACCACCAGGCGCCCGCCCGGCGCCAGGGCCGGCAGGCATTGCGCCAGCGCCTCGCTCAGGTCTTCCAGCTCGCGGTTGATGTGGATACGCAGGGCCTGAAAGCTGCGGGTGGCGGGATGGATGCGCGAACCGGCGGCGACACGGGCCGGCACCGCGGAAGCGATGATCTCGGCGAGCCGCGCGGTGGTCTCGATCGGGGCCCGCTCGCGGGCATCCACGATGGCGCCCGCGATGCGGCCGGCCAGCGGCTCTTCGCCGTAGCGCTTGAGCACGCGTGCGATCTCGCCGTGGCCGGCGACCGCCAGCCATTCGGCGGCGCTCTCGCCGGCCGAGGGATCCATCCGCATGTCCAGGGGCCCCTCGCGGCTGAACGAAAAGCCGCGCCGGGCGGCGTCGAGTTGCGGCGAGGAGACGCCCAGGTCCATGAGAATCCCGTCGACACGGCCGGCCAGGTCGGCCTCGGCCAGGACCTCGCCGAGGCGGGCGAAGCTGGCGCGATGAAAACTGAACCGTGGATCGTCGCCCAGGGTGGCGCGGGCCGCGTCACCGGCCTCGGGGTCCTTGTCGAAGGCGAGCAGCCGGCCGCCCGGCCCCAGGCACGACAGTATGGCCGCGCTGTGCCCGCCGCGGCCGAAAGTGGCGTCCACGTAAACGCCGTCGGGCCTGATCGCCAGGCCCGCCATCGCCGCATCCAGCAGGACCGGCTTGTGTTCGGTCTGCTTCACTGCCCTCGCCCGCATTTGCTGCCGTACCTAATAAATAGAGGTGTCGCGACGCGCCGGGTTCACAGCTGGAGATCCTTCAGCGTGTCCGGCAGCTCGTCCGCCGCGGCCTGGGCGGCCAGACTGTCGCCGATGTCGGCGGTGCTGGCCTGCCAGTCGTCCTCGTTCCAGAGCTCGAACAGGTGTCCCATGCCGGCCAGGACGGCGCGCGTGTCCAGGCGCGCGAACCCCCTCAGGTTGGCCGGCAGCAATAGCCGTCCCTGACGGTCCATCTCGATGTCGCGCGCGTTGCCGAGGAAGAAGCGTTGGATATTGCGGACCTGGCTGTTCAGGCCGCCCTTGCTGAGCAGCTCGCGCTCGAAGGCCTGGAAGCGGTCCTGGGGATAGACCAGAAGGCAGCCGTCCCAGTGCTGGGTGACGACCATACGGCCACCGCAGGCGTCGACCAACGCCTGCCGGTACGCCGACGGGATCGCGAAGCGACCCTTGGCGTCTATGGTGACCGAATGCGAACCCCTGAACACCTCGGGCTCCTCTGGCTGCTTGCCACTTTAACCCACTTTTTTCCCCGATGCGCCACTATAGGCACCGCTGTCTCGCAATGTCAAGGAAAGAAACGCGACCAGTTCAGGCAAAAGCCCCGCCAAAACAAACGCTTACGACAGCAACCCAGGCCACGCCTGAGAAGTCGCGTTTGCCAACGAATACAGTTGCTTAGGAGATGTTTCTGACGCGGAAGATTAGAAGCGGGGCTCGCACCGGACAGGGGCCGGTGGTGAGAAGTGGGACACCCACCCGGACCGGCGACTGGGACGGCCAGACGGCTCGTCCCAATCACCAATCACGAATCACCAATCACGGTGACAAAAGGAGAGCCGACCTGTAAGCCGGGTTCTGTCGAGGACGGTCATTCCTCTGCGACGCCCGTCACCGGACGCCTGTAGCGACCTACCCGGGAGCCGTGCGGGCCACACGATCGCTCCCCTATTCGGTCTTGCTCCGGGTGGGGTTTACCGTGCCGCGAACCGTTGCCGGCCGCGCGGTGCGCTCTTACCGCACCTTTTCACCCTTGCCTGTGCCCTTTCGGGCCATCGGCGGTATGTTTTCTGTGGCACTTTCCGTCGGCTCACGCCGCCCAGGGGTTACCTGGCACCCTGCCCTGTGGAGCCCGGACTTTCCTCCGTCCCGCGATGCGGGGCAGCGACCGTCCGGTCGGCTCGATTGTCATTATAAAGGAACCACAGAGGCACGGAGAACACAGAGGTAAGACAAGGAGCAATTTGCTCTTCACTCCGTGCCCTCTGCGCCTCTGTGGTTGCCTTCTTTGATTTTCAATATACGTTCGTAGGCTTCGTTGCGGGCCACGCCGATGAGTTCGGCGGCGGTACGAGCCACGGCTTTGGCCGGCATATGTTCGAGCAGCACGCTGAGCAGGCGGTCGAGATCCACCTCGTAACGGGCCGGCGGGGTTTCGGTGCCGCCCACCACCAGCACGAACTCCCCGCGGTGGCGGTTGTCGTCCGCCGCCAGCCACTCGCCCAATCCGGCGGCCGTCAGGGTCACGCTCTCCTCATGCAACTTGGTCAACTCGCGGGCGAGACAGACCGAACGATCGCCACCGAGGGTCGCGGCGATGTCCGCCACCGTATCCGCGATGCGGTGGCTGGACTCGTACAGCACCAGCGTCCGGGTCTCGACCGCCAATTCCCCGAGCCGGCGCCGACGCGCCGTGGCGCGCGACGGCAGGAATCCCTCGAACACGAACCGGTCCGGCGGCAACCCCGAGACCGCGAGGGCGGCCACGGCGGCACAGGGTCCCGGCACGACGCGCACCGTCAGGCCCGCTTCACGCGCGGCACGGACGAGCAGGAAGCCGGGATCGCTGACCAGCGGCGTGCCGGCGTCGCTGACCAGGGCGACCTCGCCCCCCGTGCGCAGACGTTCGATGATCTCCGGCACCCGCTCGCTTTCATTGTGCTCGTGCAGCGACACGGCCGGGACGCCCGCGATGCCCAGGTGGCCGAGCAACTGCGCGCAACGCCGGGTGTCCTCGGCCGCGATCAGATCGACGCCCGCCAGGGTGTCGCGCACGCGTGGCGCCAGGTCCCCCAGATTGCCGATGGGCGTGGCCACGATGTGAAGGACGCCTCCGCCTTGCACCATGTGTCTCCCGGAACGGTCGGATACGACGGTACGCTATGCTATACGCTGACGGCGGCCGTGTCGGCACGGTCGCCGGCGGGCCGGTATCCGCGCCCGGACCAGACCCGAGACCGGACCAGACATCGGAGACGCATGATCGCCATCCGCCCCGTCCAAGCGCGCGCCCCCCTGGCGCTCGCCCTCGCCCTGCTCCTGTTCGCGGCCGGCTGCGCCCGGGTGCCCGTCACCCCGGCACCCGCACCGGAGGTGCCCACCGCCGACCGCGCGGCGGCACGGGCCGCGCAAGGCGAATACAGCGAGGCCGCGCGGCTCTACGCCCGGGCGGCGGAGGACGCCCGGGGCGCGGAACGCGACCGGCTTTACCTCGCCGCCGGCGAGGCGGCGGCCCGGGCCGGGGACGCGGCGACCGCCAACGATCATCTCGATCGGGTCAATACGGACTCGCTGGACGACACGCAGCGCGCCCGCCTGAGACTGGCCCGCACCGAGGCGCGCATCGCCGATCTGCCGCCGCCGCGCGCGCTGCAGCTCGTGCCGATTCCCGAAAGCGGCACACCGCCGGCGGTCGCGGCGCGGACCTGGCTACTGCGCTCGCAACTGCTCCTGGCCCAGGATCGCGTGGTGGAGGCGGTTCACGCCCTGGTGCAACGTGATATCTGGCTGCTGGAGCCGGAGCAGGCCCGCGCCAACGACGAGCGCATCTGGCGGATACTGCGGGCCCGTCTGCCCGAGGACGCCCGGCTCGACGCCCTCGACCGGGTGGACGACACCACCCGCGGCTGGGTCGCCCTGGCCCGCATCGGCGCCCGCGTGCGTACCGACCGCGCGGCCCTGGAGGATGCCCTGATCGACTGGGAACGGCGCTTCCCCGGTCATCCGGCGGGACGCACGATCCTGCCCGAACGCTTCGACTACGACCCGATCGCGCCCGGCACCGGCATCGCCGCGGGCGACGGCCGCGGCATCGGCCTCGCGCTGCCCCTCACCGGCCGCTTCGCCGATCCGGCGGCGGCGGTACGCGACGGGTTCCTCGCAGCCTACTACGCCAGCGGCCAGCCACGGCCCAGACTCCACATCTACGATACCAACGCCGTGGCCGACATGAGGGCGTTGGTGGAGCGGGCGCGCGGCGACGGCGTCGGCCTCCTCGTCGGCCCCCTGGACAAGAATCACGTCGCCGAACTGCGCACGCTGGAGCGCGGCAGCGGCGAGAACGGGGGCGAGAACGAGGACACGCCGCCCATGCCGATACTCGCGCTCAACTACACCGAGACCGACAGCGGCTACCCCGGCTTCTACCAGTTCGGCCTCGCCCCCGAGGACGAGGCGGAGGCGGTGGCCGAGCGCGCCATCAACATGGGCCTGCGCCGCGGCCTGGCCCTGGTGCCCGACAGCGACTGGGGCGACCGCGTGCTGTCAGCCTTCCGGGACGCCCTCTACTACATGGGCGGCGAAATGGTGGATTACGCCACCTACGACCCGCGCGACCAGGACCACGCCGGCCCCATCAAGACCCTGCTGAAATACCGCGGCGTTCCCGAAGACGATACCGAAAAGGACGACGACGACACGCCGCCGGAGACCGACGAGAACGGCGACCCCATCGAGCGCGGCCGACGTCAGGACGCCGATTTCATCTTCATCGCGGCGCAGCCGGCCGAGGCCCGACTGATCCGCACCCAGCTACGCTTCTACCGGGCCATGCGGCTGCCGGTGCTGGCGACCTCCCATGTCTTCACCGGCAAGATCGATCCCGCGCGGGACAGCGACCTGGACGGGCTGATGTTCGCCGACATGCCCTGGGCGCTCGCCCGCGAGGGCGACATCGCCGAACGCCGCGAACGCATACGGGAACTGTGGCCGGACGCGGCCGACCGCTACCTGCGCCTGTTCGCCCTCGGCCACGACGCCTGGGCACTGCAGGCGCGCATCCGCCGCGGCGACCTGGAGACCGGGCGACTGCTCGACGGCGACACCGGCGAGCTGTTCCTGCAGCCGGACGGCGAGATCCACCGCGCGCTCGACTGGGCCCGCTTCGTGCGCGGTCGCCCGGAGCCGATGCCCGAGCCCGTGGTGGAGGATGTCGGCGCCGCCGACGGCGAGCGCTAGGACGGCGGGCATTATGAGGACCTGGCGCCAGCGTCGCGGGCGCGCGGCCGAGAACCGGGCCCTGGCGGCCGCCCGCGAGCGGGGCTTGACCTGCCTGGCGCGCAATTTCCAATGCCGGCAGGGCGAACTGGACCTGGTGCTGGACGACGGCGACGAAGTCGTGATCGTCGAGGTCCGTTATCGCAACCGCACCGACTACGGTGATCCGGCGGCCACCGTGAACGCCGCCAAGCGACGCCGTATCATTGCCGCGGCGCGCCTGTTCCTGCTCGCGCACCCGGCGCTGGGCGACCGCGGCGTACGCTTCGACGTGGTCGCCGTCGGACCGGGCGAACGGCTGGAGTGGATCGAGGCGGCCTTCGACGCGGATAATTGGTAAAACCGATTAACCACAGAGACACAGGGGCACAGAGGTCCGGGAAACAGTCAATGCTTTCGTACCCTTTGTGACCGAAAATGACTTCGCCCGTGACTCTGTGCCCCTGTGGTGCTTTTCTTCCTGACCCATTCGGGAGTCCTGCATGAATCATGAGGAACGCCTGCGCGGCTTCTTCGAAGCCAGCATCCGGGCCAAGCGCGACACCCTGGCATCGGCGCTCCCGGTGCTGGCGGCCGCCGGCGAGATGCTCGCGGGCGCGCTGGCCGACGGACACAAGGTCCTGAGTTGCGGTAACGGCGGCTCCTCGGGCGACGCCCAGCATTTCTCCTCGGAACTGGTGAACCGTTTCGAACGCGAACGTCGCGCCCTGCCCGCCGTCGCCCTCACCACCGAGAGTTCCACGCTGACCGCGATCGCCAACGACTATGACTACGACCGGATATTCAGCCGCCAGGTGGAGGCCCTGGGCGCGCCCGGCGACGTCCTGCTGGCCGTGAGCACCAGCGGCAATTCACCCAACGTGGTCGCCGCGATCGAGGCCGCGCACGAGCGCGGCATGCGGGTGCTGGCGCTGACCGGACGCGACGGCGGCCGCATCGCCCGGACGCTGGCCGGGGAGGACATCGAGCTGCGGGCCGCCTCGGACGTGACCGCCCGTATCCAGGAGGTGCACCTCCTGTTCATCCACTGCCTCTGCGACCAGATCGACGAGCGGCTATTCGGCCACGAGAATCAGGCCTGAGGAACAAACCACAGAGACACAGAGGGCACAAAGAGAATCAGGCTGGCACACGTAGTCAGCCGACCGCGAAAGGGGCCGTTCTTGCCCCACAAGAAGCATCTTTCTCTGTGCGCTCTGTGTCTCTGTGGTTCGTATCGTCTTATTTGACGACCTTGAGGTGGGAGCGCTTCTTCTTTTCGCCCTGCTCCGGCTCGCCGTCGCCGCCATCGCCGTCGCCGCCATCGCCGTCGGGCGGCGGCTCGGGCTCCTCGACCTCGCCGAAGAGCATGCCCTGACCGTTCTCGCGGGCGTAGAGGGCGAGCACGGCGCCCGGCGGCACCTCGACCTCGAACGGCCGTCCGGAGAAACGGGCCGAGAAGCGGATCATGTCGTTGCCCAACGCCAGGTCGCGCACGGCGGAGGGGCTGACGTTGACGGTAATCTTGCCGTCCTCGGTCACGAACTGTTCGGGTACGCGCACGCCGGGCGCATCGGCGGCGACCAGCATGTGCGGGGTCAACTGGTTGTCCAGGACCCATTCGTATATCGCGCGGATCAGATACGGGCGCCGGGAGATCACGGCAACCACTCCTCGATGTCGGTCAGTCAGCCCGCATCTCCGCCTCGATGGCGGTCAGGCTGGCCTTGAATGCGGGACGCTCGAACAATCGCTTCGAGTAATCCTTGAGCTTGGCCTCGGCGCGTTCCGGCAGGGTGACCCGGTAATGGGGCAACCGCCACAGGATCGGCGCGAGGGTGCAATCGATCAGCGAGAACTCCTCGCCGACGTAGGGCCGCGGCGAGAACTCGGCGGCCAGGGCCGCCAGCGTCTCCTTGAGACGGTTGCGCGCCTTGCGCGTCTGCGCTGCGGTGCCCTCGAGATCGTCCACGAGGCCGTACAGTTCCGACTCCATGCGCAGCAGCGCCAGGCGGTAGCGCGCCCGGTTGACCGGATCCACCGGCATCAGGGGCGGATGCGGAAAGCGCTCGTCCAGATACTCGACGATGATCCGGGCGTCGTAGACCACGAGGTCGCGATCGACCAGCGTGGGCACCGTGTTGTACGGGTTCAGGTGCATCAGGTCGTCGCTGGTCTCGCCTTCCCGGACCTCGATCACGTCGAGGCTGGTGATGCCCTTTTCGGCGAGGACCAGCCGCACCCGATGGCTTTGCGGGCATTCCGGACGCGAGAACAGCGTCATCAGGGAACGGCGGTTGGCGACGGACGCCATGATGGCTGCTCTCCCTGATCCGGCCTAGTGCACGTCGCGCCAGTATTCGCGCTTGAGCAACCAGGCCAGGGCGGTGAACAGCAGCAGGAACGCAATCACCTTCACGCCCAGCCCGTAGCGCACCAGCTTGGCCGGCTCGCCCGCGTAGGTCAGGAAGTTGGTGATATCGGCTACGGCACGGCGGTACTCGGCCTCGCTCAGCCGGCCCTCGCGAACCAACTCGAAATCGGGGCCGCCGCCCCCGTGACCGCCCGACGTCTCCTCTCCATGATCGGCGTTGTAGTGCTGATACCCCTGCAGCGGCGCCAGCACGTGCGGCATCGCGGTGTTCGGCAGCACCAGGTTGTTGACGCCGGTCGCGGTGGAGTCGTCCAAGTAGAACGTCAGCAGAAAGCTGTAGATCCAGTCCGGGCCGCGCGAGCGCGCGACCAGACTCAGGTCCGGCGGGGCCTTGCCGAACCACTCTTCGGCCTTGGCCTTGGGCATGCTGTTCACGATGTGTTCGTGCGCTTCGCCGCCCGCCAGCATCAGCTTGTCCTCAAGGATCTCCTCGGGAATCCCCAGGTCCTTCGCCATACGGTTGTACCGCAGGTACTGCAACGAGTGGCAGCCGGCGCAATTGTTCAGGAACAGCTTGGCGCCGCGCTGCAGCGAAGCCTGGTTGCCCAGGTTCGGATCGAACTCGAAGGGAACCTGCTCCCCGCCGGCACCCCAGGCCGCCGGCATCGCGGCCACCAACAGAATCGCCACTAGCCGCCGCATCATTCGCTCACCCTCTCCGGAACCGGCTTGGTCTTGTCCAACTTGCTGTAGATCGGCATCAAAAGGAAGAACAGGAAGTACACGGCCGTGCCGATCTGGGCCGCCGGCATGCGCCAGCCGCCGGGCGGCTGGGTGCCGAGGTAGCCGAGCAGCAGGAAGCTGATCACGAAGGCGGCCACCGGCACCTTGAACATCCAGCCCTTGTAGCGGATCGACTTGACCGGGCTACGGTCCAGCCAGGGCATGAAGAACAGGATCAGCACGGCGGCGAACATCAGGATCACGCCCCAGAGCTTGGCCGGCACCCACAGGAAATCGACGGTGATCGCACGCAGGATCGCGTAGAACGGCGTGAAGTACCACACCGGTGCGATGTGCGCCGGAGTCACGGACGGGTTGGCTTCCTGGAAATTCGGCGGCTCCAGAAAATAGCCCCCGCCTTCCGGCGCGAAGAAGATCACGCCGCAGAACAGGATCAGGAACACGCCCACCCCGAACAGGTCCTTGACCGTGTAGTACGGATGGAACGGGATGCCGTCCGCGGGGTTGCCGTCGGCGTCCTTGACCTTCTTGATCTCGACGCCGTCGGGATTGTTCGAGCCGACGTGATGCAGCGCCATGATGTGGGCGATCACCAGCCCCACCAGCACGAACGGCAGGGCCACGACGTGCAGCGCGAAGAAGCGGTTCAACGTCGCGTCGCCGATTACGTAGTCGCCCTTGATCCAGGTCGCCAGCCCCTCGCCGACCACGGGGATCGCCGAGAACAGCGAGATGATCACCTGGGCGCCCCAGTAGGACATCTGGCCCCAGGGCAGCACGTAGCCCATGAAGGCCTCGGCCATCAGCACCAGGAAGATCAGGCAGCCGAAGATCCAGATCAGCTCGCGCGGCTTGCGGTAGGAGCCGTACAGCAGCGCCCGCATCATGTGCAGGTAGACCACGATGAAGAACGCCGACGCGCCGGTGGAGTGCATGTAGCGCAGCAGCCACCCCCACTCGACATCGCGCATGATGTAGGCGACGGAACCGAAGGCCTCGGCGGCCGACGGCTTGTAGAACATCGCCAGCCAGATGCCGGTGATGAGCTGGTTCGCGAGGACCAGCATCGCCAGCGAGCCGAAGTAGTACCAGAAGTTGAAGTTCTTGGGTGCGTAGTACTCGGACAGGTGCTCCCGCCAGAGCTGCGTGGCGGGGAAGCGCTCGTCCACCCAGTCCATGAAGCGAGAGCTCATTTATGCGGTCTCCGACTGATTGGGATCTTCGCCGATCACGAGGACGGTGTCGGTCTTGTAACGATACGGCGGGACGACCATGTTCAGCGGCGCCGGCACGCCCTTGTAGACGCGGCCGGCGATGTCGAACTTGGAACCGTGGCAGGGGCAGAAGAAGCCGCTGTAGGGCAGGTCACCCTGGGACGCGTCGGGGCGGAACTTGGGCGAGCAGCCCAAATGGGTACAGATGCCCACCATCACCAGGAATTCCGGCTTGATCGCGCGCGACTGGTTCTGGATGTAGGGGGGCTGCTGCGGCTTCTCGGAATCGGGATCCCGCAGCATGTCGGAGACCTCGTCCAGACTCGCCAGCATCTCCTCGGTGCGGCGCACGATCCAGACCGGCTTGCCGCGCCAGGTGACGGTCAGCATCGCGCCCTCGGCGAGTTGGCCCACATTGACCTCGACCGGCGCCGCGGCCGCCTCGGCCCGCGCGCTCGGCTGCCAGGACTTGATGAACGGAACCGCGACGAACGCCGCGCCGACGCCGCCGGCCACCGACGTGGCGGTGGTCAGGAATCGGCGCTTGCCGACGTCCACCCCCTCATTACTCATGCGAACAACCTCTGAATGACTCCCGGAATCGCCGTCCGCGTCGACGGCGTGCGGCCGGCCGACTAGTCGCCCCGATGGCGCCGGGCGGACCTAGACGCCGCCCCGCGCCGAATGGCGCGCCAACCGTTGATTTCATTTGCTTCCGCCGCCGTCCGTCCCGTGGTCGAAACGGGCGGCACGCAACAGCCGGAAAGTATAGCACAGCCCTCACCCGGCTCACGCCCCCAGGAGATCGCCCAAGGCCGTGATTACGGCCGTGTTTCCCTCCGGCGAGCCGACCGTGATGCGCAGGCAGTCGGCGACCAGCGGATGGCTGCCGTCCACCAGCTTGACCAGGATGCCGGCGTCGCGCAGGCCCGCGTGCAGCGCGGGTGCGCGGCCCGCGGGAACGCGCACCAGCAGGAAATTCGCCTGGCTGGGATGGACCGTCAGTCCCGGCAGCGCCGCCAGCGCCTCGTGCAGACGGCGCCGCTCGGCCACGATCGCCGCCGCCTGTGCCGCGAAGGCGTCGTAGTGTGACAGCGCCACCTCGGCCCCGGCCTGGGTCAGGGCATTGATGTTGTAAGGCAGCCGCAACGGCTCCAGCGCCTCGATCCAACGCGGCGCGCCCGCGAGCAACCCCAGCCGCAGCCCGGCCAGGCCGAGCTTGGAGACGGTGCGCAGGAGCAGCAGGTGCGGGTAATCGTCCAGCCAGGCCCGGCAATCGGCATCGGCGAACGGATAATAGGCCTCGTCGATCACCACGAGACCCGGCGCCGCCTCGACCACCGCGCGCAGGGCGGCGGCATCGAAGGCGTTGCCGGTCGGGTTGTTGGGCTGGGCCACGATCACCAGGGCCGGCCGGTGCGCGTCGATGGCGGCGCGCATGGCGTCGGCGTCGAGCGCGAACTCGGGAGTGAGATCGACGGTCTCGTGGCGCAGCCCGGCGGCCCGGGCGATCAGGCCGAACATGGCGAACCCCGGCGCCGGCGTGACCAGGGTCGCGCCCGGTCGCGCCACGGCCGAGATCAGGATCTGCAGCAGTTCGTCGGAGCCGTTGCCGAGCATCAGCGATGCTCCGAGCGGCAGATCCATCGCTGAGCGCAGGGCCGCCTTGAGAGCCGCCGCCTCGGGATCGGGATAGCGGTTGACCGCCACCGCCGCCAGACGCTGCGCCCATGCCTTGCGCACCACCTCGGGCAGCGGATAGGGATTCTCCATGGCGTCGAGCTTGATCAGCCCGCGCGCGTCGGCCACCTGATAGGCCCGGAGAGCCAGCACCTCCGGACGCAGCCAGTCTTCCGGGGCCGTGATTGGTGATTGGCAATTGGCAATTGGCAAAGCGATTCCCTCTCTCTCCGGATCACGAATCACCAATCACGAATCACGCGCGCCGCCGGCGGCGCGCGCCTCGGCGGATTGCGCGTGCGCCTCCAGGCCCTCGCCGCGCGCCAGCTCGGCGGCGATCGACGCCAGCCGCGCCGCGCCGCCCGGCGTGGCGTGGATCAGCGACAGGCGCTTCTGGAAATCGTAGACGCCCAGCGGCGACGAGAAGCGCGCGGTGCGGCCCGTGGGCAGCACGTGGTTGGGCCCGGCGCAGTAGTCGCCGAAGGCTTCCGGCGAATGGTGCCCCAGGAACACGGCCCCGGCATGGCGGATGGCGTCCAGCAGCACCTTGGGCTGGGCCACCGCCAACTCCAGGTGCTCGGGCGCGATGCGGTTGCTGAGATCGGTGGCCTCGTCGATGTCCCGGACCTTGATCAACGCGCCCTGCTTCGCGAGCGCCGCGCGAATGATCGCGGCGCGGGGCTGAGCGTCGATCAGGCGATCCACGGCCGCCGCCACCGCGTCCAGGTAGTCGCCGTCCGGACTGACCAGGATGGCGCGGGCGTCCTCGTCGTGCTCCGCCTGTGCGAACAGGTCCAGGGCCGCCCACTCGGGATCGCCGGTGCCGTCGGCGATGATCAGGACCTCCGAGGGACCGGCGATCATGTCGATGCCCACCTGGCCGAACACCTGACGCTTGGCGGCCGCCACGTAGGCGTTGCCGGGCCCCACGATCTTGTCGACGCCGGGCACGGTCTCGGTGCCGTAGGCCAGTGCCGCGACCGCCTGCGCGCCGCCGATGGTGAACACGCGATCCACACCGGCCAGCGCGGCCGCGGCCAGCACCAGATCGTTGCGCTCGCCGCCCGGCGTCGGCGAGACCATCACGATCTCGTCGACCCCGGCGACCTTCGCCGGGATCGCGTTCATGAGGACCGTGGAGGGATAGGCGGCCTTGCCGCCGGGCGCGTAGACGCCGACCCGGGCCAACGGCCGCACCGTCTGCCCCAGGGTGTTGCCGTCGCCGTCCTCGAATTCCCACGAGTCGGTCTTCTGGCACTCGGCATAGTCGATCAGACGGGCGGCCGCCGCCTTTAGGGCATCGCGCTGCCGGCCGGGGATCGCCATCAGGGCCTCCTCCAGCGCTTCGCGCGGGATTTCCAGATCGGCCGCCGCCGCGGCGTCCAGGCCGTCCAGCTCGCGGGTATGACGCAGCAGCGCGACATCGCCCTCGGCGCGCACCGCGGCGATGATCTCGGCCACGCGCGGGGCCACCTCGGCCTCGCGTCCGCCGGCGCGGTCGATCAGCGCCGTGAAATCCTCGGCGAAGCCGGCATCGGCGCTATTCAGACGTCTGATCTTAGTCACGATCAATCACCACTGACTGGACATTAACCACAGAGTCACAGAGCACACAGAGGCACGAAGGCACAGAGGGAAGAAACACAAAGAGGCTGGATGTTGATTCAAGCATCAAAAGCCCTGTGTCTCTGTGCCTCTGTGGTTAGTCTTCATTAATGAGCGGAAAATGCTCAGGACTGCCTGCCGGGCTAGACGCCGAAACAGCCCTCGGGGTCCAGCAGCCTTACTTCCCGCCTGCTCTGCTCTGTGTCCTCTGTGCCTCTGTGGTTCGATTGAACACGTCGAGCAATTCCTCGATGCGGTCGTGCTTCATCTTCATCGCCGCCTTGTTCACCACCAGCCGCGAGCTGATCTCGCGAATGGTCTCGAACGGCTCCAGGCCGTTGGCGCGCAGGGTATTGCCGGTGTCCACCAAGTCCACGATCACGTCCGCCAGACCCACGATCGGGGCCAGCTCCATGGAGCCGTAGAGCTTGATCAGCTCCACCTGGCGGCCGGCGCGGGCGAAGTGGGCGCGCGCCGTCTCGATGTACTTGGTCGCCACGCGCAGCGGCCGGTTGGCGGCGCCCTCCAGCGCGCCGGGCAGGCCGGCCACCATCAGCCGGCATTTGGCGATGCCCAGATCCAAGGGCTCGTACAGATCCTGGCCGCCGTGCTCGATCAGCACGTCCTTGCCGGCCACGCCCAGGTCGGCGGCGCCGTAGGCGACGAAGGTGGGCACATCGGCCGCACGGATCACCAGCAGGCGCAGGCCCTCGCGGTTGGTCGCGAACACCAGCTTGCGCGAGTCCAGCGGGTCTTCCTCGGGTTCGATCCCGGCCGCGGCCAGCAGGGGCAGCGTATCCTCCAGGATCCGGCCCTTGGACAATGCCAGCGTCAGCGATGTCATGGCTGGGGCACCTTCTTGCCGGGCGATCGCGGACAAATCCCCCCTAGCCCCCCTTTACGAAAGGGGGGGACGAAGCGGGTGGAGCGGCTTGCCGTGGTCATGCCAGCGCTCCCACCGGCGCCCGGTCCGGCAGCCGCCGGATCGACGCCCCGAGCTGGGCCAGTTTCTCCTCGATGCATTCGTAGCCGCGGTCGATGTGGTAGATGCGACGGACGTCGGTGGCGCCCTCCGCCACCAGACCCGCGAGCACCAGGGATGCCGAGGCCCGCAGGTCGGTGGCCATCACCGGCGCGCCGGTCAGACACTCCCGGCCGCGCACGATCACGGTATTGCCCTCCTGACGGATGTCGGCGCCCATGCGCATCAGCTCGGAAACGTGCATGAAACGGTTCTCGAATACCGTCTCGGTGATCGTGCCCACGCCCTCGGCGACGGCGTCCAGGGCCGTGAACTGGGCCTGCATGTCCGTGGGAAAGCCGGGATACGGTGCGGTGCGCACCGATACCGAGCGCGGCCGGCGGCCGCGCATGTCGACCGCGACCCAGTCCTCGCCGGTGGTCACCTCGGCCCCGGCCTCCTCCAGCTTCAGCGTCACCGCCTCCACCAGGCCCGGGTCGGTATGGGTCACGCGCACGCGACCACGGGTAGCCACGCCGGCCACCAGGAAGGTGCCGGTCTCGATGCGGTCCGGCAGCACACGGTAGGTGGCGCCGTGCAGCTTCGGCACGCCCTCGATCACGATCTCGGCGGATCCGGCGCCGCGGATTCTCGCCCCCATGGCGATAAGGCAGTTGGCCAGATCCACCACCTCGGGTTCGCGGGCGGCGTTCTCGAGCACGGTGGTGCCGTCCGCCAGGGTCGCGGCCATCATCAGGTTCTCGGTGCCGGTGACCGTGACCGTGTCCATGACGATGCGGGCCCCCTTGAGGCGCCCGGAGCGGGCCCGGATATAACCCGCCTCGACGTCGATCTCGGCGCCCATGGCCTCCAGCCCGCGCAGGTGGATATCCACCGGCCGCGCGCCGATCGCGCAGCCGCCGGGCAGCGAGACCTCGGCCTGGCCGTGCCGGGCCAGCAGCGGCCCCAGCACGAGGATCGAGGCGCGCATGGTCTTGACCAGGTCGTAGGGCGCGACCAGATCGGTGATAGTGCTGGCATCGGCCTCCACCGCCATGTGGTCGGCGATGGTCACCGACACGCCCATCTGCGCCAGGAGCATGTTGGTGGTGGTGACGTCCTCCAGGTGCGGGACGTTCTCGACCACCAGCGGCTCGTCGATCAACAGCGACGCCGCCATGATCGGCAGGGTCGCGTTCTTGGCGCCGGAGGCGCGCACGTCGCCCTCCAGCCGCCGGCCGCCCTCGATCCTCAGCAGGTCCATCAGCGGCCCGTCCCGCCGGCGACGCCGGTCATCGGCCCGCCTGTTCCGGCGTGAGTGTGCGCAGCGACAGGGCGTGGATATCCCCGCCCATACGCTCGCCCAACGCCGCATAGACCATGCGGTGCTGCTCGACGATGCCCTTGCCGGAGAAACTGGGGGAGATCACGCGCGCCGCGAAGTGCACGCCGTCATCGCCGGCGACCTCGACCTGGGCGTCGGGCAGGCCGGCCTCGATCAATCGCTTGAGTTCGTCTGCGCTATACATCGGATACGGGGTGTCTGTGGGGTGTGGCGCGGCCGCGTCATCCTATCACGAGCGCAGCTTGTAGCCGCTCTTGAGCATGGCCAGACACACGCCCGACACGGCCACGAAGAAGACGCCCACCACCGCCAGCGACAACGCCGGCGGCGCGTCGCCCACGCCGAAGAAGCCGTGCCGGAAGCCGTCGATCATGTAGAAGAACGGATTGTAGTGCGACGCCGTGCGGGCGACATCGGGCAGCGAGTGGACCGAATAGAACACCCCGGACAAAAACGACAGCGGCATGATGAAGAAATTCTGGAACGCCGCCAGGTGCTCGAACTTGTTGGCCACGATGCCCGCGATCATGCCCAGCACGGCCAGGGTGCCGCCGGCCAGGACCAGCATCGCCAGGGTCACCAGGGGCTGGCTCATGGGCACGCGCACGAAGAACAGCGCCATGATGTAGAGCCCGGTCGCCACCAACGCCGCCCGCAGCAGGGCCGCGCCGACGTAGGCGGCGTACAGCTCCAGCGCGGACAGCGGTGTCATCAGCACGAACACCAGGTTGCCCATGACCTTGGACTGGGTGATGCTCGACGAGGTGTTGGCGAAGGCGTTCTGGATGATGCTCATCATGATCAGGCCCGGGATCAGGAACGCCGTGTACGGCACCTCGTCGTAGACCTGCACGCGGTCCTCCAGCACCTGCCGGAACACCACCAGGTACAGCAGCGCGGTGATCACCGGCGCGCCCACGGTCTGGCCGATCACGCTCCAGAAGCGCCGGACCTCCTTCTTGAACAGGGTGTAGCAGCCGTACGGGTTCATCAGGCGGCCTCCACGGCGGGATCGCCGTCCATGGTGAGCTCCACGAAAATGTCCTCGAGCGAGGGCTCGCGCGTGCGCACGTCCTGGATGCGGAAACCGGCGTCGCGCAGCGCCTCGAGCACGTCGGCGATGTAATGCCGCCCCTGCTCCAGCTTGAGTTCGATCTCCTTGCCGTGGGTACTCTCGACCAGCTCGCGGACGCTGTCCGGCAGGTGCCCCGAGCCTTCCAGGCGCAGCTTGAGGAAACGGTAGGGATGGCGGTCGAGCAGCGCGCGCTTGTCCTCCAGAACCTTGAGCTCGCCGTGGTTGAGGATGGCGATGCGGTCGCAGAGCTCCTCGGCCTCCTCCAGGTAGTGGGTGGTGAGCACGATCGTCCGGCCCTGGTCGTAGAGCTCGCGGGTGAAGCGCCACAGGGTCCGGCGCAGTTCGACGTCCACGCCGGCCGTGGGCTCGTCCAGGATCACCACGTCCGGCTTGTGCACGAGCGCCTGAGCGATCAGCACGCGGCGCTTCATGCCTCCGGAGAGCTGGCGCATGGTGCTGTCGCGCTTGTCGGTCAGCTCCAGGGCCTCCAGCAGATAGTCGATCCACGGCCAGTAATCGCGGCCGCAGCCGTAGTAGCCGGCCTGCAGGCGCAGCAGGTCCAGGACCGGGAAGAAGGGATCGTAGACCAGTTCCTGGGGCACCACGCCCAGGCTGCGGCGCGCGGCCCGGTAATCCCGGACCACGTCGTTGCCGAGCACCGCGATGCGCCCGGAATCGATCCGGGCGAGGCCGGCGATCAGGTTGATCAGGGTGGACTTGCCGGCGCCGTTCGGCCCCAGGAGGCCGAAGTATTCGCCGCGTCGGATGTCGAAGGACACGCCCTTGAGCGCCTCGGTGTCGCCGAAGCGCTTGCGCACATCCTCGATGGCGATCGCGATGTCGGTCATGGCGGAGCTGAGGACAGGACAGGGCGCGCATTATACGCACCGCCGCAACCGGCGCCCGCGTTTCCGGTACCATCATGGCCCGCTTTCGCCGCTAGCAAGTGCCGGAAACAGCCCATGCTTTTGAGCCTCGTCGCCGTCGCCGGCGGCCTCGCCCTGCTCGTGTTCAGTGCCGACCGTTTCATCCTGGGCGCCGCCGCCAGCGCGCGCGCCCTGGGCGTGCCGGCCCTGCTGATCGGCCTGACCGTGGTCGGCATCGGCACCAGCCTGCCCGAGATCGTGGTCTCGACCGTCGCCTCGGTCCAAGGCAAGGCGGGCCTGGCGATCGGCAACGCCGTCGGCTCCAACATCACCAACATCCTGCTGGTGCTCGGCGCGACCGCCCTGATGATGCCGCTGGCCGTGCCTCGCGGCCTGTCCCGGCGCGAGTTGCCGGTACTGCTGGCGGTCACGGGCGGCGCCTGGCTGCTCGCCGCCGACGGCCAACTGTCGGCGCTCGACGGCATCCTCCTGTTGCTGGCCCTGGCGGCCCTACTGGCCTTCCTGGCGCGGCTGGCCCGTGACGACGGCGACCCCGCGGACGATCCGCTGGCCGCCGAGATAATCGCCGCGAACGAGGTCGAGCTGGCACCGCGCGCCGCGGCCGGCTGGCTCGCCCTGGGCGTGGTGCTGATGCCGGTGAGTTCGCAGCTACTGGTCTGGGGCGCCTCCAACATCGCCGCCGCGCTCGGCGTGAGCGAACTGGTGATCGGACTGACCGTGGTCGCCGTCGGTACCAGCCTGCCGGAACTGGCCACCTCGCTGGCCGCGGTGCGGCGCCGGGCCCACGAGTTGGTGCTGGGCAACATCGTGGGCTCCAACCTGTTCAACCTGCTGGCGGTGCTGCCGGCCCCCGCCCTGCTCGCGCCCGGCCTGCTGCCCGACGGCGCTCTCGCTCGCGACCTGCCGGTGATGGCCGGCGCCACGGTCGCCCTGTTCCTGCTCTGCGTGCTGCGCGGCGGTCGCATCGGCCGCGGCCACGGCCTGCTCCTGCTCGCTGCCTTCGCCGCCTACCAGACGCTGTTGTACGTGTCCCGTTTCCAATGAGGGCGTCTGCGACGGATAATGGAAGCATGAAAGGTGCCAATCGCATTCGTGTCGATTCGATGCGCGACGGCGGCGAATCCCGCGTGCGCATCCACGGGACCGCGCCCCCTGTTTCCGGCGACCACGCCAGCGGGGCGCGCGGCGCATGAGGGACGACGCTCTCATCGCCATGGGCCGGCGGGTCGTCGAGATCGAGGCCGGCGCGGTGACCGCCCTCGCGGAGCGCATCGGGGACGACTTCGCGGCCGCGGCCAAGCTGATGTACGCCTGTCACGGCCGGGTGATCGTCACCGGCATGGGCAAGTCCGGTCACATCGGCGGCAAGATCGCGGCCACGCTGGCCTCCACCGGCACGCCGGCCTTTTTCGTGCACCCCGGCGAGGCCAGCCACGGCGATCTCGGGATGCTCACCGGCAACGACGTGGTGATGGCGCTGTCCAATTCGGGCGAGACGGCGGAGGTCCTGACCATCCTGCCGCTGATCAAGCGCCTGGCGCTGCCGCTGATCGCGCTCACCGGCCGTCCGGGCTCGACGCTGGCGCGCCGGGCGGATGTCCACCTGGACGTGAGCGTGGCGGAGGAGGCCTGTCCGCTGGACCTGGCCCCCACCTCCAGCACCACGGCCACGCTGGCGATGGGCGACGCCCTGGCGATCGCATTGCTGGAGGCGCGCGAGTTCACCGCCGAGGATTTCGCCATGGCGCATCCGGGCGGCGCGCTGGGCCGGCGCCTGCTGCTGCGGCTGGAGGACATCATGCACCGCGGCGACGAGATGCCGGTGGTGGACGAGACCACGCCCCTGGGCGACGCGCTGCTGGAGATGACGCGCACGCGGCTGGGCATGACCGGCGTGGTCGACGGCGAGGGCCGTCTGTCGGGATTGTTCACCGACGGCGACCTACGGCGCGCCCTGGACAGCGCGGCCGACGTGCGCAGCACACCCATCGCCGAGGTGATGACGCGGGCACCGCGTACCGCCGGCCCCGACATGCTGGCGGCCGAGGCGCTGCACATGATGGAAGCGCACAAGATCAACGGCCTGATGGTGGTGGACGCCGAGCGCCGCCCCGTCGGCGCCCTCAACATGCACGATCTGCTACGGGCGGGAGTGGTATGAGCGATTTGCAAGCCAGGGCGGCGGCGATCCGCCTCGCGGTGTTCGACATCGACGGCGTGATGACCGACGGCCGGCTTTACCTCGGCCCCGACGGCGCCGAATTCAAGTCCATGCATATCCGCGACGGCCTCGGCCTCAAGCGGCTGCAGGCCGTGGACATCACCCCCGCCGCGATCAGCGGACGTCCCTCGCGCGCCGTCGAGGATCGCCTGCTGGATCTGGGCCTGCAGTACATCTACATGGATACCGAGGACAAGCTGGCCGCGTTCGAGGGCCTTCTGGACGATCTCGGCCTGGACCCCGCGCAGGCGGCGGTCATGGGCGACGACCTGCCCGACCTGCCGCTGATGCAGCGTGCGGGACTGGCATTGGCGGTGCCCGATGCGGTCCCCGAAGTCCGGGACGCGGCGGACTGGGTCAGCGCCGCCGCCGGCGGCGCCGGCGCCGTGCGCGAAGCCTGCGAGCTGCTGATAGCCGCGCGCAGCGGCCGGGACGCTTCGGCATGAGCCTCCTGCGACACGGGGTCGCGGCGTGATCCGCGCCGGTCTGGCGGCGGTCCTGCTGGCGATGGCGGCACTGTTCGCCCTGCGCCTGTACGACCCGAGCCGGCCCGAGCCGGACGACGTCCCGGCGACACCGGGCGACAGCGACTATTACCTGCTCGATGCCGAGATCCTTCAGATGGGCCCCCAGGGCGACCTCAAATATCGCATCCGCACCGACGAGTCCCTGCACTATCCCGACGATGCCGTGCGCCTGACCGGCATCGACGTGACCTATCTCGCCGGCGAACGCGGCCCCTGGCGCCTCGACGCCCCGCGCGGCCGGGTCCCGGCGGGCAGCCGCGACATCCACCTGGAGGGCGGGGTCGTGCTGAGCCAGCGCCGCGACGACGGCGAGCTGCGCGTGACCACGCCCCGCGCCCGGGTACGGCCCGACGCCGACCGTGTCGAGACCGACGCCGAGGTGACCGCCCGAGCCCCCGGCCAGGACATCCGCGCGCGCGGCATGACGGTGTACCTGGACAGCGACCGGCTGCGGCTGCGGCACGATGTCGAGGTGACCTATGCGCCTTGACCGTCGTTTCGCCCTGATCGCCATCGCCCTGCTCGCCGCGGCGGCCCCGGCCCGCGGCATCGAGATCCAGTCCGACACCGCGGAGCTGGACCGCAACGCCGGGCGCAGCATCTACCGGGGCGACGTGGTGCTCACGCGCGAGGGCCTGGAGCTGCGCGGCGACAAGCTGGTGGTCACGCGCGACGCCGACGACCGGTTCACCGCCGTGCTCACCGGCAACCCGGCGCGTCTGCATCAGGCACCCGCCAATCCGGACGAGGCACCGGTCAACGGCTCGGCGGCGCGCATGACCTACCGCAGCGGCTCCGAACTGGTGGAACTGCGGGGCGAGGCGATGATCGAGCGCGGCGGCAACGCGGTGCGCAGCGACACCATCACCCACGACCTCGCCAGCGGTCGCACCAAGGCGCGCCGCGCCGATGGCGAGGACGGCGAACGGGTCCGCATCACCCTGGAACCGCCACCGGACGCGGAACCGCCGCCGGATCAGAGCCCGTCCGGCGAGGAGACGCCGGACGGGAATGCGGGAGCCGCCGATGACGGCTGAACCCGGGGTACTGCGCGCCACCGGTCTGCGGAAGCGCTACCGCGGCCGCGACGTGGTGCACGACGTCGACCTCGAGGTGCACGCCGGCGAGGTGGTCGGCCTGCTGGGCCCCAACGGCGCCGGCAAGACCACCTCGTTCTACATGATGGTGGGCCTGGTGCCGCCGGACGCCGGCCGCATCCACCTGGACGACACCGACATCACCCGCATGCCCATGCACCGGCGGGCGCGCCGGGGGCTCGGCTACCTGCCGCAGGAGGCCTCGGTCTTCCGAAAGCTCTCCGTGGCCGATAACATCATGGCGATACTGCAGGTGAGGCGCGGCCTTTCCCGGCAGCAGCGCGAGGCACGCCTGGAGGCGCTGCTCGACGAATTGTCGATCGGCCACATCCGCGACAGCCAGGGGTTGAGCCTGTCCGGCGGCGAGCGCCGCCGGGTGGAGATCGCGCGGGCGCTCGCCGCCGAACCGCGCTTCATGTTGCTGGACGAGCCGTTCGCCGGGATCGATCCGATATCCATCGGCGACATTCGAAGCATCGTGCGGCACCTGCAGGAACGCGGCATCGGCATCTTGATCACGGACCACAACGTGCGCGAAACACTGGGCATCTGCGACCGCGCCTATATCCTGAGCGCCGGGGGCGTCATCGCCGCCGGCGCCGCGGACGACGTACTCGCGGACGAGCAGGTACGGCGCGTGTACCTGGGCGAGGACTTCCGGCTATGAAGCAGTCGGTCTCCCTCAAGCTCGGGCAGAGCCTGACCATGACGCCCGCGCTGCAGCAGGCGATCCGCATGCTGCAGTTGTCCACCCTCGACCTGCGCACGGAGATCCAGGAGGCCCTGGAATCCAATCTCATGCTGGAGGCCGAGGAGCGCGAGGAGGTGCCCGAGGAGGCGCCGGACCGCGCCGAGGAGAACCGGCCCGCCGGCGACGACATCCCCGAGAACCTGCCGGTCGACGCCGACTGGGACGACATCTACCAGAGCGGGCCGGCACCGAGCGCGCCCAGCGCCGACGAAGAGGCCCTGTGGGATTATCGCCAGGCCAACATGCATACCCCGCCGGGTCTGCACGAGCACCTGACCTGGCAGGCCGAGCTGCACTCCTTCACGGAACGCGACGCCGAGATCGCGGCCCATCTGATCGACGCCGTCGACGATTACGGTTACCTGCGCAACTGGCCCGAGCTCTGCGCCCGCCTGTGTGCCGAGCACGGCATCGACGAGTCGGCGATCGAGACCGTGCTCGCCACGGTCCAGCAGTTCGACCCGCCCGGCGTCGCCGCGCGCGATCTCGCCGAATGCCTGTCGATCCAGCTCCGCCAGACGCCCCCAGACACCGAGGGCCGGGATCTCGCCCTGGCCATCGTCGACAACGACCTGCTGGAGCTGCTGGCCGCGCACGACCATGCCGCCCTGGCCCGGCGCCTGGACGTCGGTACCGATGCGCTCGCGCCCGCCGTCAGCCTGATCCAGAGCCTGCAGCCGCACCCCGGCGAGGCGTTCTCGGACCACGAGGCCGACTACGTGGTCCCGGAGGTCTTCGTGATCAAGCGCGAGGGCCGCTGGCAGGTGACCCTGAACCCGGACATCGCGCCGCGGCTGCGGATCAACCCGCACTACCTCGCCCTGGTCAAGCGCGCCGACAAGAGCGCCGACCAGACCACGCTCAAATCGCACCTGCAGGAGGCACGGTTCTTCCTGAACAGCCTCAGGAGCCGCAACGAGACCCTGCTGCGGGTCGCGCAATGCATAGTTGAAGCCCAGCGCGCATTCCTGGAATATGGCGAAGAGGCGATGAAGCCACTGGTGCTCCGCGACGTCGCCGACAGCCTGGACATACACGAATCGACCGTGTCACGCGCGACAGCCAACAAGTACATGCAGACCCCGCGCGGCCTGTTCGAGCTGAAGTATTTCTTCTCCAGCCACGTCGCCACCACCGACGGCGGCACCTGCTCGGCCACCGCGATCCAGGCGATGATCCGCCGCCTGGTCGGCGAGGAAGGGGTGGACAAGCCGCTCTCGGACAGCAAGCTGGCCGAGATGCTGCTCGCCGAAGGCGTGCGCGTGGCGCGCCGCACCGTGGCCAAGTACCGCGAGGCGCTGGGCATTCCCCCCTCGCACCAGCGCCGGCGGCAGAACGCATGAGCACGCCGCGGCGCCACACCCGTATCCGTCGCGACGGCGCGACCTCCGCGAGGCATGCCGGCATCCCCGGCGGCCGCCGCGGCGCGGGCGCCCTCGCCCGCCCCCTCCCCGGCATGACCGGTCACCCTCCGTCTCATTCAAGGAGCGCGGTATGAACCTCAACATCTCCGGACACCACATCGACCTGACGGATGCGCTGCGCGACTACGTCAGCACCAAGCTGCAGCGCGTGGAGCGCCACTTCGACCATGTCATCGACGCCGAGATCGTGCTCGAGGTCGAAAAGCAGCGACACAAGGCCGAGGCGACGCTGAAGCTGTCCGGCACCACCCTTCATGCCGAGGCGGTCGAGGCCGATATGTATGCCGCGATCGACGTGATGATCGACCGGCTCGACCGTCAGACCCGCAAGTTCAAGGAAAAGCTGACCGATCACCACAATCGCGAGGGCCAGCAGGCCCAGATCAACGCGAGCTGACCAGATAGGAAAACGCATGACCATTGCCGACATCATCCACCCGGACCGGGTCCGGGTCGTAGCCGACGTCCAAAGCAAGAAGCGCGCCCTCGAGCGCCTGTCGGAAATCCTGGCGGAGGCCACCCCGTACCTGACCGCGACCGAGATCTTCACCGGGCTGGTGGCCCGCGAAAAGCTCGGCAGCACCGGGATCGGCGACGGCGTGGCCATTCCCCACGGCCGCCTCAAGGGCCTGGACGAATGCGTAGGCGCCATGATCCGGCTGCCGCAGGGCGTGGACTTCGAAGCGTCCGACGACCGGCCGGTGGACATGCTGTTCGGGCTGCTCGTACCGCAGGAATCCACGGAGGCGCATCTGCGCATCCTCAAGGCGCTGGCCGAAATGTTCGCCGACGAGGACTGCCTCAAGCGCCTGCGCGCCGCGGAGGACGACAAGGCCCTGCACGCGCTACTGCTGGATTACGACCCCATCGCCCAGGCGAGCTGACGCGGCCCCGGCGGACCGCGCGACGGGCGCCCAGCGGATGCAGGTCGACAACGCCGAAATCTCGGTCGCCCGCATCCACGCCCAGGTGGGCGAGGCCCTGCAATGGCGCTGGCGGCGCGAGCCCGCCGGCGGCGACCGGCCGTTGCGCACGGGCGCCATGGGCCGGGGCCACGTGCCCATGGTGGGGTATTTCAACTTCATCCACCCGCCGCGCGTGCAGGTCGTGGGCGCCCCCGAAGCCGATTACCTGGCCGGCGCCGACCCGGCCGAGCGCCGCCGTATCCTGGCGCGGGTCGCCGCCGCCGACACCGCCATGATGGTGCTCGCCGACGACTGCCGGCTCGAGGACGCCTGGCTCGACCCCCTGCACGATGCCGGCATCGCGGTGTTCGACACCGCGGTGTCGGCGCATCGCGTGGCCTATCGGCTGCGCCACTTCCTGGGTCGTGCGCTGGCACGCCAGGTCACGATCCACGGCGTGTTCATGGAGATCCTGAGCCTGGGGGTGCTGCTGACCGGCGAGCCGGCGGTGGGCAAGAGCGAGCTCGCCCTGGAACTGATCAGCCGCGGGCACCGCCTGGTCGCGGACGACGCCCCGGAATTCGCCCTCCTCGGCCCGGACGACCTCAACGGCGGCTGCCCGCCCCTGCTGCAGGATTTCCTGGAGGTACGCGGCCTGGGCATACTCAACATCCGGGCGATGTTCGGGGAGGCGGCGATCAAGCGCCGCAAGCAGCTCGGCCTGATCGTGAACCTGGTGCGGCCGACGGACCCGGCGCTGCCGGTGCCGGACCGGCTGGGCGGCAGCCGCCGGACCCGCGATATCCTGGAGGTCCGTACCCCCGAGATCACGCTGCCGGTGGCCGCCGGCCACAACCTGGCGGTGCTGGTGGAGGCGGCCTGCCGCGACCACCTGCTGCGGATGCAGGGCTACGCCGGGGACGAGGCCTTCGCCGAACGCCAGGCGGCGGCCCTGGACGAGAACGGGCGAGGAGAGGACGACTCATGCGACTGATCGTGGTCAGCGGCCTTGCCGGTTCCGGCAAATCCGTGGCCCTGCACATGCTCGAGGACCTGGGCTACTACTGCATCGACAACCTGCCCATCGGCCTCCTCGGCGATATCACCGCCGAGACACTGCGCCGCCAGGACCTGGACTTCGAACGCATGGCGGTGGGCGTGGACGCCCGCGCCCGGCCCGCCGAGATCCGCCAGTTCCCCGAGCGCATCGCCCGACTCAAGCGCGACGGGGTGGATATCCAGGTGATCTACCTGGAGGCGGACACGGACGTGATCCTGCGGCGCTACAGCGAGACCCGGCGCAAGCATCCCCTCACCGATGCCGAGACCCCGCTGATCGACGCCGTCGAGCGCGACCGCGAACTGTTGCGGCCCATCGCCGAGCAGGCGGACCTGGTGCTCGACACCAGCCGCACCAACATCCACCAGCTCCGCGACCTGATCCGCAGCCGCGTCGAGGCCAGCACCGCGGGCGGCCTGTCGCTGTTGCTGCAGTCGTTCGGCTTCAAGTACGGCGTGCCCGAGGCGGTGGACTTCGTCTTCGACGTGCGCTGCCTGCCGAACCCCCACTGGGAGGAATCGCTGCGCGACGCCACCGGCACCGACGAGGCCGTGGCCGCCTTCCTGGAGAAAACCCCGGAGACCGGCAAGATGCTGCGCGACATCGGCGACTTCCTGAGCGACTGGCTGCCCGCCTTCTCGCGCGAGAATCGCGCCTACGTCACGGTCGCCGTCGGCTGCACCGGCGGCAAGCACCGCTCGGTCTACCTGGTGGAGAAGCTGGCGGAACGGCTGCGTGCCGATTACCCGCACACGCTGGTGCGTCACACCGAGTTGCCGTAGCCTTACGGCCCGAAAGCGATACCCCACGGAACAGGCATGATCGGCGTACTTCTCGTCACGCACGGCCAGCTCGGCCGCCACCTGGTGGATACCGTCACCGGCATGCTGGGCGAACTGTCCCTGCCCACGGATGTCCTGGAGGTCCACCGGCAGTCCGACCCGGACGAACTGATCAACGCCGCCCGCGACGCCGCCGCGCGCCTGGACGACGGCCACGGCGTGCTGATCCTGACCGACGCCTTCGGCTCGACGCCCAGCAACATCGCCAACCGCGCCGCCGACCGCGACCGGCACCGCGTGATCGCCGGCGTCAACCTGCCGATGCTGGTGCGCATCTACAATTACCCCAAGCTGGAACTGGACGCGATGACCGCCAGCGCCGTGGAGGCCGGGCGCCAGGGGATCATGCCGTGCCTGCCGCCGACCGACGTGGACTGAACCGGAGATACGGGACACATGCCGCAACGCGACGTCGCCATCGTCAACAAGCTGGGCCTGCACGCCCGCGCCGCCTCCAAGCTGGTCACGGAGGCCTCGCGCTTCGACTCGGACATCCGCGTCGCCAAGGACGGGCGCGAGGTATCCGGCAAATCGATCATGGGCGTGATGATGCTGGCCGCGGCGCGCGGCTCGCGCATCCGCATCACCGCCGAGGGCGACGATGCGGAGGCGGCGCTGGACGCCCTCGAGGAACTGATACGGGACCGCTTCGGGGAGGAAGCGTGAAACGGCATACCCTGTTTCACTGTTCTCGTGTCACGCCGCTGCCGCACGGCACGCGGCGGCGTTTTCCGTCTCACGTTTTCCGTCCGACGGCGACGTCATGAGTCTCTGGCTGGCCGGCATCGGGGTCTCGCGGGGCATCGCCATCGGGCGCGTGCACCGCGTGCACGGCGCCGACCTGGATATCCCCGAGTACGCGATCGAGCCGGAAGAGCTGGACGCCGAGGTCGAGCGCTTCGAGGCCGCCCTGGCCGAGGCCCGGAGCCAGCTCGAGCAGATCCGCTCGCAGATCCCGGCCTCGGCGCCCGCGGAGATCAGCGCCTTCATCGACACCCACCTGCTGATGATGCAGGACACGGCCCTGTCGGACACCGTCGCCAACCTGATCCGCGAGCACCGCTGCAACGCCGAATGGGCGCTCAAGCTGCAGCAGGACCATCTGACCGACGTGTTCGACCAGATGGACGACGCCTACCTCAAGACCCGGCGCGACGACGTCGAGCACGTCACCGCCCGCATCCAGCGGGTGCTCCTGAAACAGGAGCGGCGCATCGACGCCCGCGCCGACCGCTCCCGGCATCCGCCGGTGATCGTGGCCGACGACCTGACGCCGGCCGATATCATCATCCTGCACCAGCAGGGCGTGGCCGCCTTCGTCACCGAGCACGGCGGGCCCCTGTCGCACTCGGCGATCCTGGCGCGCTCGCTGCGGATTCCCGCCATCGTGGGCGTGCATGACGCGCGCCGGATGCTGGTCGACGACGAGACCCTGGTGGTCGACGGCGAGGCCGGCCACATCCTCGCCGACCCGGCCGAGGACGCGCTGTCGTTCTACCGCCACCGCCAGAAGCGCGACCAGCGCTACCGGCGGATGCTCGGCAAGCTCAAGACCGAGCCCGCGATCTCGGCCGACGGCCGCAAGGTCCGGCTGCTCGCCAACGTCGAGCTGCCCGACGACAGCAAGGACGCCGCCGAGGTCGGCGCCGAGGGCATCGGCCTGTACCGGACCGAGTTCCTGTACATGAATCGCGAGGAGATGCCCGGCGAGGAGGAGCAACTCGCCGCCTACCGCCGGGTGCTGCGCTCGGTCGACGGCCCCGTGACCATCCGCACCCTCGACATCGGCGCGGACAAGACCCTGGGCCACGGCCGCGACCACTCGGCCTCCTCGAACCCGGCGCTGGGCCTGCGCGCGATCCGGCTCTGTCTCAAGGAGACGGACATGTTCCGGGTCCAGCTCCGGGCCCTGCTGCGCGCCTCGGCCGAGGGCGACGTCCGGATCATGCTGCCGATGATCTCCAACATCCAGGAACTGCGGCAGACCCGCCACCTGATCAACGAACTGATGACCGAGCTGCGGAGCCAGGGCCTGGCGTTCAACCCGGCCCTGCCGGTGGGCGCAATGATCGAGGTGCCGGCCGCGGCCCTCGCCGCGCCCCTGTTGGCACGCCACGCCGACTTCTTCTCCCTGGGCACCAACGACCTGATCCAGTACACCCTGGCCATGGACCGGGTGGACGACGAGATCAACTATCTCTACGACCCGCTGCATCCGGCGGTGCTGCGCCTGATCAAGTTCACCATCGACGCCGGCGCCGATGCCGGCATCCCGGTCTCGATGTGCGGCGAGATGGCCTCCGACCGGCGCTACACCCGCTTGCTGCTGGGTCTGGGACTGACCGAGTTCTCCATGCATCCGGCCAACATCCTCGAGGTCAAGCGCCTGGTCATGCAGTCCGACGTCTCGGCCTTGCAGCGCCACGTCGAGGCCGTCCTGGGCGCCACCGACGCCCTGGAATACCGCGAGTTGCTGGACGCGCTGGACGAGCCCGCGGCCGCGTGACGGCGGACATCCCAGCGTCCATGGACGCTGGGGCGCTTTACCGGTACCTTCACGGCAACCTTTTCCCGCGAGCCGATCCCCGGCCATGAGCGAACCCGCACAAAACGAGGACTACAGCGAATCCCGGCTCCAGTACCTCCACGATGTGCTGGAATCGGGGCGCATGCGGCGGCTCAAGCCCATGCTGCACGCGCTGCACCCGGCGGAGACCGCGCTGCTCCTCGAGGGTGTCCCGCGCGCCAAGCGCGAGCTGGTCTGGGGCCTGGTGCCGGAGGACGACCACGGCGAGGTCCTGCTGCACGTCAACGACGAGGTCCGGGCCGAGCTGATCGAGGGCCTGGACGACAGCGTCCTGCTCAAGGCCACCGAAGGCCTGGAGATGGACGACCTCGCCGACCTGATCGAGGACCTGCCGGAAGAGGTCACGCAGCAGGTCCTGCGGTCGATGGACCGGCAGAACCGCGAGCGCCTGCAGGCGGTGATGTCGTACCCGGCGGATTCCGCCGGCGGCCTCATGAACCCGGACACCGTGACGGTGCGCCCGGACGTGTCGCTGGACGTGGTGGCACGCTACCTGCGCCAGCGCGGCCAGCTCCCGGACGCCACCGATACCCTGTTCGTGGTCAGCCGCTACGGCCGCTACCTGGGCATGCTGTCGCTGGCCAAGCTGGTCACCCTGGACGCCGAGCACGACGTCTCCGAGGTCATGGACACCTCGGTCGAGGCCCTGCCCGTCGACCTGTCGTCGAGCCAGGTGGCCAAGCGCTTCCAGGACCTGGACCTGACCTCCGCCCCGGTGGCCGACGACGAGGGCATGCTGCTCGGCCGGATCACCATCGACGACGTGGTGGACGTGATCCGCGACGAGGCCGAGCACAGCATCATGAGCATGGCCGGCCTGGACGAGGAGGAGGACGTGTTCGCCCCGATCGCCCGCAGCGCCCGGCGCCGCGCGGTATGGCTGGGGATCAACCTGGCCACCTCCTTCCTGGCCGCGCGGGTGGTCGGCCTGTTCGAGGCCACCCTGGAGGAGGTCGTGGCCCTGGCGGTGCTGATGCCCATCGTCGCCTCGATGGGCGGCATCGGCGGCAGCCAGACCCTGACCATCATGATCCGCGGCCTGGCGATGGGCCAGATCGCGTTCTCCAACGCCCGCGCCCTGCTGATCAAGGAACTGGCGGTCGCGGTGATCAACGGCCTGGTCTGGGCCGTGGTGGTGGGCGTGATCGCGCTGATGTGGTTCGGCAACCCGGTGCTCGGCATCGTGATCGGCAGTGCCCTGATCCTCAACCAGATCGGTGCCGCCCTGGCCGGCGTCACCCTGCCCCTGGCGATGCGCAAGTTCGGCATCGATCCGGCCCTGGCCGGCACCGTGGTCCTCACCACCATCACCGACGTCGTCGGCTTCGGCCTGTTCCTGGGTCTGGGGACGCTGTTCCTGCTTTGAGAACAAAGCGTTTTTGATCCACGGATGACACGGATGGCACGGATTCGAAGACAGGAAGTGATCCGCAGATGACGCAGATGGACGCCGATAAAAACTGATCCACAGATTGCACGGATTACGCGGATAGAAGCAGATAAAAAATTTCTTGAAAATCTGCGTGCATCGGCGTTTATCTGCGGATTGCTTTCCCTCTTGAAATCCGTGCCATCCGTGTCATCCGTGGATTCCTACTGCCCGCCGACGGTCATCTCGCCGATCAGGAGCGAGGGCGCGCGGAGGCTGCCGCGCACGTCGAGATCGTTGCCGATCGCCACGATATCGCGGAAAATATCCGCCAGATTGCCGGCGATAGTGGCGTTCTGCACGGGACGGGCGATCTCGCCGTCCTCGATCCAGAAGCCGGCGGCGCCGCGCGAGTAGTCGCCGGTGATCAGGCTCACGCCCTGCCCCATCAGCTCCGTGACCAGCAATCCGGTGCCGGCGCGGCGCCGCAGCGCCGCGGCGTCTTCATCGCCCGGCACGATCTCGAGGTTGAACACCCCGCCGGCGTTGCCGGTGGTCTCCAGGCCGAGACGCCTGGCCGCGTAGCTGCCCAGGAGATAGCCCTGGAGCACGCCGCCGGCGACCAGTTCGCGCTCGCGGGTGGCGACGCCGTCGGCATCGAAGGCGGCGCTGCCCAGCGCGCGCCGCAGGTGGGGCCGCTGGACGATGTCGACGGCTTCGGCGAACACGGCCTCGCCGACCCGGTCCTTGAGGAAAGAGGCGTCCCGGTACAGCGCGCCGCCGCTGATCGCGCCGACGAAGTGACGCAACAGCCCGCGCGCGAGCTCCGCCGGGAACAGCACCGGCACCCGGGCGGTGGCGGGCGTGGTCGCGCCCAGGCGCGCCGCCGCACGCCGGCCGGCCAGCCGGCCGACCTCGGCCGCCGGCGCCAGGCCCGCGGCATGGCAGGCGCGGCTGTAGTGATGATCGCGCTGCATGGCCCCGTCCGCGTCCCGGCTCACGGCCGCGCAGGCCAGACCGTGGTCGCTGGTGCGGTGATAGCCGAAAAAGCCGTGACTGTTGGCGTAGGCGGTGATGCTCTCCCCGGTGTTCACCGACGCCGGTTCCACCTGGGTCACGCGCGGATCGGCCGCGAACGCCGCCTCTTCCATCTCCCGGGCCAGCGCCTCGGCCTCGCGCACCTCCGGATGCCAGGGGTGGTGCAGATCCAGCTCCGGCAGTTCCGCGGCCATGAGTCCGGGGTCGGCCAGGCCCGCCCATGGATCCTCGCCGGTGTGGCGCGCCAGGGCCGCCGCGCGCCCGGCGGCATCGGCGATGGCCGTGGCCGTCAGGTCGGTGGTGGTGACGCTGGCGGAGCGCCGGCCGCGGAACGCGGTGACCGACAGGCCCCGGTCGCCCTGGAACTCGACCGTGTCGATCTCGCCGCCCCGCACGCGCACGGACAATCCGCGCGACACCGATACCGCCACCTCCGCGGCATCCGCGCCCGCCCCGCGGGCGGCGTCCAGGGCCTGCGCGCACCAGGTTTCCAGGCTGCTCGGTTCGGCAAGGGCGGTAGCTTGGGTCATGGATAACGGCCTCTAGTCGACGTTCGTCGGCGTCCTTCTGTGGGTAGCTTGGCGGCGGCGCGGCGCCGCGACAGCTTAACGCATCCCATGCTGGTCAAGGACCGAGGTTTGGGTATCCTGGCCGCCATGGCGCACCCCAATCTACGCCCACGCTCGGTCCCCGGCCTGTTGCTGGCCGGCTTTGCGCTGGTGGCCCTGCCGCTGGCGCTGGCGGTCGCCTTCGCGGTGGTCTACGTGGACCGGCTCAGCGACCAGAGCGAGCGCCTGGTGGATCGGGGCGTGCAGGTCACGCGGGTGAGCAACCGCCTGACCGGCATCGTGATCGCGATGGAGCGCAACGTGCGGCAATACGCGGTGCTCGGCGAAGCCGAGCTGGCGGAGACCGTGGCCGAGCGCCATCGCAATTTCCAGGAGTCCGTGGACACCCTCGCCGCGCTCAACCTGGACACGGTGGCCGCCTGGAACCTGGACGAACTGCGCGAGCTGGCCGACTCGATCGCGGCGGCCGTCGCGGCGTCGCCAGAACGCTCGCAGGCCCTGCTGGACGCCAGGCCCGACATCTTCGACCGGTTGCGCGAGCGCACCGAGGCGATCACCGACCAGGGCAACCGCTTCATCGACAACGAAGTCGCCCGCCTGCAGCAGACCGCGGCCGAGGCGCGCGGCTTCATGGTGCTGCTGGTGTTCGCCGTCCTGCCCGGCGCGGCCTTGATCGTGGTGTTGCTCACGGTGGTGATCTCGCGGCCGATCCGCCAGATCCGCAATGCCGTCCGCCGCCTGGGCGAGGGCGATTTCTCGCAGGCCGTGGAGATCAGCGCGCCCTCGCGCGAGTTGGACGCGCTCAGCGACCAGCTCGACTGGATGCGCCAGAAGCTGGCGGCCCAGGAGAGCGAGAAGAACCAGTTCCTGCGACAGATGTCGCACGAGCTGAAGACACCGTTGGCCAGCGTCCGGGAAGGCGCGGAACTCCTGCGCGACCACAGCCTGGGCGCACTGACCGGAAAACAGGCCGAGGTGACCGACATCATCCGGCGCAGCAGCCTGGAACTGCAGTCCCTGATCGAGAACCTGCTCAACTTCGCGGCCTGGCGCCAGCAGCGCGGCCAGGTGACACGCTCGCGCTTCGACCTCGGCGAACTGGTCGACGAAGTCCTGGCACGCCACCAGCTCGCCATCGAGCAGAAGGGGCTGCAGATCGAGGTGCCGGACAAGGGCCTGGTGCTCGATGCGGACCGCGACCAGTTCCGGCTTATACTGGACAACCTGCTGACCAACGCGCTGAAGTTCTCGCCGCCGGGCGGCGGCATCCACATCGACGCCTCCCGCACCCGGCGGGAATGGGTGATCGAATTCGCCGACGACGGCCCCGGCATACCGCGGGAAGAATGGGAACGTGTATTCAACCCCTTCTATCAATCGAGGCAACCGGAGAGAACGCACGTGAACGGCACGGGTATCGGCCTGTCGGTGGTACGCGAGGCGGTGCGCGCGCACAATGGCGACGTCACGGTGACGGAAGGCCGGGGGCGGGGGGCCTGCTTCCGGATCACGATTCCCCGTCGGAGCCGCCCATGAGAAACGGGCTATCGGCATCCATCCGCAGCTTGGCATGCGCGGTCGCCGCGACGGCCGCACTCGCCGGCTGCGCGTCCCTGCAGCAGATGCAACTGAACGGGGGCGACGCGGAGGTCATCGACTATGCCGCCCGACTGATCGACCTGGAACCCGAGGAACGCCGGCAGGCCGTGGCCGAGGCCAGGCAGCGCTGGGAACGAACCGGCGATCCCCGCGACCGCGCCCGCCTGGGACTCGCCCGGGGCCAGTGGGGACACGAGGGATACGCCCCGACGGCCGCGGTCTCCGACATCCGGCATGCCCTGGCCGCCGACGGGGTAAGATGGAACGAAACCGAACGGCGCTTCCTGAACCTGCGCGCAGCCGAGCTGGCCTATCTCGCCGAGCGCGAGGGCGACATGGCGCGGCTGCGCCAGGAACGGGCCGAGCTGGAGGCCTCGTTGCAGGAGGCGCGTCGCAAGCTGCGCGCGATCACGGATATCGAACGCAGCCTGGGTGAGAAAGAGTCCGAGGAATAGCCGGACGCATAGAGACGAGGGGGACGGTCCCGATGGCAAGGAAAGGCCATATCCTGTTGGTCGACGACGATCCCAGCCTGCAGCGCCTGCTGTCGCTGCGGCTGGAATCCGAGGGGTACACGGTCGCCTGCGCCGACTCGGGTCACGCCGCCCTGACCGAGCTCGCGCGCTTCCCCGCCGACGTCGTGATCACCGACCTGCGCATGGAGGGCATGGACGGACTGCAACTGCTGTCCGAACTGGTCGCGCGACGGCCCACGCTGCCCGTGATCGTACTCACCGCCCACGGCACCATCCCGGACGCGGTCAGCGCGACCCAGAGCGGGGCCCTGGACTTCCTGACCAAGCCGGTCGACAAGGAGGCGCTACTGCGTCTGCTCGACAAGGCCCTGGGCGACGGCGGGCGAGCGGCGGACGGCGGCGACGACTGGGCGCCGCGCATCGTCACCCGATCGCCGCGCATGCACGCCCTGCTGGAGGAGGCACGCCTGGTGGCCGCGGCCGACGCCGCGGTCCTGATCAACGGTGAATCCGGCACGGGCAAGGAAGTCCTGGCCCGCAGCCTGCACGAGGCCAGCCCGCGCGCGGACGGTCCCTTCGTGGCGATCAATTGCGGTGCGCTGCCGGAAGCGCTGCTGGAGAGTGAGTTGTTCGGGCACGTCAAGGGGGCCTTCACGGACGCCAAGACCTCGCAGCCCGGCCTCTTCCGCGCCGCCGACGGGGGCACCCTGTTCCTGGACGAGATCGGCGACATGCCGCTGCCGCTGCAGATCAAGCTGCTGCGGGTGCTGCAGGAACGCGAGGTGCGTCCGGTGGGGGGCCGGGAATCCGTGGCCGTCGATGTCCGGGTGATCTCGGCCACGCACCGCGATCTCGGCCGTTCGATCGAGGCCGGCGAATTCCGGGAAGACCTCTATTACCGCCTGAACGTGGTATCGCTCACCCTGCCGCCGCTGACCGAGCGGCGCGAGGACATTCCGCTGTTGGCCAACCATTTCCTGCGCCAGATCGCCGCACGCAACGATCAGCCGGTGAAGGTCTATGCCCCGGACGCGATGGCCCTGCTGGCCGGCGCCGAGTGGCCGGGCAATATCCGCCAGCTCGCCAATGTGGTGGAGCAGAACGTCGCTCTGAGCCGCGCCCGGGTGATCCCCGCCGAGCAGGTACGCAAGGCACTCGGCCCCCAGGCCGGCGGGGACGCGGAACTGCGGGGGCTACCCCCGCTCAAGGAAGCGCAGGACGCCTTCACGCGCGACTACCTCGTGCAACTGCTCACGATCACGGAAGGCAACGTCAGCCGCAGCGCCCGGCTTGCCCGGCGCAACCGCACCGAGTTCTACAAGCTCCTGGACCGGCACTCGATCCAGCCCTCGGCTTTCAAATCCGACTGACTGTCGCCTATCGGCGACAGCTTTTACCTTTTCATATCAATAAGTTGAAATTCGACACGTGAATAGTGTCGCCGCCGGGCGACAGTCACCACCGCAACCGGCTCGTGCCTCACGGCCGGATATCCCCTAGCCGCCGGAACCGCGTCCCATCGCATTCCCGGCGGACCGGCCGTCCCCCCGGCCGGTCCCGATGGGCCGGCCCTCGTGCCGACCGACCCCGGCACCGCGGCCGCTGACGGGCCTTGCTGTCGGGTTCCGACGACGCTTTGCCGGCCGCTGTGGCCCCGATCACCGATCACGGCCGACGACACCGCCCCAATAAAAATATAACTCACTGTAAATAAAGCACTAATTATTCTTGGCACGGGGGTTGCTCCCTGTGCATGGCAAACGGACGAAGCGATCGGAGTACGACGCGAGTCAAGCAAGGAGTTCGACGAGTTTTCGCCTGGCCGGGCCGGCATCTCCCGGTCCCCCCTCGTGCCTCGGCGTGTCCCGGCCCGGCCAGTGCGAAACCTTCCGCTCCGACAGAGTTCGACGAGTTTTCGCCTGGTCGGGCCGGCATTTCCCGGTCCCCCCTCGTGCCTCGGCGTGTCCCGGCCCGACCAGTGCGAAACCTTTCATCCGCCGACAAGCAAGAAGGAGCAACACATGCAGATACGGATTCCCGGCTATCTGGCATTGCTCGCGCTCGCCCCCGCCCTGGGCGTATCGGCGCCGGCCGTGGCCCAGACCTCCGGGCTGGAGCCGCACGGGTACCTGGGCGGCGGCATCGGTTACTACCGCGTCGAGGATGAGGAGTTCCCGGACGACGACGACGATTTCAAGGACGAGCGCGAGGCCTACCGCGGGTTCATCGGCGCGATGCTCAACCGCTACGTCGGTCTGGAGATCGGGTACACCGATTTCGCCGAGGCCGAGGACGGCGGCTACGAAGCGGACGCCGACGGTTTCACCGCCGCGGTCCTGGCGCAGGTCCCCGTGAACGAGGCGTTCTCGGTGTACGGCAAGGGCGGCATGCTCGCCTGGGACCTCGACGTCAGCGGGCCGCTGGTTTCCGGCAGCGACGACGGTGAGGATCCGTTCTACGGGGTCGGCACCCGCATCGGACTCGGCGGCGCCTTCGGGCTGCGCCTGGAGTACGAGCGCTTCGAGCTGGACGACACCGACGTCGACCTGGCCTCGGCGAATCTCGAATTCCGTTTCTGAGCGGTTTCAGGCAAGCGTCCGACCCCCGAGCGAGTCCCCGCCGGACCGAGACCCGGCACACAACTCCCTCCCCCATCCTCCGCTTATTGGACGGCCACGGTTTCCCTGGCCGTCTTTTTTATGCGCGGCGCGCCAGCATCGCCAGGAGCTTGTCGTGGATACCGCCGAAGCCGCCGTTGCTCATGACCAGTATCCGGTCGCCGGGCCGGGCCGCCGCGACCGCGGCCTCGGCCGCGGCATCGACATCGGCCACCACACGCGCACGATCGCCCAGCGGCGCCAGCGCGCCGGCCACGTCCCAGGCGATATCCGGCGCCCGGTGCACCACGCTGAAATCGGCGTCGGCCAGGCTCGCCGCCAGCCGGTCGCGATGCACACCCATGCGCATGGTGTTGGAACGCAGGTCCAGTACCGCGATCAACCGTCCCGCCCCCACGGCACCGGCCAGGGTGGTCTCGATGGCGGTGGGATGGTGGGCGAAATCGTCATAGACCGCGACGCCGCCGGCCTCGCCGCGCAGCTCCATGCGACGCTTGACGCCGGGGAAACCCGCCAACGACGCGATCGCGCGTTCCGGCGCGACGCCCACATGGCGCGCGGCCGCGATCGCGGCGAGGGCGTTGCTGCGGTTGTGCCGGCCCGGCAGCGGGCACTCGGCGTGTCCGAGCCCCTGCCCCGCGTACGCGACGGTGAAACCCGACGCCCCCGGCTCGGCCGTCCAGCCGTCAGCGGTGTCGAATCGCTCGACCTCGCTCCAGCAGCCGCGCGCCAGCACGTCCGACAGGGCGGCGTCGGCGCCGTTGACGATAATCCGTCCCTGTCCGGGCACCGTCCGCACCAGATGATGGAATTGGCGCTTTATCGCCTCCAGATTGTCGAAGATATCCGCGTGATCGAACTCGAGATTGTTCAGCACAAGGGTCCGCGGCCGGTAGTGGACGAACTTGGAGCGCTTGTCGAAGAAGGCGGTGTCGTACTCGTCCGCCTCGACCACGAAGAAATCGGATTCGCCCAGACGGGCCGAGAGCCCGAAGCCGCCCGGGATACCGCCGATCAGGAACCCGGGGCTCAGGCCGGCATCCTCCAGCAACCAGGCGAGCATGCTGGCGGTCGTGGTCTTGCCGTGGGTACCGGCCACCGCGAGCACCCAGCGCCCGGCGAGCACGTTCTCCGCCAGCCATTGCGGCCCCGAGATGTACGGCAGGCCGGCATCGAGCACATGCTCCACCGCGGGATTGCCGCGCGACAGGGCGTTGCCGATCACGACCACGTCCGGCGCCGGATCGAGATGCTCGGGACGGTATCCCTCCAGGACCTCGATACCGGCCTCGTCGAGCTGGGTGCTCATGGGCGGATACAGGCCCTGATCGGACCCGGTCACGCGGTGCCCTGCGGCGCGCGCCAGCAGGGCGACACCCGCCATGAAGGTGCCGCCGACGCCGAGGATATGCAGATGCATCAGCCGGCGACGCCGAGCAGCGAGAAGGCCAGGAACAACACGATCTCGAAACCGACGGCGGTCGCCACGCCCAGCCACAGGTTCACGCCCAGGGCGTGACGATAGATATGCCCGTAGGCCACCAGCCCCCAGATGCCGATCACGAGATAGGCCAGGATCACCATGCCCGGCGGTTGCGGTACGGCCTCGGGATCACCGGCTTCGGCCAGCGCTTCCAGGAAGGGCGCCAGCGCCGCCGTGGGACCGAGCATCAACAGCGTGAGCACGGCGCCCACGACGAGCAGGCCGGTCAGGGTTTGCACGAAGCGCTCCGGCACGCCCCGCCAGCGCAGGACCGAGTGCACGAACAGCGCCAGCAGCAGCACCGCCGTCACCGTCTGGGCGATCGCGGGCAGCGCCGAGGCCACCATCCGCACCTGGACGAACGTCAGGCTACAATAGAGGATGCCCACGCCGCCGAGCAGGCCCCAGTCGCTGGGCAGGTCCTGCGGACCGCGGCGCAGCAGCAGCAAATCCACGGTGACGCGCAACAGTTGGGACAGCATGACCATTCACTTTCGGAACGAGCGGGCATGATACCGGACACGTCGGAATCCGTCGCCGTGATCGCGGACGTCGAGGCCCTGCGCGATCTCGTGCAGCGCCTGCGCAAGTCGGCGTGGGTCGCGGTGGACACCGAGTTCATGCGCGAGCGGACCTACTACCCCAAACTCTGTCTGGTCCAACTCGCCACCGACACCGAACTGGCCTGCGTGGACCCCCTGGCGCTCGCGGACCTGTCGCCCCTGACCGAGCTGTGGACCGACGCATCCGTCACCAAGGTCTTCCACGCCGCCGGCCAGGACATGGAAGTCCTGCTGCAGACCGCCGGCGAGCTGCCGCGACCGGTGTTCGACACCCAGATCGCCGCCACCCTGCTGGGCTATCCCGACCAGATCGGCTACGCCCGCCTGGTGGCCGATCGCCTGGGCGTGACCCTGGACAAGAGCCATACCCGCAGCGACTGGTCGCGACGGCCGCTGTCCACCGAGGAACTGGACTACGCCGCCGACGACGTGCGCTACCTCGCCCGGCTGTTCCCGGACATGGAGGCCGAACTGGAGCGGCGCGGCCGGCGCGACTGGCTGGACCCCGAGTTCGAGACCCTGCTGGACGCGAACCGTTACCGTCCCGACCCGGCCGCCGCCTGGCGCCGGGTACGCGGCGGCCAGCGCCTGCGGCCGGGACAGCGGCGGGCACTGGCCCGGCTCGCGGAATGGCGCGAGCATGCCGCCATGACCGGCGACCGGCCACGCGGCTGGATCCTCAAGGACGAGGTACTGCTGACGCTGGCCCAGAAGCGCCCGGGCGACGAGACCGAACTGGGCAAGATCCGGAACCTGCCGGAGAACGTCCGCCGCAAGCACGGCAAGACCCTGGTCGAGCTGATCGCGGCCGCCGCCGAGGGCCCGGCGCCCCCGGGCGTGGAGGAGCCGGCGCCGGCACCGCTGCCGCCGGAACGCCAGCCGCTGGTGGACCTGGCGATGGCGGGCCTGCGCGAACGGTCGGCGGCCACCGGCATCGCCGCCGGCACCCTCGCCAACCGCAAGGACCTGGAACGGCTGGTGGCGGGCGAACGGGACCTGCCGCTGCTCAAGGGCTGGCGGCGCGAGGCCGCCGGTCAGGCGCTGCTGGACCTGCTGGAAGGCAAGACCGCGCTGCGCGGCGCGGAGACGGGCGTGGACTGGATCGAACCCGACTGACGCCGGCGCCCGTTCAGGAATCCACGGATTGCACGGATGACGCGGATTTCAGGGCAGGAAACAATCCGCGGATGTACGCCGATGGACGCAGACAAAAACCGGTTCGGTCGGGATTGTCGACAGACTGATCGCGACCTGACTTAACTCCGTGCAATCCGTGTAATCGGTGGATTCGCGAATTATCCGCAAGCTGCCGTTTCCAATCGGCGTCCATCTGCGTTTATCCGCGGATGCATGTCTTCGGGAATCGTTCTCCGCAGCCGGCAGGCGGACAAGGCCCGGCGGAGCCGTTTGCGGCGAGGCGCACTGATCTATAATCCACGGATTACGCGGATTCAAGGCAGGAAATAATCCGCAGATGAACGCCGATTGACGCAGATACAGCCAGTCAAAAATCCAGAGTGATCGACGCTGCCGGCAGACTGATCGCAAGCCGACCTTGAATCCGGAAAGTCCGTGAAATATTTGGATTCAATAACTTACCAGAACGAAAGTGTTTTTATCTGCGTCCATCTGCGTTTATCTGCAGACAACCTCTTCAGGAATCGTTCTCCGCAACCAGCAGACGGCAAAGAGTCCGGCGGGCCCAGTTGTGACCCCTTCTTCAAATCCGCGAAATCCGTGTAATCGGTGGATTCACGATTTATCCGCGAGCCGGCGTTTTTTTTATCTGCGTCCATCAGCGTCCATCGGCGGATGAACTGCTTCAGGAAGCTTTCTACGCGGGCAGGGCGTCCTTGATGCGGGCGTAGATTTCGTCGACGGTGCCCATGCCGTCCACCGCGGTGAACTTGCCCTGTTGCCGGTAGTATTCGATCAGCGGCTGGGTCTGGTTCTGGAACACCTGGAGGCGGTTGCGGATGGTGTCCTCGTTGTCGTCGGCGCGGCCGCGATCGAGCAGGCGCTGAACGATCTCTTCGTTGTCCACCTCGAGATGGATCACGGCCTGGATCGGACGGCCCATGTCCGCCAGCAGCTCGTCCAGGGCCTCGGCCTGGGTCAGGCTGCGCGGGAAACCGTCCAGGATGAAACCGTTGCCGGTGTCCGGCTCGTTGAGGCGCTCCCGGATCATGCCGATCACGACGTCGTCGGAAACCAGCTCGCCGGCGTCCATGGCCGCCTTGGCGCGCTTGCCCAGCTCGGTGCCGTCGGCCACCGCCTGGCGGAGCAGGTCGCCGGTGGAAATCTGCGGGACACCGAACTCGGCGACCAGCTTCTCGCTCTGCGTTCCCTTGCCGGTGCCGGGCGCACCGAACAGCACGATCCTCATGTCGAACTCCCCCGAAGGAATCGATAAGGCCGGTAAAACAGGCCAGTTGGGATGCGCCGGCCCGCGTCGGGACGGGACGGGGCTGGCGCCGGAAAGAGCCGAAACCCTACCCGCGCGTGCGGGGCAAGTCAATTTTCCGCGGCCCCGTATTGCCGGTATCATTCACGCGTTTGCCGGCCCCTGAACGCGCTTCGGGAGCGCGGCACGCGCCGGCCGGACCGGGTCCGGCCCGTCTTGCCGATCCGCGGGATATCGCCCCGATGCGAGCGGATCGACAGGGCGCCTCGCGAGTAATCCGCATCAGTCCAGGGGAGTTATCGGAGCATGGCAGCCAAGAATGCCTTTTACGCGCAAAGCGGCGGGGTCACCGCGGTCATCAACGCCAGCGCCGCCGGCGTGATCGAGGCCGCCCGCGAGCATCCCGAGACCATCGGCAAGGTCTACGCCGGTCGCGACGGCATCATCGGCGCCCTCACCGAGGACCTCATCGACACCAGCGCGGAGAGCCCCGGCGCGATCGCCGCGCTCAGGCACACGCCCGCCGGCGCCTTCGGCTCGGCGCGCTACAAGCTGAAGGGCCTGGAGGAGAACCGCGCCCAGTACGAGCGTCTGATCGAAGTTTTCAAGGCGCATGACATCGGCTATTTCTTCTACAACGGCGGCGGCGACTCGGCCGATACCTGTCTCAAGGTGAGCCGGCTGTCCGCGGAGATGGGTTATCCGGTGCAGGCGATCCACATCCCCAAGACCATGGACAACGACCTGCCGCACACCGATTGCTGTCCCGGTTTCGGTTCCGTCGCCAAGTACACCGCGGTATCCATCCGCGAGGCCGGGTTCGATCTCGCGAGCATGAGCAAGACCTCCACCAAGGTCTTCATCCTCGAGGTCATGGGCCGGCACGCCGGCTGGACCGCGGCCGCCGGCGGCCTCGCCGCCGAGGGCGAGGGGGGCGACCCCCACATCGTCCTGTTCCCGGAGATTGCCTACGACGAACCGGCGTTCCTGGCCAAGGTCGACAACTGCGTCGAGCGCTTCGGCTACTGCACCATCGTCGCCTCGGAGGGGCTGCGCACCCAGGACGGCCGCTTCCTTTCGGAGGCCGGCACCACCGACGCCTTCGGCCACTCCCAGCTCGGCGGCGTCGCCCCGCTGCTGGCCGATCGCATCAAGAGCGAGCTCGGCCACAAGTACCACTACGCCATCGCCGACTACCTGATGCGGGCGGCGCGGCACATCGCCTCCGCCACCGACCTGGAGCAGTCCTATGCCGTCGGCCGCGCGGCGGTGGAATACGCCGCGGCGGGCAAATCCGGCGTGATGGTGACCATCGACCGGGTCAGCGACGAGCCCTACGAGTGGACCCTGGGCGAGGCCCCGCTGGACGAGATCGCCAACGTGGAACGCAAGGTGCCGCGCGAGTTCATCACCGACGACGGCTTCCACATCACCGAGGCCTGCCGCCGCCACCTGGCGCCCCTGATCATGGGCGAGGACTACCCGCCGTACGTCGGCGGCCTGCCCCAGTACGTGCGCCTCAAGAACGTGGCGGTGCCCAAGAAGACCGGGCGCGATTTCGAGATTTGAGCCGGGCCGCCACGGGCAACGGCCCGCCTGCGGTATAATCGCGCGCCCCGAGAGTCCGAACCATCTTCCAGAAGGGGAATTTCATGGGTTACGAAGCGTTGAGCGCGGGCAAGAACCCGCCCGACGAGATCAATGTCGTCATCGAGATCGTCGCCGGCAGCAATGCCGTCAAGTACGAAGTCGACAAGGACAGCGGTTGCCTGATGGTGGACCGGTTCATGAACGTGGCCATGCACTACCCGGCCAACTACGGCTTCGTGCCCCGGACCCTGTACGACGACGGCGACCCCGTCGACGTCCTGGTGCCGACCCCGTACCCGATCGTGCCGGGCTCGGTCATCAAGTGCCGCCCGGTCGCGGTGCTCGGTACCGAGGACGAATCCGGCCTGGACGCCAAGGTCATCGCCGTGCCCACCGACAAGGTGGCCACCGACTATTACAAGGACGTGCAGGACCTGGACGACCTCGACGAGCGTTTCCGCAACAAGATCCAGCACTTCTTCGAGCACTACAAGGATCTCGAGAAGGGCAAGTGGGTCAAGATCACCGGCTGGGAAGGCGTGGCCAAGGCCAAGGCCGAGATCACCAAGTCGATCGAGGCCTACGCGAAGGGCTGACGCCAAGCATCGCCCGGAACCGAGAGGCCCCGGCAATGCCGGGGCCTTTTTTCGTGACGCGGACTGTATCGCTTCCCGCGGTTACCGCGTATACTCGGTCCCGCCGGTTGTGGCGCCCGCCGGTCTGGCGCCCGAAGCATCCCCGGACGGCTTCACGCATCCCGCCGCGTCGGACACGACGCGCACGATCCCCGTTATTTACCCCGCGGTCTGGACCGGACGGCGCACAACATGCGACGCAGGCCCACACCGGAGTCATTCCTTGACAGCATTTTCCGAACTCGGTCTCATCGAGACCCTTCAGACGGCCGTCGCCCGCGAGGGCTACACCGCCACCACGCCCATCCAGGCCCGCGCAATACCCGCCGTGCTCGACGGTCGCGACGTGCTCGCCGCGGCCCAGACCGGCACGGGCAAGACCGCCGCGTTTGCGCTGCCGCTGCTACAGCACCTGGCACAAACGCCGGGCCGCGGCCCGCGCCGGCCGCGCGCCCTCGTGCTCACGCCCACCCGCGAACTGGCGGCGCAGGTGGCCGAGAGCGCCCGCACCTATGGCCGCGACCTGCCGATCCGCACCGCGGTGATCTTCGGCGGCGTCGGTTTCGGTCCGCAGATCGACGCATTCCGGCGCGGCGTCGACCTGGTGGTCGCCACGCCCGGCCGCCTGCTCGATCTGGTGCAGCAGGACGCCGCCGACCTGTCGGGCATCGAATGCCTGGTTCTCGACGAGGCCGACCGCATGCTGGACATGGGCTTCATCCGCGACATCCGCCGCCTGATCGAGCGCCTGCCGGCCAAACGCCAGAACCTGCTGTTCTCCGCGACCTTCTCGGACGACATCCGCCGGCTCGCCGGCAGTCTCCTGCACAACCCGGTGTCGATCGACGTCGCGCCCCGTAACGCCCCGGCCGAGCTCGTGGACCAGCGGATCGTGCACACGCCCAAGAAGGAAAAGCGGGCCCTGCTTTCTTGGCTCATCGGCAGCAACAACTGGCGCCAGGTGCTGGTCTTCACCCGCACCAAGCACGGCGCCAACCGCCTGTGCCAGCAGCTCGAGACCGACGGCCTGACCGCCGCCGCCCTGCACGGCAACAAGAGTCAGGGCGCGCGCACCAAGGCGCTGGACGGTTTCAAGAGCGGGTCGGTACGGGTCCTCGTGGCCACCGACATCGCCGCGCGCGGCATCGACATCGACGCCCTACCCCACGTCATCAACTACGAGCTGCCGAACGTACCGGAGGACTACGTCCACCGCATCGGCCGCACCGGCCGGGCCGGCAGCGAGGGCCAGGCACTGTCGCTGGTGGACGCCGAGGAACGCGCCTACCTGAAGGGCATCCAGCGGCTGCTGGGCCGGAGCATCCCTGAGATGGCGGTGGACGGCTTCGAGATGCCGGCGCACGCGGCCACGCCCGAGGACGACCGCCCGCCGCGCGGCGCCCGCAACGGCCGGCCCGGCGGCCGGCGGCCGACGCAGGCCGCGGGTGAACGCGGCGACCGACGTCCCGCGGGCAAACGGCGCCGCGGCGGACAGCGATCGGGCCGCCGCCGGCCGTCGGCCTGAGACGGCGGGACCGGGACGGCCTCAGCCGTCCCGGTCCCCGCTGCCGGGCACATCCAGGCGGTCGATCTCGCTGTCGGGATCGACCACGCCCATGCGCTTGGCGCGCTGCAGCCACTGCCGCCGCGCCAGCTCGCGCATGTCCCGGGTGCGGTCGGTTTCGTCCACGATCTCCAGGCCGAGCAGGGTCTCGACCACATCCTCCAGCGTGACCAGACCGACGAGACCGCCATACTCGTCGACCACCACCGCCAGGTGCTCGCGCCGCTCCAGCAGCTTGCGGAACAGCTCGCGCAGGGAGAGCGTCGCCGGCACCCGCAACACCTCGCGACGCAAGTCGCGCAGCAGACGGTCGTGCTCGTCGGCGGCGACCGCCATCAGGATGTCGCTGAGCAAAACGTAACCGGTGATCGTCTCGGGATCGTCGCGGTAGACCGGCAGCCGCGAGAAGCGGCGGCGCTGTAGACGCGCGAAGGCCTCGGCCACGGTATCCGCCTCGTCGAAGCTCGCCATCACCACCCGCGGCGTCAGGACGTCGCGCGTCATCAGGGAGCCGAAACGCATCAGGCTCTGGAACACGCGCGATTCGTCGGCCCGGAACACGCCCTCGCGGGCGCCGTGCTCCGCCATGGCGTAGATCTCCTCGCGGCTGAACGCCGGGCCGGCCGCGTCCCGCGCCATCAGGCGGGTGATCGCCATCGACATCAGCACCAGCGGGTACAGGGCGACGATCATGAAGCGCAGGATCACCGCCGCAAGCGGCGCCAGGCGCCGCCAGTGGGTCGCTCCCAGCGTCTTGGGGATGATCTCGGAGAACACCAGGATCAGGAACGTGAGCACCGCCGAGGTCGCGGTGACGTACTCGTTGCCGAAGACCGCCTGGGCCTGGGCGCCCACGCCGGCCGCGCCCACGGTGTGGGCGATGGTGTTGAGGCTGAGCAGCGCCGACAGCGGCCGGTCGATATCCGCCTTGAGGACGCGCAGCCGCCGGCCGGTGTCGCCGCCGCGCCGCTCCATCAGGGACACGTAGGCGGGCGTCACCGAGAGCAGCACCGCCTCCAGCACCGAGCACAGGAACGACACGAACAGCGCGAGACCCAGATACAGAAACAGCAGCGTCATCCTTCGCCTTCTCCGCACGCCGGCTCGAAGCCGGAACGGCAACGACGATACAGGCCACGGCCCGGCGAAACCACAACGCATGCCGTACACTTGCGCGCGCCATGCTCAGGATCGATCGCGTCACCCTGCGCCGCGGCCCGCAGCCGCTGCTCCACGATGTCTCGCTGACCGTCCATGCCGGCCAGCGGGTCGGCGTCGTCGGCCGCAACGGCACCGGCAAGTCGAGCCTGTTCGCCCTGCTGTTGGGCGAATTGGCGCCGGACGCCGGCGAGGTCGAAGTCCCGGCCGCCCTGACCGTCGCCGCGGTCCGACAAGAGGCGCCGAGCGGCGACCGTCCCGCGGTCGAATACGTGCTCGACGGCGACAGCGAGCTGCGCGAACTGGAGACCGACATCGCCCGCGCCGAGGCCGGCGACGGCGATACCGGGCGCCTGGGCGCCCTGCACGAACGCATGCTCGCCATCGGCGGCTACGCCGCCCGCGCCCGCGCGGCACGGCTGATGCACGGTCTGGGTTTCGCCCCGGCGACCCAGGAACAGCCCATCGACGCCTTCTCCGGCGGCTGGCGCATGCGCCTCAACCTGGCCCGGGCCCTGATGTGCCGCGCCGAGCTGCTCCTGCTGGACGAGCCCACCAACCACCTCGACCTGGACGCGGTGCTGTGGCTGCAGGACTATCTCGCCGCCTACCCCGGCACCCTGATGGTGATCTCGCACGATCGCGACTTCCTGGACGCCGTGGCCACGCATACCCTGCACCTGGAGCGCCGGACCGCCACCCTCTACACGGGCGGCTACTCCGCCTTCGAGAAGCTGCGCGCGGAGCGCGCCGCGCACCAGCAGGCCGAGCACGAGGCGCAGCAGAAGCGGCTCGCGGAGATGCAGGCCTTCGTCGACCGTTTCCGCGCCAAGGCCACCAAGGCCCGGCAGGCCCAGAGCCGACTCAAGCAGATGGAGCGCATGACCCGGACGGCGCCGGCGCACTGGGACGCCCCCTTCTCGTTCCGTTTCCTGTCGCCCGAGCGGCTGCCGACCTGGCTGCTGCGGCTGGACGGCGCCGCCGTGGGCCATGGCGACACCCCCCTGGTCTCGGGCATCAAGCTGACACTGGCCCCGGGCGACCGCATCGCCCTGCTCGGCCGCAACGGCGCCGGCAAGTCCACCGTCATGCGCCTGCTGGCGGGGGAACTGCCCGCCCTGGACGGCGACATGCAGCGGGACCGCTATCTCAAGGTCGGCTACTTCGCCCAGCACCAACTCGAGCAGCTCGACGCGGCCGCCAGCCCGTTGACCCACCTCCAGCGCCTGGACCCGCGGGCGTCCGAGCAGTCCCTGCGCGACTTCCTCGGCGGCTTCGACTTCCACGGCGACCGCGCCCTGGAACCGGTGGCGCCCCTGTCGGGCGGCGAAAAGGCACGCCTGGCCCTGGCGCTGGTGGTCTACCGGCGGCCCAACCTGCTGCTGCTGGACGAGCCCACCAACCATCTCGACCTGGACATGCGCCACGCCCTGGAGCGGGCGCTCCAGGACTACGAGGGCGCCATGGTCCTGGTGGCCCACGACCGGCACCTGATCGACGCCACCTGCGACGACCTCTGGCGTATCGCGGACGGCCGCTGCAAACCGTTCGACGGCGACCTCGACGACTATGCCGCCTGGTTGCGCGCCCAGCAGGCCAACGTCGAGGGCGAACCCGATACGGCGACCGCGGGCGCGCGCCCCTCGGCCCGCGACCAACGGCGCGAGGCCGCCGAGCGGCGGCAGCGCCAGAAACCGCTCCGCGACGAGATCAAGCGACTGGAGAAGGAACTCGCCGCGCTGGAGCGCAAGCTGACCGAGGTGGAAACCGCCCTCGCCGACCCGGCGGTCTACGAACGCGCCGACGACCGCGTCGCCGAACTGTCGCGCGAGCAGGGTGCGCTGCGTAAGCGTCTGGACGCCACCGAGGAAGCCTGGCTGGAGGCCGCGGAGCGCCTCGAAACGGACTGAGGCACATGGCTTTCATCACGGGCCTCTGCGTCGAGGCACGGCGACATCCGTACCGTCGTATTATGCGTAAGGGCGGAACGAATCCAGCGGACTAAAGAAATACCCCGGGCGATCGATAACAAGATTGACCGGGGCGACCCCGTGTCGGATATCGTGATGCCCCCTATGTTTCACTGACCTCGCCCGCGCATCCCCGGGCCAAGCGCACCGCCAACCCACCGAGTACCCGCAGAATGAAGCAGCCCGCCCTCCCGGCGAACGAGAGAGAACGCCTTTCCTCGCTCCATCGTTACCGGATACTGGACACGCCCAACGAAATTGCCTTCGATCGGATCACACGATTGGCCAGCCGTCTGCTGGACACGCCCGTATCGCTGTTGACCCTGCTCGACAAGGACCGCCAATGGTTCAAGTCGAGGGTCGGCCTCGAGCACGAGGGCGGGTCACGAGAGGCATCCTTCTGCGCCCACGCGATCAACCAGCACAATGTGATGGTGATCAACGATGCGATCGTGGACGAGCGCTTCCGCGACAATCCCTGGGTGGTGAAGGATCCCCGCATACGGTTCTACGCGGGTGCGCCGTTACGGACCACGGAGGGACACGCCCTGGGGACGCTGTGCGTGATCGACCAGAAGCCGCGCCACGATTTCAGCGACGTGCAGCGCCGGAATCTTCAGGATCTGGCCGACCTGGCGATGACGCAGATCGAGATGCGCCAATCCGCCTCGCACATCGATCCCACCACCGGCGTCTATTCCCGACGGAAATTCGTGGAAGTGCTGAACCGGGAGGCCGAGCAGGCACGGCACGACGGCCGGCAGCGACTGGTGGCGGCGGTGGACATCGCGCTGTCCAACCGCTTCAACGAGATCGTCCGGGTCATGGGCTACGCCTATGCCGAAGACTTCATCCAGGAGTCGCTTCGACGAATCGAAGACGTCCTGGGCGAGGGGCACGACCTCTACCGGATCGGTCTATTGCGATTCGGCTTCGTCATCTCCGACTACGCCGGGCCGTTCACGCGCACGGCGCTGGATCGGCTCGCGGAGGCGCTGTGCGAGCCGATCCGCGACCCGCAGGGCATCTCGCTGCGGCCGATGGCGACGATAGGTCTCGCCGACCTGATGGCGGACTACGACAACCCCGCGGAGCACGTCCTGCGCGCGGCCACGCTCGCGGCCGATTCGGCGCTGGAGGCGAAACGGCCCTGGGCCTTCTATACGCCCGACGACGACGAGATACGGCGACGCCGCTTCAGCATGATGGCGGACCTGCCGATCGCCCTGGAATCGGACGATCAACTGTATCTGCAGTACCAGCCGCAGATCGATCTGTCGACGGGGACATCCGACAGGGTCGAGGTATTGCTCCGATGGCGACATCCGACCCTGGGCGAGATATCGCCGGCGGAGTTGATCGAAGCGATCGAACACACGGGCTTGATGTCCGACCTGACCGACTGGGTGCTCGACCGCGCCTTGTCGCAGGCCGCGGCATGGCACCGTGCCGGCATCGTCAAGGGCGTGGCCGTGAACATCTCGGCCACGGACCTCGCCGATCCCGGCTTGCGGGACCGGATAGCGGCACACCTGCGGACTCACGGCCTGGACGGGAGCGTTCTGGAAGTCGAATTCACGGAGAGCGCTGTCATCCAGGGGATCGATACCGTGGCATCGACCCTGGAAAGCGTGCGCGAGCTGGGCGTCTCCATGGCGATCGACGACTTCGGCACCGGCTATTGCAACATGATGTACCTGCAGAGAATCCCTGCCGACACGATCAAGATCGACCGGTCATTTATCCGCGATCTGTCACCGGACTCCCGGCAATACCGCATCATAGAGGCCATCGTGTCGCTCGCCGCGACACTGGGACTGGCGGTCGTGGCGGAGGGCGTCGAAAACCGCGCGGTGCTCGACCTGCTCTCGCAAATGGCATGCGACCGGGCACAGGGATTCCATATCGGCGCGCCGATGCATGCCCATCAAATCGCCTCGGAGACGGCATAGCGACCGGACCGCCATCAAGCGGGACTGTGCGCGTGGGCGGTCGGTGGATTAGGCTATCGACCCCATGCAAGGCATGACCCTTTACTGGCACGACTACGAGACCTTCGGCGCGGACCCGAGGCTGGACCGACCGGCGCAGTTCGCGGGGCTGCGCACGAACACGGACCTGGAGGTCGTGGACGAGCCGCTGGTGCTGTACTGCCGGCCCGCCGACGACTATCTGCCGCATCCCGAGGCCTGCCTGATCACCGGTATCACGCCGCAGGAGGCCGAGGCGCGCGGCGTGTCCGAGCCGGAATTCATCGCCCGGGTGCTGGACGAGCTGGGCGCGCCCGGCACCTGCGGCGTGGGCTACAACAGCCTGCGCTTCGATGACGAGGTGACCCGCCACACCGCCTGGCGCAATTTCTTCGATCCCTACGCCCGCGAATGGCAGCAGGGCTGTTCGCGCTGGGACATCATCGACATGGTGCGCCTGACCTACGCCCTGCGCCCGGACGGCGTCACCTGGCCGCGCCGGGACGACGGCGCCCCCAGTTTCCGTCTGGAAGACCTGGCGGCGGCCAACGGCCTGGCCCAGGAGCGGGCGCACGACGCCCTGTCCGACGTCCACGCCACCCTGGACCTGGCACGCCTGATCCGCGATCGCCGGCCCAAGCTCTACGACTACGTGTTCGGCAACCGCGACAAGCGCTCGGCGCGCGCGATGCTGGACCTGGACGGCCACAAGCCGGTGCTGCACGTCTCCGAGAAATTCCCCGCCGAGCTGGGCTGCCTGAGCCTGGTGATGCCGCTGGCCCCGCATCCGGTCAACGGCAACGCGGTCCTGGTGTTCGACCTGCGGCGCGACCCGGCCGACCTGCTGGCGCTGTCCCCGGAGGACCTGCACGAACGGCTGTTCACGCCGTCCGAGGACCTGCCCGACGACGTCGAGCGCATCCCGATCAAGGCAGTGCAGGTCAACAAGTGTCCGGTGCTGGCGCCGGTGGAGACCCTGCCCGACGACCGCGCCCGCGATCTCGACCTGGACCTGGCTCGTTGCCGGCGCCACTGGAAGGCCCTGCACGACGACATCGAGGCGGTGGCCGCCAAGGTCCAGGCCGCCTACGCCCTGGGCGAATTCCAGCCCAACGACGACCCGGAGCAGGACCTGTACGGCGGTTTCGTGCCCGACGCCGACCGCGACCGCTGCGAGCGCCTGCGGCAACTCGACGGCGCCGCGCTGGCCGCCGACCCGCCGGCCTTCGAGGACCCGCGCCTGCGGACACTGCTCTTCCGCTACCGGGCGCGCCACCATCCGGAAACGCTGACCGGCGAGGAGGCCGACGCCTGGGCACAATGGCGGGAAAACCGGCTACGCTTCGCCCCCGACGGCGGCCTCAGCCTGGACGACTACGCCCTGCTCCTGCAGCACCTCGCCCAGGGCCCCGCCGGCCGCGACCCGGAAAAGCGCCGCATCCTGGAGGCCCTCACGGCCTGGGGCCAGCGCCTCGAGACGAGTCTTTAGAATCCACCGATTACACGGATTGCGCGGGTTGCCGGGCCAGAAAGCGATCCGCGGATAAACGCCGATTCACGCAGATCGAAGAAGTCACAAAATCCAGAAAGACAACCACAGAGGCGCGCAGAGGCGCACGGAGGGAAAAAGAATATTGTCGCGGGAAAGGCGGCGTGCTTTTCCGCCCCCTTCGGGTTCGGGGCATATGTCCCTGGATGCCGGAACGGCGCTATGCGCCATCCGGCATGACAACCAACCAAACCTCTGAGCGCCTCCGTGCGCCTCTGTGGTTCATCGCTCTTGTCCGAATAGATGCTCGTCTATCCGTGGCCGCAGAGGTAATGGAACAGGCGGGACACCTCCAGGACGCGGGCGGTCGTACGAGGCGGCCCGCAGCTCGACAAGGTCGTTAAAGCCAGGCCGATCGTCGTTTACCAGCGAACCGGGTGTGATCGCTTCTTGAAATCCGCGAAATCCGTGTAATCGGTGGATTCTTGTCAGGCACAACCGCCCGCGGCGCGGGCCGGCGGCGGGCGCAGGTCGTCCAGCGCCCGCGCGAGGCGCTCGTCGTGGGCCAGCCGGGTGACCACGTGGCCCATCTTGCGCCCCGGCCGGGGCGACTTGCGGTAGAGATAGAGCCGGGTGTCGGGGATCGCCAGCAGCGGCGTGAAATCGGGCTCGCCGGCCTCCCAGAGATCGCCCAGCAGGTTGTACATGACCGCGTCGTGGCGCAGCTCGCAACTGCCCAGCGGCAACCCGCAGGCCGCCCGCACCTGCTGCTCGAACTGCGAGGTCGCGCAGGCGTCGAGGGTGACGTGGCCGCTGTTATGCACGCGCGGCGCGATCTCGTTGACCAGCAGTTCGCCGTCCGGCCGCAGGAAGAACTCGACCGTGAACACCCCGACGTAATCGAGGGCGGCGGCCATGGTCCGGACCAGCTCGCGCCCGGCCGCGGTCACCTCGTCCGCGATCGGGGCCGGCACCTCGGTGCGCGCCAGCACGCCGTCGCGGTGACGATTCCACAACGGCGGGAAGAACACGACCTCGCCGTCGTGGCCGCGCACCAGGATCAGCGAGATCTCGCGCTCGAAGTCGATCCAGCGCTCCAGGACCGCCGGCCGGCGATCCAGCGCCGCCCAGGCCTCCGGCAGATCCCCGGCGGCGGCGACCCGCACCTGGCCACGACCGTCGTAGCCGCCGCGCCGGCTCTTCAGCACACCCGGAAACAGGTCGGCGCGCATGGCCGCCGCCAACTCGTCGTCATCGCCCACGGCGTGATACGGCGATTGCGGCACATCCAGTTCGGACAGCATCCGGCGCTGCTCGAGACGGTCCTGGATGCGCAGCAGCGCCGCGGGCGCCGGGTATACCGGCGTGTGCGCGGCGATCTCGGCCAACGGGCCGCCCGGGATGTGCTCGTTGTCCAGCAGCAGCAGGTCGCAGCGCGACGCCAGGTCCGCCAGAGCGTCCGGGTCGCGGAAATCGGCGACGATATGCGCCGTGGCCGTGCGCGTGGCGGTGCAGCCGGGGTCGGGATCCAGCACCACCGTGTCGTAGCCGAGCCGCCCGGCGGCCCCGGCCATCAGCCAGCCGAGCTGGCCGCCGCCGACGATGCCGACGGTGGCCGGCGGCAGCACGGGATTCGCATCCCGCGCGCTCACTCCACCGACTCCGGCACACCCTCGGTCTGCGCGGCACGGTAGGCGGCCAGGCGCTCGGCGAGGGCCGTGTCCGTGGTCGCCAGCATCGATGCCGCCAGCAATCCGGCGTTGACCGCGCCGGACTCGCCGATGGCGAGCGTGCCCACGGGCACCCCGCGCGGCATCTGCACGATCGACAGCAATGAATCCAGGCCGCTGAGCGCGGACGAGCGCACGGGCACGCCGAGCACGGGCAGCGCGGTCTTGGCCGCGAGCATGCCCGGCAGGTGCGCCGCGCCGCCGGCGCCGGCGATGATCGCGCGCAGGCCGCGCCCCGCCGCCGCCTCGGCATAGGCGAACATACGGTCGGGCGTGCGGTGCGCGGACACCACCCGGCATTCGTGCGGGACATCCAGCTCCGCGAGCACGTCGCTGGCGTGACGCAGGGTCGGCCAGTCCGACCGGCTCCCCATCACGATGCCCACCACGGGATCACTCATGACGCGTTCCTCAGCCATCGTTGCGCCCGGCGGGCGCCGGGCCACGGTAAAACGGGATAGTTTATCGCGATGCGGCGCCGCGGCGAAGTGGCAGGGGGTCAGGCGCGGGCGCGGGAACCCGGCCGGAGCAGCGTCCATCCCTGATGCAGGCCGCCCGCCCACTCGCTGACGGTGAACAGCAGGAAGATCGCCGGCACCCCGCCGGTGACCACGAACCAGGCGATCAGCGCGCCCACCCAGAGCCGGGCGCCGGCATCGATACCGCCCAGCACGCGCGTCGGGCGCAGCAGGCGCGCCGCGGCCCAGACCACGCCCAGGGCGCCGGTAATGCACACGAACAGCAGGCCCAGCGCGGTCAGGCGCTCGGGCCCGGCCCCGCCGAGAAAGGCGTTGACCTCCAGCAGGAGACCCAGGAACGCGCGCGCCACCGGCGGCAGCACCAGCAGGCCGGTGACCGCCAGGTCGAAGCCCGCCCAGGCGCGGACCACCCGTCGTCGATACGCTTCCATGCGGCCATCCTCCCTCACCGGGAGGCGTCCGGCAACGTCCGGCGCCAGACGCGGCAACGGTTGTTGGCGGGCATGGCGACATCCGCGACCAGGGCGAGCCCCGCCTCCGCCGCCAGCCGGTCCACGTCCCCGGCGTCGCGGATGCCCATGTGCGGCGCCCGTTTGCGCAGCGAGGCGTCGAAGCGCGCGTTGCTGTCGCTGGTGGCCCGCCCCCCGTAGTGGAAGGGACCGTAGATGGCCAGCGTGGCATCCGCCGCCAGCACGCGGTCCAGGCCCGCGAACATCGCCGTCACCTCCGCCCAGGCCATGATATGCAGCGTGTTGGCGGAGAACGCGGCATCGTAGCGTTCGTCGGGCCACTCGCCGGTGACATCGAGATCCAGCGGCGGCAATACATTGGGCAGGGCCGCCTCGGTCAGCCACGCGCGGATGCCGGGATGGTTGGCGCGCCGGTCCGAGGTCCGCCAGGTCAGGTGTGGCAGGTGCGCCCCGAAGTGCACCGCGTGCTGACCGGTGCCGCTGCCGATCTCGAGCACCCGGGAACGATCGGCGAAATGCTCGCGCAGCACCGCCAGGATCGGCTCGCGATTGCGCTCGCTGGCGGCGGCGTAGGGCTTGGCGTCCGTCATCGCAGCAACAGATAGGCGATGTAGGCCACGTAGAGCAGCAGCAGGACCGCCCCCTCGCCGCGCCGGACCCGGGTGCCGGTGAACATGAACACGCCCAGCAGCGCCGTGAAGCCGACCATCAGCCAGAGGTCCGCCATCGCCAGGCCGCCGGCGTCCAGAGGCCGTATCAACGCGGTGACGCCGAGGATGCCGAGGATGTTGAACAGGTTGGAACCGATCACATTGCCCACGGCGATATCGCCCTCGCCCTTGCGCGCCGCCACAACGGAGGTCGCCAGTTCGGGCAGGCTGGTGCCGACGGCGACCACGGTCAGGCCGATCACGACCTCGCTGAGGCCCGCACCCGTCGCTATGGCAACGGCCGAGAGCACCAGCACGCGGGCGCCGAGCACCAGCAGGGCGAGCCCGCCGATCACCAGCGTCAGGTCGCGTCCGGCCGAGCCCGCGGGCGCGGGCAGGGCCTCGGCGAACTCGGCCTGGACCGCCGCCGACTCGCGGCGGGCGAGGCGCAGGTTGAACACGGTGTAAAGCACCGCGCCGACCGCCAGCGCACCCGCCTCCAGACGGCCCAGGGCGCCATCCGCCAGCAATGCGACCAGCAGCAGGGACACCACCATCAGGACCGGCATATCCAGCCGCAGGATCTGCGCCTTGACCGCCAGCGGCGAAACCAGTGCCGCCAGCGCCAGGATCAGGCCGATATTGCCGATATTGGAACCGACGACGTTGCCCACGGCGAGACCGCCGCGGCCATCCAGAGCGGCATCCACGCTGACCACCATCTCCGGCATGCTGGTGCCCATCGCGACCACGGTGAGTCCGATCACCAGCGGGGTCAGTCCCAGCCGCACGGCCAGCGACGCGCTGCCCCGAACCAGGCCCTCGGCACCCACATACAGCAGGCCGGCGCCGGCCGCGATACCGATCCAGGCGAACAGCATGATCACCCTCCCGATGGTTGAAGCCACGTCGACCCATCCCCGGCACCGGCATGCAGCCGGCGTCGCGGCCGCCTATCATGACCGTGCCATGAGCCGTCAACAAGACAACGCGCTGCGTGCCGTCTGCGTTTACTGCGGCTCCAGCACCGGCCGCGATCCCGCCTACGCCGCGGCCGCGGCGGACCTCGCCCGCGGCCTGGCGGCACGCGACATCGGGCTGGTCTACGGCGGCGCCGGGGTGGGCCTGATGGGCGCGCTGGCCGATGCCATGCTGGCGGCCGGCGGCCGCGTCGTGGGCGTGATCCCCGAGACCCTGATGCGCCGCGAGGTGGCGCACCCCGGCCTCACCGACCTGCGGGTGGTGGCCTCGATGCACGAACGCAAGGCGACCATGGCGGAACTGGCGGACGCCTTCGTGGCGCTACCCGGCGGGCTGGGCACGCTGGAGGAACTCTTCGAGATGCTCACCTGGGCGCAACTCGGCCTGCACGCCAAGCCTTGCGGCGCCGTCGACACGGCGGACTATTACGCGCCCCTGGCCCGGTTCCTGGACGGGGCGGTGGCGGCCGGCTTCGTGCGCCCCGCGCACCGCGAACTGCTGCTGATCGAACCGGAGCCGGAGACGTTGCTGCGACGCTTCGAAGCCTTCGTGCCGCGGCCCGCGCGCCGCCGCGTCGATCCCTGACTCGGCTAACCCTGGAGCTGACCGGCCATGAGCCGGTGGATCAGCTCGATCGCCTTGAGCGGCCGGATCATCACCTTGAAGTCCGTGATCCGGCCGTCGTCGTTCCAGCGGATGAGATCGACACCGTTGATGTGGACCCCCTCGATCTCGGTCTCGAACTCCAGCACCGCGTCGCGTTCGTCCACGATCTCACGCACGTAACGGAAACGGTCGCCGAGCAGGACCGCGAAGGCCGCGCTCAGGTAGGCCTTGGTCACCGCCTTGCCGGCCTGCGGCGTGTGCACCACCGGCGAGTGGAAGACGGCATCCTCGGCCAGAAGATCGTCCAGACCGGCGGTGTCGCCGGCATTGGCGAGCCGGTGCCAGGCTTCGATCGGATGTTCGCGCATGCGATATCTCCGGCGGTTTGCGAAGCGCCCAGTCTGCAGCAATGTCCGGTGCCGGGGTAGACTGCCGGCACGGTGATACGACCATGGGCAGCCGGAGGCGGAATGGAGTCCGACGTCGACATCCTGGTGGACATCGCCCTGCCGGGCACCCTGATCCTGATCATGTTCGGCATGGGCATGACCCTGACCGTGCGCGACTTCCTGCGGCTCGCGAGTTACCCGCGCGCGGTGGCGGTCGGGCTCGGCGGACAATTGGTCCTGCTGCCCGTGGTGGGAGCCGCCCTGGCCCTGCTCTGGGATCTGCCGTCGGCGCTCGCGGTGGGCGTGATCGTGCTCGCCGCCTGTCCCGGCGGGACCACGTCCAACCTGGTGTCCCACCTGGCGCGCGGCGACGTGCCCCTGTCGATCACCCTGACCGCGGTCAACAGCTGCATCGTGGTCTTCACCATCCCGCTGTACGGCGCCCTCGCCGTGGATCACTTCGCCGGCGCCGACGCCGACGTGCCCCTGCCATTGGCCGCGACCATGCAGCGCGTGTTCCTCTACACCGTCCTGCCGGTCGGCCTGGGCATGGGCGTGCGCGCCCTGGCGCCGGTTTTCGCCAAGCGTATCGGCCCGGCCTACGACCGCTTCGCGATGCTCGCCTTCGTCTTCATCCTGGTGGTGATCGTCTGGACGTCGCGCGAATCGCTGCTGCAGATGCTGGCGGTCGTCGGCGGCGTGACCGCCGCCCTGAACCTGATCATGACGGCGCTCGGCCTGCTGCTCGGCGCCCTGCTCGCCGTGGGGACGCGGCAGGTGCTCACGCTCGGCATCGAGATCGGGATCCAGAACACCGTCCTGGGCATGGTAGTGGCGGCGACCATCCTGGACGGCCTCGGCGGGCTGGACGGCCGGGTGATGCTGATGCCGTCCGCGATCTACGGCCTGCTGATGTTCGCGCCGGCGGCGCTGATCATCGCCTACGGTCGGCGGCGCCTGGCGCCGCTGGTCTGAAGGGGCTGCTGTTCTCAGCAGCGCCTGCAAGGGTATCTACAGAATCAACCGGTATGAGTGAGCCGTCCGGCCCGTGGCCGAGCTCCCGCCGTCCGGACCCGGGTTTTGGTGGCGGCACATGAAACCACAGAGGCGCACGGAGGCGCGCAGAGGTTTTTGATGGGCGCTTGCCGGAAGAAAGAATCCACAGATTACGCCGATGTACGCGGATTAAAGAACAACCCAACCAATCTGCGTTAATCGGCGTCCATCCGCGGATAAACAAATGCCTTGACTCGGCACGGCACCGACCGCGTAGCGCCCCGGCGACCGAATTGCCGGGTTGGTAACGGACCTTGGCGGGTGGTTCCCGGAAGAAACAATCCACAGATTACGCTGATGTACGCAGATTAAAGAACAGCCCTAACCAATCTGCGTTAATCGGTGTCATCTGTGGATAAAAACAAACGCCTTGGCTCGGCACGGCACCGACCGCGCAGCGCCTAGGCGACCGAACTGTCGGGGTGGCAACGAACCTTGGCGGGCGGTTTCCGTAAAAAAATCCGCAGATTACGCTGATGTACGCAGATTAAAGAACAGCCCAATCAATCTGCGTTAATCGGCGTTCATCCGCGGATAAACAAATGCCCTGGTTCGGCACGGCACCGACCGCGCAGCGCCCCGGCGACCGAATTGCCGGGTTGGCAACGGACCGTGGCGGGTGGTTTCCAGGAAAAATCCGCAGATGACGCCGATGGACGCAGATTAAAAAACAGCCCAATCAATCTGCGTTAATCGGCGTAATCTGTGGATAAACAAATGCCTTGGCCCGGCACGGCGCCGACCGCGCAGCGCCCCGGCGACCGAACTGCCGGGTTGGCAACGGACCTTGGCGGGCTATCCGGCCTCGCGGGACACGCCGTGAATACATCCCCGTAGGCTCGACGGCGGCCATCCCTGGCCTGACGCATTGTTTCCCTGGGTCCCTGATAGCCCCCGGATCGAGTCCGGGGCAGGCTTCTTTGCGGCTGCCGAGACGACAGTCATTTTCCTCTGTGTCCCTCTGTGCGCCTCTGTGGTTTATTTTCTGGCTGGCCGTGTACCAAGCGTCGTGATCTTAGGCAGGGGAATGCCGGGAGCACTTCGCTTATCCCGGCCTACCTCGCCTGGGCACCGGCGGAGCCTTCAACCGCCGCGCTTGACCCGCTGCAGGCGGCGCCGCGACTTCTTGTCCGGCCGGCCCTCCGGTCGCGGCGCACCCGATCCGGCGACACGCCGCCGCTCGGCCGCCCGCTCGCGGGCGGCGACGCTGGCCGCCGTCTCCTCGTACAACCGTTGCGCCTCGGCCGCCGGCCCGCGGCGGGCGGCGACGTCCGCGACCACCACCTCGAAGCGGAGCTCGCCCTTGGTGATCTCCAGCCGGTCGCCGACCTTCACGGCATAGCCTGGGCGGGCGCGCACACCGGCCACGTCCACCTTGCCGCCGGCGACCGCCTCCGCCGCCAGCGGCCGCGTCTTGAAGAAGCGGGCCGCCCAGAGCCACTTGTCCAGGCGTACCCGGCCGGAATCGTCCGTCATGCCTGTCCGTGCGGGTTGCAATGGGATGTCCGCGGCACTACCCCGCCGCGCCGAACGACGATACCCTGCCCGCCTGCCCATCGCCAACGGGGGAACCGCGCATGATCACCGTCCATCACCTGGAGAACTCGCGCTCCCAGCGCATCCTGTGGCTGCTGGAGGAGCTGGACCTAGCATACGAGGTCGTGCGCTACGCGCGCGACGCCAAGACCATGCTCGCTCCGCCCGAGCTCAAGCAAATCCATCCGCTGGGGCGCTCGCCGGTGATCACCGACGGCGACGTCACTGTGGCCGAATCCGGCACCATCATCGAGTACCTGGTCGAGCGCCGCGGCGACGGCCGCCTGAAGCCGGCGGCGGACGACGCGGCTTGGCTGGACTACACCTACTGGCTGCACTACGCCGAGGGCTCGCTCATGCCCCTTCTGGTCATGAAGCTGATCTTCGGCCGGCTGTCGAAATCGCCCATGCCGCTGCCCATGCGGCCGTTCGGCGCGCTGATCGGCGCCGGCGTCCAGGGCCAGTTCCTCGACCCCCGCATCGACGAGGCCCTGGCGTTCGCCGACGCCAGCCTCAAGGATCGAGACTGGTTCGCCGGCGACGAATTCACCGCCGCCGACATCCAGATGAGCTTCCCGTTGGAGGCGGCCGCGGCGCGCGGCGGCCTGGACGGCCGCTATCCGGCGCTGGCGGGATTCCTGGAGCGGGCGCAGGCGCGTCCGGCCTACGAGCGCGCCCTGGAACGCGGCGGGCCCTACGAGCTGATGCGCTGACCCCGTGGCCGCGACCCGCGACACCCATGCCGTGACCATCGCCGGCCTCGACCGCGAATTGCCGCTGTTCGAGGTGCGGCCGGGGCTACGGATCGCGGTGCTCAACATCCTGGGCGACGTCGCGCTGGTCCGCGCCGCGGCCGCGGCCCTGGCCGACCGGCTCGCGGGAACCGCCTTCGACGCCATCGTCACGCCCGAGACCAAGAGCGTGCCGCTGGCGCACGAACTGGCGGCCGCGACGGATCGCCCGTACGCGGTGCTGCGCAAGAGCTACAAGACCTACATGGGCGACGCCCTGGCGCTGCAGACCGAGTCCATCACCACCGGCGTCGAGCAGCACCTCTACCTGGACGAGAAGGACGCCGCGCTGGTGCGCGGCCGCCCGGTGCTCCTGCTGGACGATGTGGTGAGCACCGGCTCCACGCTGCAGGGCATGCGCCAACTCATGCGCCGCGCGGGCGCCGACATCGCCGCGGTGGCGGCCATCGCCACCGAGGGCGAGCCCGGCGACTGGCGGGACGTGGTCGCCCTGACCCACCTGCCGCTGTTCTTAGACACCTGAGAGGGTGTCTACAAAATCAACCGGCATGAGTGAGCCGTCTGGCCCGTGGCCGAGCTCCCGCCGTCCGGACCCGGGCTTTGGTTGGCGGGATATGAAACCACAGAGGCGCACGGAGGCGCGCAGAGGTTCTGGCTAGCCGCTTGCCGAGGCGTTTCCCGGAAGAAAGAATCCACAGATGACGCCGATGGACGCAGATTCAAGAGCAGCCCCGACCGATCTGCGTTAATCGGCGTTCATCTGCGGATAAACAAATGCCCTGGTTCGGCACGGCACCGACCGCGCAGCGCCCCGGCGACCGAACTGCCGGGGCGGCAACGGACCTTGGCGGGCGGTTCCCGGAAGAAACGATCCGCAGATGACGCCGATGGACGCAGATTCAAGAGCAGCCCCGACCGATCTGCGTTAATCGGCGTTCATCTGCGGATAAACAAATGCCCTGGTTCGGCACGGCACCGACCGCGCAGCGCCCCGGCGCGCGAGCTGCCGGGTTGGGAACGAACCTTAACGGGCTATCCGCCTCTTTCGCTTGAAAACCGTGATCGTGTCCGGGGCAGGCTTCTTTGCGGCTGCCGGGACAACAGTCAGTTGCCTCTGTGTCCCTCTGTGCGCCTCCGTGCGCCTCTGTGGTCCATGTTCTTGCCGGCCGCTTGCCGAGGCGCTTTCCGACGTCGTGCTCTTCGGCAGGGGAATGCCGGGAGCACTTCGCTTATCTCCGGCCTACGGTCTGCCTTTGCTCGCTACGTTTTGTAGACACCCTCTGAGCGGCGCGCGGACGAGTCTGCCAACACCCCCTATGCGCAAACAGGAAGTCTTTTTCGACACATTCGGTGTTCGTTATCGGTATATCTCGCCCCCGCCCTCGCGGAACTCCTCGGCCTTCTCCGACAAGCCGGCGTCGAGGGCATCCTCGGGCGTCTCGATGCCGCGCTCGGCGGCGAACTCCCGGACCTCCTGCGAGATACGCATGGAGCAGAACTTGGGGCCGCACATACTGCAGAAGTGGGCCACCTTGGCGCTGTCCTTGGGCAGGGTCTCGTCGTGGTAGCCGCGTGCCCGGTCGGGGTCGAGGCCGAGGTTGAACTGGTCCTCCCAGCGGAACTCGAAACGGGCCTTGGACAGGGCGTTGTCGCGCACCTGGGCGCCGGGCAGGCCCTTGGCCAGGTCCGCGGCGTGGGCCGCGATCTTGTAGGTGATGATGCCTTCGCGGACATCGTCGCGGTCGGGCAGGCCCAGGTGCTCCTTGGGCGTCACGTAGCAAAGCATGGCGGTGCCGTACCAGCCGATCTGCGAGGCGCCGATCGCCGAGGTGATGTGGTCGTAACCCGGCGCGATATCGGTGGCCAGCGGTCCCAGGGTATAGAACGGCGCCTCGTGGCAGGCTTCCAGCTCGGCGTCCATGTTCTCCTTGATGCGCTGCATGGGCACGTGGCCGGGCCCCTCGATCATGACCTGGCAGTCGTGGCGCCAGGCGATCTCGGTGAGCTCGCCCAGAGTGCGCAGCTCGGCCATCTGGGCCTCGTCGTTGGCGTCCGCGATCGAGCCCGGGCGCAGGCCGTCGCCGAGCGAGAAGGCCACGTCGTAGGCCTTCATGATCTCGCAGATCTCCTCGAAACGCTCGTAGAGGAAGCTCTCGCGGTGATGGGCCAGACACCACTTGGCCATGATCGAGCCGCCGCGCGAGACGATGCCGGTGACGCGGTTGGCGGTCATGGGCACGAACGGCAGCCGCACGCCGGCGTGGATGGTGAAGTAGTCCACACCCTGCTCGGCCTGCTCGATCAGGGTGTCGCGGTAGAGTTCCCAGGTGAGGTCCTCGGCCTTGCCCTCGACCTTCTCCAAGGCCTGGTAGATCGGCACGGTCCCCACCGGCACCGGCGCGTTGCGGATCAGCCATTCGCGGGTCTCGTGGATGTGCTTGCCCGTGGACAGATCCATGATGGTGTCGGCGCCCCAGCGGGCGGCCCAGACCATCTTCTCCACCTCCTCGGCGATCGAGCTGGTGACCGCCGAGGTGCCCATGTTGGCGTTGATCTTCACCCGGAAGTTGCGGCCGATGATCATCGGCTCGGACTCCGGGTGGTTGATGTTGGCGGGGATGATGGCGCGGCCGGCGGCGACCTCGTCGCGCACGAACTCGGGCGTCACCCGCTCGGGCAGCTCGGCGCCGAATCCCTGGCCGGGATGCCGGCGCAGCAGGCGCGAGTCGCGGATGCGCTCCAGGCGCGCGTTCTCGCGCAGGGCCACGTACTCCATCTCCGGGGTGACGATGCCGCGGCGCGCGTAGTGCATCTGGCTGACGTTGCCGCCGACGGCGGCCCGGCGCGGCTTCGGCGGATGCGGGAAACGCAGGTGTGCGAGCGCGTTCTCGGCGTGCCGGAGGCGGCCGTACTCGGAGGAGAAGTCGGCCAGGCGCTCGCTGTCGCCGCGCTCCTCGATCCAGCCCGCGCGCAGCGGCCGCAGGCCGGCGGTGAGGTCGATCTCCACGTCCGGGTCGGTGTACGGGCCGGAGGTGTCGTAGACCGTGATCGGCGGGTTTTTCTCGATACCGAAGGTGGCGGGCGTGTCCGCCTGCGCGATCTCGCGCATGGGCACGCGCAGGTCCGGCCGCGAGCCGGCCTCGTAGATCTTGCGGGAACCGGACAGCGGGCGGGTGACCTCCTCGGTCAGCCGGCCGGTGCGTTCCAGGATGTCGTCGGCGATATCGGGTGCGGCAGCGCTCATGCTCGGCCCGGGGTTGCGGGGGATAGGACGGCAATTTAACAAGCCCCCGGTCGGGCGCCAACAGCCGGCACCGTTCTTGCAGATCGATATCCGACATATTTTCCGGGGGAACCGCATGACGCATCCGTTTCGTCGCCGCCGCGCCGCGGCGCTGTCGGCCGCGCTCCTACTGGGCTCGGCGCCGGCGCGCGCGGCCGAGGGCGTGCTGCAGGCGCCGGCGGACATCGCCTGGGTGGCGATGGCCGCGGCCCTGGTGTTCTTCATGCAGGCGGGCTTCGCCCTGCTGGAGGGCGGCTGCACGCGCGCCAAGAACGCCACCAACGTGATCCTCAAGAACTACGCCGACCTGTGCTTCGGCATCCTGGCGTTCTGGGCGGTGGGCTACGGCTTGATGTTCGGCGCCAACCCCAGCGGCTGGCTGGGCACGGACGGCTTCGGCTTCGACGGCGCCGACGGCGGCGAGGCGGTGTTCTTCGTCTACCAGGCCATGTTCGCGGCCACGGCGGCGACCATCGTGTCGGGCGCGGTCGCGGAGCGCATGCGCTTCTGGCCGTACGTACTCGGCTCGATCGCGCTCACGGCCCTGATCTATCCGGTGTTCGGCAGTTGGGTGTGGGGCGGCTTCCGCGGCGGCAGCGGCTGGTTGGCCGACCTGGGCTTCGTCGATTTCGCCGGCTCCACGGTGGTCCATTCCGTGGGCGGCTGGTGCGCCCTGGCCGCGGTGCTGGTACTCGGCCCCCGCCTGGGACGCTTCGGCGCGGACGGCGGCGTGCGCACCATTCCGGGGCATAACCTGCCGATGGTCGCCCTGGGGGTGTTCATCCTCTGGCTGGGCTGGTTCGGGTTCAACGGCGGCAGCACCCTGGCCGCGGAGGCGGCGGTGGGCACGGTGTTGATGAACACCCAGCTCGCCGCGGCCGCCGGCGCCGTGGGCACGCTGGCGGCCCTGTACCTGCTGCGGCGGCCGCCGGCGGCGATGGCCATCCTCAACGGTGCGCTCGCCGGACTGGTGGCGATCACGGCGGGCTGCGCCAGCATGACCGCCCCGTTCGCGGTGATTACGGGCCTGATCGGCGGCGCGGTCGCGGTGCTCGGCAGCCGCTTCCTGGAGGCCCTGCGGGTGGACGATGTCGTCGGCGCGGTACCGGTACACGCCTTCGCCGGCGCCTGGGGCACGCTGGCGGCGGGCCTATTCCATGTCGACGGCCTGTTCGACGGCGGCCGGATCGCGATCCAGGCGATCGGCATCGGCGCCGCCTTCATCTGGACCTTCCCCGCCGCGCTGTTGCTGTTCGGGCTGTTGCGCGGCTTCCTGTCACTGCGCGCCAGCACCCTGCACGAGCAGCACGGGCTGGATTACACGGAGCACGCCGACATCGGCTATCCCGAGTTCCAGCCGCCCGGCGGGCCGTCACGCTGATCATGGCGGAACAGTGGCAACGGGCCGTGGAGGCGGTCCTCAGCGAACACCTCCCCGCGGCACAGGCGCGCGACGCGGCCGACCTGTGGCGCCGGCGCTACGCCAGCGGCCGGGCATCGACGGTGATCGCCTTCGTGCGCGACCTGTCGACACGCTTCGAGCTCGACTCGCGCGACCGGCATACCCTGCGGACAGCGATCTACCGGGCCCTCATGTACGGCACGCAGCCCACGGAACCCGCCGCCGGGGACAACGACTACCCGGCGCCACAGGCACGCGAGGTGGCCGCGGCGCTGGTGGACCATATCCGCCACGCGGCGTCGCTACTGCCGGGCGGCGGCACGGCACTGCCGGAGGAACTGGCCGCCGCCGTGGCCGACGAGCCGACCCTGGCGCCAAGGCGCGATGCGGTCACGGGCTGGCTGGCCGGGGAGGCGAGCATGCCGGCCCTGGACGAACGCGCCCTGGCGGCGGCGGTGCATGCCCTGTACGTCGCCGCCTGCCGCGCCTTCGGGCCGGTCACCGGCGACAAGCTGATCCACGCCGCGTCGGCGCGGGCCGATGCCCTGCCCGCGGCGGCGCGCTACCCGGTCACCCGGTTGCTGTATCCGGAATAGACGCCCCGGTCAGGAGCGCAGACCGGCCGGGGCGTCGGTATCCGGCGCGCCGGGCAGGGCCCCACACTCGGCCAGGACGGCATTGCTGTCGGTGACGCGCACGCCGGCCTCGCGCATATCGTCCAGGCAACGCGCCACGTCGCCGGGAGTCATGTCGACACCGTGGGTGGCATCCTCCACCAAGTGCGTGCCGAAGCCCTCGCGCACCGCGTCCAGGGCCGTGTAGTAGACGCACACATCCTCGGCCAGACCGGCGATATAGACCGTATCGACGCCGCGCTCGCGGAGCCAGTCGGCCAGGCCGGTGGACTTGCGGTGACCGTTGTCGTGGAAGGCGCTGTAACTGTCGATGCGCGGATCCGTGCCCTTGCGGAAGATGCGGTCCACGCGATCGGTCTCCAGCTCCGGCACCAGCTCGGCGCCCTCGCTGCCCTGCACGCAGTGGTCCGGCCAGAGGATCTGCTCCAGGCCGTCCACCTCGGTGACCTCGAAGGGCTCCCGTTCCCGGTGGTTGCTGGCGAACGAGAGATGATTCGGCGGGTGCCAGTCCTGCGAGGCGACCACGGTATCGAACTCGGCCTGCAGGCGGTTGACCACCGGCACGATCTCGTCCCCCCGCGGCACCGGCAGGGCGCCCCAGGGCATGAAGTCGTGCTGGATGTCGACGAGGATCAGGGCGCTACCCATGACGGCCTCCGGGTCGCGAGGTGTCTACCTTGAACCTGCGTGCCCGGCGGGGCGGATTCAAGCCTCAGCCGCCGAGTGCCGTCCGCAGGCGCCGACGCTCGGCGGCCAGCGGCGCGTCCAGCCGCACGGGATAGTCGTCCAGCGCCGCGAAACTCGCGAATTCCGCCATCGCGGCCTCGCGGACGCGATCCAGCGGCGGCGCCTCGTAGACCGGCTCGCCGGCGCGCAGCATGGGCACCAGCAAATCCTCGGCTGCGGCGTCGGCCGGGATATCACCGGCGGTTGCCGCGACATCGGCGCCGATGTCGCCCACGTCGTGGATCACGTCCGCCAGCGGCCGGTCGCCGCGCCGATACCGCCGCACCTGCTGGATGCCGGGATTGGTGTGCTTGGCCTCGGTATCGGACAGCTTGATGCGCGGTTCCCAGGCGCCGCCGTCCGGCGACCGGATCGCGGTGAGCTTGTACACCCCGTCCAGGGCCGAATCCGGCTGGGCCGTATCCAGTTTAGTGCCGACGCCCCAGATGGCGATCGGCGCCCCCGCGCGCCGCAGTCCGGCGATGCGGTGCTCGTCCAGATCGGAACTGGCGGCGATGCGGGCGTCCGGGAAGCCGGCCTCGTCCAGGCGACGCCGCGCATGGGCGGCGAGTTCGCCCAGGTCACCCGAGTCCAGCCGGATGCCGACCATCTCGTGGCCCCGTTCGCGCAGCTTGCGGCCGGCCGCGATGGCGTTCTCGATGCCGGCGCGGCTGTCGTAGGTGTCCACCAGGAAGATGCAGTTGTCGGGCATGGCCTCGGCGTAGCGGTCGAAGGCTTCCAGTTCGTCGTCGAACGCCATCACCCAGCCGTGGGCGTGGGTCCCCTTCACCGGGATACCGAACAGCCGTCCCGCGAGGACGTTGGCGGTGGCGGCGCAACCGCCCAGGTAGGCCGCGCGCGCCGCGGTGACGCCGCCGTCGATCCCGTGGGCCTTGCGCAGGCCGAAGTCGAGGACCGCCCCGTCCCCGGCGGCGTGCACCATGCGCGCGGCCTTGGTCGCCACCAGCGTCGGGAACAGGACCAGGTTGAGCAGCGCCGTTTCCAGCATCTGCGCCTGCAGCACCGGCGCCCGTACCCGCAGGATCGGCTCGTGCGGGAACACCGCGGTGCCCTCGGGCACCGCGTCCAGGTCGCCCTCGAAACGCAACCCGCGCAGGTATTCCAGAAAATCGTCGGGGAACATCGGTTGGCCGGCGGCATCCTCGAGCGAGCCGAGATAGGCGATATCGTCGTCCCCGAAGCGGAAGTCCGCGAGGTACTCCAGCGCCGCGTCGAGACCGGCCGCGATCACGAAGCGACCGTCGAAGGGCGCCTTGCGAAAGGTCAGGTTGAACACCGCCTCGCGTTCCGGATCGGCCGCGCGCCAATGCGCGTAGGCCATCGTGAGCTGGTAGAAATCGGTCAGCAGCGCGTGGGGGCGCCCGTAGAGTTGGCGGATGACGGACATGCGGCTCTCGCCTGGAAGTCTGCTCTCTACATGCGATCGCCGCCGCGCCGAGTCAAGCGCCGGGCTCGTACCGGCGGCGGGCATCGTCGATAATGCCCCGCATGCCGGACGAGACCGTCACGCTATTGTTCACCCGGCTCGCCGGGCGGGTGCCGGCCTCGCCGTGGCGCCCGCGGCTGTCCGCGGAGTGGACCGAACGCATTGCCGGGATGCGCAGCGAAACCGCCCGACGGCGTACCCTGGCGGGCCTCTGGCTGCTGCATACGGCGCTGCCGGAGGCCGATCTGGGCGAGTTGGTCCGCGACACCGAGGGCCGTCCCTTCCTGCCCGCCGGGCCCGCCTTCAACATCAGCCATTGCGGCGACGGCATCGCCTGCGCGGTCGGCGGGACGGCCGGCCTGGGCCTGGATATCGAGCGGGTCCGGCCGGTGTCGCTGCGGCGTTTCGCGCGCTTCCTGACACCGGAGCAGGTACCCGCGGCGCACACCGATCCGGCCGTGTTCTTCCGTGCCTGGACCGCCCGCGAGGCCACGGTCAAGGCCGGCGGACGCGTGGGGCTGGCGCGCATCGCCCGGGTGCGCATCGACGGCGACCGGGCGACTCTGGACGGCGATACCTGGCATCTCCAGTGGCCGACGCTGGCGCCGAACTGGGTCGCCTGCCTGGCCACGGCCGCGCCGACGGCGCCGGCCGGGGTGACGACGGTGTCCGCACCGCCGGTCTGAGGGCCGGACGCGGGCTCAGAACCCGCGATCGAGACAATACAGGCCCGCGAAGACACGGTGATCGACCAGGCACCCCTCGTCGGCGCGCGCCCGCAGCCATGCGCGCGCCTCGCTGAGCGGCACGCGGTGTACGGCGATGTCCTCGCCGTCGACACCGCCGCCCTCGCCCACCCGGCTCAGATCGTGGGCGCGCACCAGCGTGATGATCTCGGCGGCCATGCCCGGCGCCGACGGTCCCCGGTGCAGGCGCTCGACGCGGGCCGGACGGTAGCCGGTCTCCTCGACCAGCTCGCGGGCCGCCGCGGCCTCGGCCGACTCGCCGCGGTGACCGGCCTCGTCCCCGACGATCCCGGCCGGCAGCTCGAGCACGCGCGCGCCCACCGGCGCCCGGAACTGTTCCACCAGCAGCAGCTCGTCCTCGGGCGTGACCGCCACGATATGCACGGCACCGCTGGCGTTGACGCGTTGCACATACTCCCAGCGCCCCTGTCGGCACAGGCGCAGGAATCGGCCCTCCGCGAGGGTCTCGGTCGGTTCGGACATGGGGAACGGGATTGTGGATTGCGTTCCCGAGTATAAGCGGCCGGCGCGCCCCGTTTCAGGCGCGCCGGCCGCCGCGGGGGTTCAGGCCGCGGCGCCGCGCAGCGGCGTGACCTTGCGGGCGTGCTGCTCGTCGGCCCAGTTGACGATTTCCATGCGGCCGTCCGGGTGCTCCACCAGCGCCGTGCAGGATTCCACCCAATCGCCGCTGTTGTAATAGGTCACGCCCTCCAGGTCCTTGATCTCGGCGTGGTGGATGTGACCGCAGACGACGCCGTCGAAGCCGCGGCGGCGGCATTCGTGGGCGACCGCCTTCTCGAACTCGGAGATGAAGTTCACGGCGGTCTTGACCTTGTGCTTGGCGAAGGCCGACAGCGACCAGTAGGGATAGCCCAGGCGCGCCCGCACCCAGTTCACGTAGCGGTTGGCCCGCAGCAGCGTGGTGTAGGCGACGTCCCCGACCATGGCGACCCAGCGGTGGTAGCGGGTGACCACGTCGAACAGGTCGCCGTGCAGCACCAGCAGCCGGCGCCCGTCGGCGGTCTCGTGGACCAGGTCGTTGACCACGCGGATGTTGCCCATGCGCAGCTCGTAGTCGACGAACTTGCGCAGGAAGTCGTCGTGGTTGCCGGTAACGTAGAACACACGGGTACCGCGCTTGGACTTGGTGAGGATGCGCCGCACCACGTTGGTGTGTTCCTGCGGCCAGTAGAAGGTGCCCTTGAGCCGCCAGCCGTCGATGATGTCGCCCACCAGGTAGAGCGTGTCGCAGTCGTGCGTCTTGAGGAAGGCCGTCAGGCGCTCCGCCTGGGCGCCCGGCGTGCCCAGATGGACATCGGAAATCCAGATGGCGCGGTACCGGGGCCGATCGCCGGGACGATCGCCGGCTTGCTCGTGGTCCTGCATGGCCGCTTCTCCTCGTGCTGTCATTTGCGGCCAGCCTAGGCCCCGCCATTAACGGCAACATGACGGTTTTATTGCAGTTCCGTGACAATGCCCGCGCGAGTCGGCGCGAACCGGCACGATTGCTGCTAACATCCGCCCCCTCCCGACCAACCCGGCAAAGCGATACGACCCATGGAGAACGGCAAGGTCCTGATCGTCGGCGGCGGCGGCCGCGAGCACGCCCTGGCCTGGAAGGCGGCGGCATCGCCGCGGGTCGCCGAGGTACTGGTGGCGCCCGGCAACGCCGGCACGGCCAACGAGCCGGGCGTGCGCAACGTGGCGGTCGCCGCGGAGGACATTGACGCACTGCTGGCCCTGGCACGCGAGGAGGCCGTGGACCTGACGGTCGTGGGGCCCGAGGCGCCGCTGGCGGCCGGCATCGTCGACCGTTTCGCCGACGCCGGCCTGGCCTGCTTCGGCCCCTCCGCCGAGGCCGCCGCGCTGGAGGCGAGTAAGGCCTTCAGCAAGGATTTCCTGGCCCGCCACGACATCCCCACCGCCGACTACCGCAGCTTCACCGACCCCGAGGCGGCCGCCGACTACATCCGCGCCCGGGGGGCCCCGATCGTGGTCAAGGCCGACGGCCTCGCCGCCGGCAAGGGCGTGGTCCTGGCCGCCGACGAGGACGAGGCGATCGCCGCGGTGCGCGATATGCTCGGCGGCGAACGCTTCGGCGAGGCCGGTCGCCGGGTCGTGATCGAGGAGTTCCTGGAGGGCGAGGAAGCCAGCTTCATCGCCCTGGTGGATGGCGAGAACGTGCTGCCCCTGGCGAGCTCGCAGGACCACAAGGCCGCCTTCGACGGCGACACCGGGCCCAATACCGGCGGCATGGGCGCCTATTCGCCCGCCCCGGTGGTCACGGAGGCGATCGCCGAGCGTGCCATGACCGAGGTGATCCGGCCGACGGTCGCCGGCATGGCGGCCGAAGGCCGGCCGTTCACCGGTTTCCTCTATGCCGGGCTGATGATCGGTCCCGACGGCACCCCCAAGGTGCTCGAATTCAACGTGCGCCTCGGCGATCCCGAGGCCCAGCCGCTGCTGATGCGGCTGCGCTCGGACCTGGTCGATCTGGTCGACGCGGCCCTGAAGGGCCGCCTGGATCGCACGCGCATCGACTGGGACCCGCGGGCCGCGCTCGGCGTGGTGATGGCGGCCGGCGGCTATCCCGGCGACTACCGCAAGGGCGACGCCATCTCGGGACTGGGGAACGATACCGCCGATACCAAGGTGTTCCACGCCGGCACGGCCCTGGCGGACGGCCGCGTGGTCACGGCCGGCGGCCGCGTGCTCTGCGTCTGCGCGCTGGGCGACGACGTCGCCGAGGCCCGGCGCCGGGCCTATGATCGGACGGACACGATCCGCTGGCCGGACGTGCATTACCGCCGCGATATCGGCTACCGTGCGCTGAATCGCTGAATCCGCTCAACCGGAAAGGGGCGCCCATGAAACGGACCGCGCTGACCCTCTGCATCGTCCTGGCGACCTGGACCGCGGCCGTCGCCGCGGGCGACGACGAGCGACGTGTCTTCGGCTGGGTCGAGAAGGCCGTGGTCGAGGCGCTCGACGCGGAGGTCAAGGTCAAGCTCGACAGCGGCGCGCTGACCTCCTCGATGCACGCCACGGATATCGAGCGCTACGAGCGCGACGGCGAGGAATGGGTCCGTTTCACCATCGGCCTCGAGGACGAGCGCGACGGCGACTTCGTCGAGCGGACATTCGAGAAACCCCTGTACCGCAGCCTGAAGGTCATCGGCGCCGGCGGCAGCGACCGCCGGCCGGTGGTGCTCCTGCGCCTGTGCATCGGCGACCGGATATACGAAGAACAGTTCAGCCTGCGCGACCGCAGCGAGATGAACTATCCGGTCCTGCTGGGGCGGCGCACGATCCAGCACCTCGGGCTCTTGGACGTGTCGCGGACATTCATGCACGAGCCCGACTGCGGCGACGCGACGTTGTCCGAGATCGACGAGCGCGAGCCCGACGAGGATATCGGCATCTGAACGATGCGGTGACGCCGTGAAAAACCTCCACGTGAAAGTGCTGGCGCTCGTGCTGACCGCGATCGGTCTCGGTGTCTGCGCCTACAAGGTCCAGAGGCTCGGACTGCCGCTGACACCGGGCAGCCAGGCCCAGGTCTGGACCGTCGAGGCGCGGGTGACCTTCAACGGCACCGGGCGCGCGGCCAAACTGGGGCTGCTGATTCCGGAGTCCCCGCCCGGCTTCTCGGTGCTGGACGAGGACTTCGTATCCTCGGGATTCGGCGTGACCACCGAGGACGAGGGCGTGAACCGGCGGGCATTGTGGGCGGCCCGTCACGTGCGCGGGCGCCAGACCGTCTACTACCGAACGGTGCTCGCCCGGAACCGCGACGCCAACGACCGGCGCACGGAACCCGAACCCGAGTATCCCACGGTCCCGGACTACCCGGAACCGGAACGTTCCGCGGTCTTCGCCCTGCTGGAGGACGTGCGCTCGCAGTCCGCCGACACCGTGTCCTTCGTGCGGGAATTGCTCAAGCGTTTCAACGATCCCACGCCGGAGGAGAACGTCAGCGTCCTGCGTGAGGACAGCGACAGTGACGCCGAGCGCGTGCGTCGGCTGCAATACATCCTCGCCGGCGCCCGCATCCCGACCCGTCAGGTCCAGGTGCTGGACCTCGTGGACGGCACCCGCAGCGGCAAACTCCACCCCTGGCTGGAGGTCTACAACGGCGAGCAGTGGCTGGCCTTCGATCCCCGCACCGGGCACCGCGGATTCCCGGAGGACATGCTGGTCTGGCACGTCGGCGACGCGCCGCTGGCCACGATTGAGGGCGGGCGCGGCGCCAGCACCGAATTCGCGGTGGCCCGCAGCTCGCGCGAAGTGATCGGCGTGGCCCAGCAGCGGGCGCGGCTGCTCGACTCCAACATCCTGGAGTTCTCGCTGCTGTCGCTGCCGGTCTCGACCCAGAACATCTACCGGATCCTGCTGCTGGTGCCCCTGGGCGCCTTCGCGGTCGTGATCCTGCGCAACGTGGTGGGCGTGACCACGTTCGGTACCTTCATGCCCATCCTGATCGCGCTGGCCTTCCGCGAGACCAAGCTACTCTGGGGCATCGTGCTGTTCACCACCCTGGTGGCGCTGGGCGTGCTGCTGCGTTTCTACCTGGAGCGGCTGAAGCTCCTGCTGGTGCCGCGCCTGGCGTCGGTGCTGATCATCGTGATCCTGCTGATGGCCGTGGTATCCGTGTTCAGCCACAAGCTGGGGCTGGAGCGCGGCCTGTCGGTGGCGTTGTTCCCGATGGTGATCCTGGCGATGACCATCGAGCGCATGTCCGTGTCCTGGGACGAATCCGGACCGCGGGAAGCGCTTACCGCCGGCATCGGCAGCCTGGTGGTGGCGATCATCGGCTACCTGGTGATGACCCACCCGCTGCCGGCCTACCTGGTGTTCGTGTTCCCCGAGCTGCTGCTGGTGCTGCTGGCCGCAACCCTGCTGATGGGCCGCTACACGGGCTACCGCCTGTCCGAACTGCGCCGCTTCCGATCGTCCACGACGTCCGGCGAACAACCATGAACGCGGTCGTGTCGCGCCTGCGCCTGCTGCGCCGCCTGGCGCGCCGGAACCCGCCGCTGATCATGCCCTGGACCCTGCGTCGCCAGGGCATCCTGGGCATGAACCGGCGCAACGCCGACTACATCATGCGCTACAACCGGCGGCGCCACTACCCGCTAGTGGACGACAAGCTGCAGACCAAGCGTCTGGCCGAGGCGGCCGGGATCGCGATCCCGGACCTCTACGGCGTGATCGAGATCGAGCACCAGGTGCGGGAACTGGACCGCATCCTGGAGGGACGCACGGACTTCGTGATCAAGCCCGCGCACGGCGCCGGCGGCACCGGCATCATGGTCCTGACCGGACGCCGCGCGGGCCGCTACATCCGGGCCTCGGGCGCGGTCATCTCCGCCGATGACCTGGCCCACTTCGTGTCCAACATACTTTCGGGCATGTACAGCCTCGGCGGAATGCCGGACCGGGCAATCCTGGAATACCGGGTGAAGCCGCATCCCATCTTCGACGCGGTCAGCCATCAGGGCGTGCCCGACATCCGCACCATCGTGTTCCGCGGCATGCCGGTGGCGACCATGGTCCGCCTGCCCACCCGGCTGTCCGACGGCAAGGCCAACCTGCACCAGGGCGCGGTGGGCGCCGGCATCGACCTGGCGACCGGGCGCACCCTGGACGGCGTGTGGCTCAACCGCATGCTCGACCTGCACCCGGACAGCGGCAACCGCATCCGCGGCATCGAGATCCCGGACTGGGACAAGCTGCTGGAACTGGCCGCCCGTTCCCACGACCTGACGCAGCTCGGCTACCTGGGCGTGGACGTGGTCCTGGACCGGGACAAGGGCCCGCTGGTGCTGGAATACAACGCCCGTCCCGGCCTCAGCATCCAGATCGCCAACCAGACCGGCCTGCTGGCACGGCTGGAACGCGTCGAGGCCCTGCCCGAAATCCCCGAGCGGGCGGACGAGCGGGTGGCACTGGCGAAGGAGATGTTCGGCCGAGCTTAGTTAGCAGGCCGGGATAAACGAAGGGTTCCCGGCAACGCCAGCGAGAAGATTAACCACAGAGGCACAGAGGCACAGAGGACACAGAGAAATACAAAGCGATCTTGATCGGCATCTTTGGAGACGGGAAACGGGGATGCCCCGAACGCCGGTCGCCTCCCTCAGCTTTCTTCATTTGCCCTTCGTGTTTGGCGCCCGCCTTATGCTCTGTGTCCTCTGTGCCTCTGTGGTTCATGCCTTTGCGAAGTCGGGCGCATCTCTAGAACGAAACCGTGGCGGGTGCCGCCGCGCCCGCTACTGACGCTTCATGGACTCGAAGAACTCCGCGTTGGTCTTGGTCTGCTTCATGCGGTCGATGAGCAGTTCCATCGCGGCGAGATCGTCCATGCCGTGCAGGAGCTTGCGCAGGACCCACATCTTCTGCAGCTCGGCCTGGTCGACCATGAGCTCCTCGCGGCGGGTGCCGGAGCGGTTGATGTGGATCGCCGGGTAGACCCGCTTCTCGGCGATGCGGCGCTCCAGGTGCACCTCCATGTTGCCGGTGCCCTTGAACTCCTCGTAGATCACCTCGTCCATCTTGGAGCCGGTCTCGACCAGCGCGGTGGCGATGATGGTCAGGCTGCCGCCCTCCTCCACATTGCGGGCGGCACCGAAGAAGCGTTTGGGCTTCTGCAGGGCGTTGGCGTCCACGCCGCCGGTGAGCACCTTGCCCGAGGACGGCGCCACGGTGTTGTAGGCGCGCGCCAGCCGGGTGATGGAATCCAGCAGGATCACCACGTCCTTCTTGTGCTCGACCAACCGCTTGGCCTTCTCGATCACCATCTCGGCGACCTGCACGTGGCGCGCGGCCGGCTCGTCGAAGGTCGAGGAGACCACCTCGCCGCGCACCGAGCGGTCCATCTCGGTGACCTCCTCGGGCCGCTCGTCGACCAGCAGCACGATCAGGTAGCACTCGGGATGGTTGTGCGCGATCGACTGGGCGATGTTCTGCAGGATCATGGTCTTGCCCGCCTTGGGCGGGGACACGATCAGGCCGCGCTGGCCCTTGCCGATCGGCGAGACGAGATCGATGGTGCGCGCGGTGATGTCTTCGGTGGAGCCGTTGCCGATCTCCAGTTCCAGCCGCTCGGAGGGGAACAGCGGGGTCAGGTTCTCGAACAGGACCTTGCCCTTGGATTTCTCCGGCGGCTCGTGGTTGATCTCGTCGACCTTGAGCAGCGCGAAGTAGCGCTCGGAGTCCTTGGGCGGCCGGATGCGGCCGGTGATGGTGTCGCCGGTGCGCAGGTTGAAGCGCCGGATCTGGGAGGGCGAGACGTAGATGTCGTCCGGCCCCGCTACGTACGAGGCGTCCGCGCTGCGCAGGAAGCCGAAACCGTCGGACAGGATTTCCAGGACGCCGTCGCCGTAGATCTGCTCGCCGCGCTTGGCGTGCGCCTTGAGCATGGCGAAGATCAGGTCCTGCTTGCGGGTGCGCGAGACATTCTCGAGCTGGAGTTCCTGCGCCATCTCCATCAGCTCGGCGGCGGTCTTGCGCTTGAGCTCGGTCAGGTTCATGACGGGACGGTCCTCCCCCCCGTTATCGTTGGCCAGTTCGGCCTCGGCCTCGTCGTCGCCGTTGCCGGCGTCGGCCATGCCGTTACCGGGCTCGCGCACGTTGCCGTTGGCTTCCTCGGACGCCCCGCCGCCGGACCGTCCACCACCCGACTTGCGCCGGCGTGGCCGGCGGCCGCCGGCGTTGCCGCGGCTCGTGCCGAGACGCTCGGACTTCTTCTCCTGCGTCTGCTCGTTGCGCTCTTCGATCTTGTCTTCGGACACGGGCATCAATCCGTAGTGGCTGGAGCCGGCTGTCTCGCCGGCCCCGGAAATGGGCGGGTCATCAAGGTTATCTTCGAATGTTCAGGGGGCCGTATTACCGGTAACGATCTGGTCGGCGCGCTCCGCGGGCGCGGGCGCCGCCGGGGCGGCGGCCGGGCGGAACCCGGCCGCCGCGGACGTCAGACATGCTGGCCGAGAAACTCCGTGAGCTGCGTCTTGGACAGCGAGCCGACCTTGGTCGCCTCGACCTCGCCGTTCTTGAACAGCATCAGCGTCGGGATACCGCGGATACCGTACTTCGGCGGCGTGTTCGGGTTCTCGTCGATGTTGAGCTTCGCGACCTTGAGCTTGCCGTCGTACTCGTCGGCGATCTCGTCCAGCACCGGCGCGATCATCTTGCATGGACCGCACCACTCGGCCCAGTAATCGACCAGCACCGGGGTATCCGAGCCCAGCACATCCTGCTCGAAGCTGTCGTCGGTTACCTTGATTATATGCTCACTCATGCGTTGCGTCCTCGTTGTTGCGGGACATGGATCGAGGCCGCGCCGATGTCCGCGAACACTCGTGCGGCGCCTGCCGCGGGATATGAGGGCGCTCCCGGATCAATACAACCTGTTATGATGTGGCGCGCATCGAGAGACCCGAACCGGGTCGTTTTATGCGATCTTAACGGAAGCTGCCCGTGGATAGCGCGGGCGATGGTTCGTATTTGAGCCTATATTCCGGCATTTTTCAACCCCGGCCGTGACCGGCCCCCATACACGCCGATCACGGTTTTCCTGACGCGAAGACCCGATGACCGAAAAACGATTGCTCACGGACACCCGCATCGACTCCCTGGGCCTGCACGAGAACCTGCTGCGGGGTGTCGCGGAGCTGGGCTTCACCAACTGTACGCCGATCCAGGCCGACACCCTGCCCCGCGCGCTGCGCGGCGAGGACGTCGCCGGCCAGGCCCAGACCGGCACCGGCAAGAGCGCCGCCTTCCTGCTGGCGACCATGAACCGGCTGCTGACCGCCGCGCCCGACCCCTCGGAGCGGGCGCCGGAAGGGGCCAGCCAGCCGCGAGCCCTGATCCTGGCACCCACGCGCGAACTCGCGATCCAGATCCACAAGGACGCCGAAGGGCTGGGCAAGTATTCCGGTCTGCGGATGCTGGTCTGCTACGGCGGCGCGGGCTACGAGTCGCAGCGCCAGGCCCTGGAGGAGGGCGTCGACCTGCTTATCGGCACGCCGGGCCGCCTGATCGACTACTGGAAACAGAAGGTCTATACCCTCAAGGCGATCGAGGTCGCGGTGCTGGACGAGGCCGACCGCATGTTCGATCTTGGCTTCATCGACGATATCCGCTTCCTGTTCAAGCGCATGCCGCCGCCCGGCAACCGCCTGAACATGCTGTTCTCGGCGACCCTGTCGCACCGGGTCATGGAGCTCGCCTACGAGCACATGAACGACCCCCAACTGATCAAGACCGACAGCGACAGCGTGGACGTGAAGGCCATCCGGCAGAAGGTCTACCACGTCAGCAACGACGACAAGATGCCCCTGTTCCTGGGCCTGCTGCGACGGATCGACCCGCGCCGCACCCTCGTCTTCGTGAACACCAAGCGCGAGGCCGAGCGCATCGAGGACACCCTCAACGCCAACGGCCTGCAGGCGGCCACGCTGTCCGGCGACGTGCCCCAGAAGAAACGCATGAGCCTGCTGGAGGACTTCAAGTCCGGCGAATTGCCGATCCTGGTGGCGACCGACGTGGCCGCGCGCGGCCTGCACATCCCGGATGTCACCCACGTGTTCAACTACGACCTGCCGCAGGACGCCGAGGATTACGTCCATCGTATCGGGCGCACCGCCCGCGCGGGCGCCGAGGGCGACGCCATCTCCCTGGCCTGCGAGACCTACGTCTATTCCCTGCCCGACATCGAGAGCTACGTCGGCCACAAGATCGAGGCCGAGATGCCCACCGCCGACGAGTACGCCGACGACTGGATCCGGCCGAAACCGCGCCCGCGCCGCCCGCGCGGCGGCCGCCCCGGCGGCGGCCGGGGCCGTGGCGACGGCGGCCGCGGCAACCGCCGCTCGCGCGGACGCGGACGTGGTCAGCGCTCCGGCAATTAACCCGCCCGTCACGACTCACCAATCACGAGTCACGAACTTTTTGAGCCAGATCAATGCACGAGCCGGCGTGACGCCCTATCCTGACCGGGTATTTCCACAACCGCGCGGAGGAGTCCGGCCATGGCGAACAAGCTGCTCGTGCCCATCGATCTCAACCAGGAAGAGGTACTCGATCCCGTCTTCAAGGCGGTGACGGAGCTCGCCGCGGCGCACGACGCGGAGGTCGACCTCCTGACGGTCGTGCCCAACCTGGACGCGGGCATCTTCCCCTACGTCTCCCAGGACCTGCTGCAACAGACCCTCGACGCCGCGAACAAGCGCATCCGTGAGATCGGCGAGACCCGCCTCGGCGACAGCGGCCTGACCTGGCGCGCCGAGGCCCTGATCGGTCCCATCGCGCGCACCATCGTGGATACGGCCGAGGACAAGGGCAGCGACCTGATCGTGATGGCCTCGCACGATCCCGGCGTGCTCGACATCCTGCTCGGCAGCGTCGCCGACCAGGTCCTGCGCCGCGCGCACTGCTCGGTACTGATCGTGCGGCAACGGCCGCAACGGTGACCGCATCCGTCCGCGTTTGATCCGCGGCCCCCGATCGGGTACGCCTAGGGCTGTGATCGGCTGCGGCCGCAGGACAGCAGAAGCGAGGAGACACGCATGGCCAAAACCATCCTGGTTCCCATCGACCTGAACCACGACAAGACATTCGAGCGGGTCTTCGCCGCGGTGCGCGAGCAGGCCGACAAGGCCGGCGGCGCCAGCGTGCGTCTGGTCACCGTGGTGCCCAACTTCAGCGCCGGCATGTTCCCCTACGTCTCGCACGAGATGATCGACGAGACCCGTGCCGAGGCCGAGAACAAGCTACAGGCGGTGGGCCGCGAATGGCTCGGCGACGACATCGAATGGACGGCCGAGGTGCACGTCGGCGCGGTCGCGCGCAGCATCGTCGACAGCGCCGGCGAGCGCAAGGCCGACCTGATCGTGATGGCCTCGCACGACCCCACCTCCATCGACCTGCTGCTGGGCAGCGTCGCCGATCAGGTGGTCCGGCGCGCCCACTGCTCGGTGCTGATCGTACGCCAGTAGGTTCGCGACCCGTGATTGGTTACCGCTGATTCGGCGGTGAAGACGGCGATCACCGCGCGGGCGGCAGCAGATCGGCCAGCCGTTCCGCGGCGGGGCGGTGAGTGTGTTCCCGCCGGCCGCCGCGGGAATCCGGCCGCGACAGGGCCACCACCTGGCCGATGCCGTGGGCATGGGCGGCGGCGACCACCGCCGGACTGTCGTCCACGAACAGGGCGCGCGACAGGTCCACCGGATGCCGGTCCGCCAGACGATCCCAGAAACCCGGCTCCTCCTTCGCCATGCCCAGGTCGTGCGAGCTGATCACCCGCGCGAAGCGCGGCCCCAGGCCCGTACGCTCCAGCTTGAGGGTGACCGAGTCCGGGTGGGCGTTGGTGACCAGCCACATCGGCCGGCCCGCGGCCACCATGCGATCCAGGAATCCCAACGCACCCGGCAACGGCCGGATGTGCTCGGCGATCTCGCGCTTGAGCGCGATCAGGTCCAGACCGGTCACCCGCCCCCAGAAATCCGTGCAATACCAATTGAGCCTGCCGGCGTTCTCCGCGAACACCGGCGCCAGACGGCGCTCGGCCTCGGACAACGCCAGTCCGTGGCGCTCGGCATAGCGGCGCGGCAGATGCCCCTGCCAGAAACGGTCGTCGAAATGCAGGTCCAGCACCGTGCCGTCCATGTCCAGCAGCACGGTGTCGACCCGGTTCCAGTCCACGTGCGTCATGCCATGAGCATAGCCCACACCGGGACGGTATGATGAGCGCCCCATCCATCCCGACCGTGCCCATGCCCGATTACGACCACCTGCTGGAACCGGTGCTCGCCCTCGCCGAGGACGCCGGCGCGGCGATCCTGCCGATCTACCGCGGCGACGACTTCGACGTCTCGCACAAGGACGACGACAGCCCGCTGACCGCCGCCGACCTGGCCGCCCACCGCGTGATCGACGCCGGCCTGGCCGATCTCGCGCCCGACATCCCGCGACTCTCCGAGGAAGGCGGCGAGGTGCCCTACGCCACCCGGCATGGCTGGCGTCGTTACTGGCTGATCGACCCGCTCGACGGCACCAAGGAATTCATCAAGCGCAACGGCCAGTTCACGGTCAATATCGCGCTGATCGAGGACGGCGAGCCGGTCCTGGGCGTGGTCCACGCGCCCGACCTGGGGGCGAGTTGGTACGGCTCGGTGGGCCACGGCGCCTTCAAGCGCACCGACGGCGCGGCCCCGGAGCCCCTGCACACAGTCGTGGCACACACCGACAAGCCGCGCGTGCTGGTCTCGCGCTCGCACCGCGGCCCCGACGTCGACGCCCTGCTGGAACGCCTGCCGGACTACGAGCCGGTGGTCATGGGCTCGTCGCTGAAGTTCTGTGTGATCGCCGAGGGCGAGGCCGACTTCTACCCGCGCCTGGGGCCGACCTCGGAATGGGACACCGCGGCCGGCCACGCCGTGCTCGCCGCCGCCGGCGGCGATGTCGTCGACATCGAGGGCCGGCGCCTGCGCTACAACACCAAGGACAGCCTGCTGAACCCCTACTTCCTGGCGTTCGGCGACACCAGCCATGACTGGCTGAAATATCTGCCTGAAGAAGAATGAACCACAGAGGCACAGAGTCACAGAGGATTCAAAAAGAAAATAAAAGAAAGTCGCCACGAAGAGCACAAGGGGTGCAGGTGAAGAAGTAAAAGCTTTGCCCCCTTGTGATTACTGCTTTTTATCTCTGTGCCTCTGTGCCTCTGTGGTTAGCCTTCATTATCCTCAAGGATCATCTCCGAGCCCTTCTCGGCGATTGCCGTGGTCGGGGCGTTGGTGTTGCCGCCGACCAGGGTCGGCATGATCGAGGCGTCGACCACGCGCAGGCCGCGCAGGCCGTGCACCCGCAGGCGGTCGTCCACCACCGCCATGTCATCGTGACCCATCTTGCAGGTGCCCACCGGGTGGTAGATGGTCTCGGCGCGCTGGCGCACGAAGGCGCGGATCTCGTCGTCCGTGCGCACGTCCTCGCCGGGCTCCATCTCGGGGCCGCGGTGCGGATCGAAGGGCGCCGCCGCCAGCAGGCGGCGCGCGAGCTTCACCGCCGCCACCAGGTTTTCCAGGTCGCGCTCCTCGGCGAGATAGTTGGGCTCGATCCGGGCGTCGTCCGTGGGATCGGCGCTGTTGAGGCCGATGTGGCCGCGCGACAGCGGCCGCAGGTCGCAGACCCGCAGCGAGTAGCCGTGGTAGCGGAAGGTGTTCCAGAGACGGTGGCCGTGATCCTGCTCGATGGCGGCGATGAAGTGGCACTGTAGGCTGGGTACCGTGTCCGCGGGATCCAGCTTGGCGAAACCGCCGCACTCGGCGACATTGCTCGCCAGCGGACCGCGGCGACGCAGGAGATAGGCGAACAGGGCGGGCACGCCCTTGAGCAGCAGCCAGCGCGGACCGAGGTTCAGGCTCTCGCGCGTGCGCTCGCGCCGGATCACGTTGATGTCCAGGTGATCCTGCAGGTTGCGGCCCACGCCCGGCAGCTCGTGCCGCACGGGGATATCGTGCCGGGCCAGTTCCTCGCGCGGGCCCACGCCCGACAACAGCAGTAGCTGCGGGGAGTTGATGGCGCCGCCGGCCAGGATGACCTCTCGTGTCGCATACACGCGCCGGCGGCGACGGAGCCAGCCCCGACGGTATTCCACCCCCACCGCGCGGTCGCCCTCGAACAGCAGGCGGGTGGCGCGGGCGCGCGTGCGCACGACCAGGTTGCGGCGGTCGGCGACCGGGTGCAGGAAGGCGTCGGCGTTGCTGCAACGGCGGCCGTCGCGCTGGGCCACGTCGTAGAAGCCGAACCCCTCCTCGGACGGCCCGTTGAAGTCGTCGTTGCGGGGAAAACCGCAGGCCTCGGCCGCGCGCAGGAACACGTGCGACAGCTTGTTGGTGTGGCGCAGGCTGGAGACGGTGTAGCCGCCGCCGGTGCCGTGATATTCGTTCTCCGCGCCGACGAGATAGTTCTCGGACTTGCGGAAGTACGGCAGCAGGTCGCGGTAGCCCCAGCCGCGGTTGCCCAGCTCGGCCCAATGGTCGTAGTCGGCGGCGTTGCCGCGGGTGTAGCACTGGGCGTTGACCGAGGACGAGCCGCCCAGGGTCTTGCCGCGCGGCCAGAACAGCCGGCGTCCGTTCAAGCGCGGCTGGGGCTCGGTGTAATACCCCCAATTGAACAACCGGCTGCGCATCAGGGCGATCACGCCGACGGGTATGCGGATGAACGGGTTCCAGTCGCGCGGACCGGCCTCCAGCAGGCATACCCGGCTGCCGGGATCGGCGCTCAGGCGGTTGGCCAGCACGCAGCCGGCGGAACCGCCGCCGACGATGACGTAGTCGAAGGCATCGGCGCCACGCGCCGCTGTCCCGTTTCTTGTCTCGTGTTTCATGTTTCGTGTCGGTCCTCCATGAGCACGCCGGATGCGATCAGGTCACACGAGACACGAAACGGCCATCAGGCTTGGTTCCGGGACTGCTCCGGGAGCGTGATGTTGAGTTCCAGGACTTCCATCTCGCCGTCGCGCTCGATCTCGATCTGGACCGCATCGTCCTCGACCTGCACGTACTTGCGCAGCACCCGCAGCAGATCGCGCTGGAGCTTGGGGAAGTAGTCCGGATGGTCGCCCCGGCCGCCGCGGCGATGGGCCACCACCACCTGCAGGCGCTCCTTGGCGAGCTGGGCGGAGTTCTTCTTCTGGCCGCGGAATACGTCGAGCCAACCCATGTCAGCCCCTCCCGAGCAGTCGACCGAACAGACCCTTCTTGGCCTCGACGAACCGCAGGGGGCGGTCCTCGCCGAGGAAGCGGGCCACCAGGTCCGCGTATGCGCCGCCGGCGTCGGCGCCCTCCTCCAGGATCACCGGCAGGCCGGCGTTGGAGGCGTTGAGGACGGTCTCCGATTCCGGGATCACGCCCAGCAGGGGGATCGCCAGGATGTCGCCGACATCGTCCAGCGACAGCATCTCGCCCTTGCCCACGCGCGCGGGCGCGTAGCGGGTCACCACGAGATGCTCCTTGACCGGCTCGCCGCCCTCCTCCGCGCGCTTGGTGCGCGAGGAGAGCATGCCCAGCACGCGATCGGAATCACGCACCGAGGAGACCTCGGGATTGGTCACCACCAGCGCCTCGTCGGCGTAGTACATCGCCATCAGGGCGCCCTTCTCGATACCGGCGGGCGAGTCGCAGACGATGTAGTCGAATTCCTGCGACAGCTCCTCCAGCACGCGCGCCACGCCGCTCTCGGTGAGGGCATCCTTGTCGCGGGTCTGGGAGGCGGCGAGGATCGACAGGTTCTCGACCCGCTTGTCGCGGATCAGTGCCTGGCGCAGGTTCGCCTCCTTGCTGATGACGTTGACGAAATCGAACACCACGCGGCGCTCGCACCCCATGATCAGGTCGAGGTTGCGCAGGCCGACGTCGAAGTCGATGACGACGGTCTTGTGTCCGCGCAAGGCGAGGCCGACGGCGAAGGACGCCGCCGTGGTGGTCTTGCCCACGCCGCCCTTGCCGGAAGTGACTACCACGATCTTGGCCACGAGTCGTTCCCCTCTCTGGCTCTAAAGTTTGTCGATGTGCAAGACGCCGTCCTCGTCCAGCCGGATCTGGACGGCCGCTCCCCGTGCCTCGTCGTCGATATCGTCCGCCACCTTGTAATTGCCGGCGACGGCGACCAGGTCGGCCTCGAAGCGCCGACAGAAGATCCGCGCCCCGGTGTCGCCCGAGGCGCCGGCCAGCGCGCGCCCCCGCAGGGCGCCGTAGACATGGATGTGCCCGTCCGCCAGGACCTCGGCCCCCTCGCTCACCGCGGCCGTGATCACCAGGTCGGCGTCGCGGGCGTAGATCTGCTGGCCGGAGCGCACCGGCCGGTCGATCAGGCGGGTGCGCTCGCGCCGTTCCCCGCCGGACGGTTTCTCGCGCGGCACCCGGGTGTCGTCGATCACGCCCAGACCCGCCGCGCGGGCCGCGGCCGCCCGCGTCTCGTCGCCGCCGAGCACCGCCACCGGCACCAGCTCGCGCTCGCGCAGCATGCCCGCGAGCTCGGTGAGTGCCGGGTGGCTCGTCCCCAGCTCCAACAGGACGGGCATGCGCCGGAAGAAATCCGGCGAACGCGCGATCTGGGCGTCCAGGGCTTCCGCCACCGCCGCCGGATCGTCGCTGCCGACGGCCAGGACCGTGAGCGTCAACATGCGGCCCTTGAAGGCCACGGCGGAGGTTCCGGCGGGGGTTGCCGTTTGCGGTGGTGGCATGGGCGCGGATATTAACACGGCTGCCGCGCCCGTCGGCGCCACATGGCGGCCCGATTCTTGCTGAAGGATTGCCGAGATGAACGATCGACGAGACAGGACCGGGCCCGGCCGGCCCCCACGCCGCCCCGCGACGAAGGGGGCACGGCCATGAGCGACTTCTGGCGCGGCTATCGCGCCGACGGCGGCTACGACGAGCTGTTCACCGCGGACGGCCGCGCGCGGCCGTTCGGGGCGCCGCTGGTGGCACAGATGGAGGCGCTCGGACGCGACGAGCTCGCGGCACGGCGCATCGCCGCGGACCTCTCGATCAAGGGCATGGGGATCACGTTCACGGTCTATGCCGAGGGCGGCGCGATCGACCGCGCCTGGCCGTTCGACATCCTGCCCCGGATCATTCCGGAGCGCGAATGGCGCACCGTGCGCACCGGACTGGTGCAACGGCTCGATGCCCTCAACCGTTTCATCCAGGACGTCTACAACGAGCGGCATATCGTCCGCGACGGCGTGGTGCCGGAGGCCCTGCTGGCGGAATCGCGCAACTTCCGTCCGGAGTGCCGGGGCATGACGCCGCCGGGCGGTATCTGGGCCCACATCTGCGGCTCCGATCTGGTGCGCGACGACAGCGGCCGTTTCCTGGTCCTGGAAGACAACCTGCGGGTGCCCTCGGGCGTGTCCTACATGGTCGAGAACCGCCTGGTGAGCAAGCGTGTGTTCCCGGAGGTATTCGCGGCGCAGTCGATCCTGCCGGTGGACGACTATCCCGGCGAGCTGCTGGACGCCCTCTCGGCGCTGGCGCCCCGTCACGACCCGGCGCCCAACATCGCCCTGCTCACGCCCGGCGTTTACAACTCGGCCTATTTCGAGCATGTCTGGCTGGCCGGCCAGATGGGGGCCGAACTGGTCCAGGGCGGCGACCTGGTGGCCGACAACGACGGCGTATTCGCGCGCACCATCTACGGCCCCCAGCGGGTGGACGTGATCTATCGGCGCGTGGACGACGCCTTCCTGGACCCGACCGTGTTCCGGCGGGACTCGCTGCTGGGCGTGCCCGGCCTGATGAAGGCCTGGCGGCGGGGACAGGTCGTGCTGGCCAACGCACCCGGCGCGGGCGTGGCCGACGACAAGCTGGTCTACACCTATGTCCCGGACATGATCCGCTATTACCTGGACCAGGAGCCGATCCTGCCCAACGTCCCCTCCTACCGTTGCGTGGACGACAAGGAGCGCGAGCACGTGCTGGCCAACCTGGACAAGCTCGTGGTCAAGCCGGTCAACGAGTCCGGCGGCTACGGGCTGCTGATCGGTCCCGCCGCCACCGCCGCCGAGCGTGAACGCTGCGCGGCGCACATCCGCGCCCGGCCGCGCGACTACATTGCCCAGCCGACCCTGAACCTGTCGACCGCGCCGACCCTGGTCGACGGCGCGCCCGTGCCGCGTCACGTGGACCTGCGCCCGTTCGTGATCGCGCGCCCGGACGGCGACAGCTACGCCACCATGGGCGGCCTGACCCGGGTCGCCCTGCGCGAGGGCTCGCTGGTGGTCAACAGCTCCCAGGGCGGCGGCAGCAAGGACACCTGGGTCGTCGAGGAGCCCGAGTAGTGCTCTCCCGTGTCGCCGAGAACCTGTACTGGACCGGGCGCTACCTGGAACGCGCCGAGACCACCGCGCGCCTGATTTCCGCGACCACCGACCTGCTCCTGGACCTGCCGCGCCAGACCGCCTTCGACTGGCAGCCGCTGGTGGAGATCATCGGCGCCGAGGACGATTTCAGCGTCCGCTACCCGCAGGCCTCGGAATCCGCGGTGATGCGCTTCCTGATCATCGAGCGCGAGCATCCCGCCTCCATCGTGTCCGCGCTGTCCCAGGCCCGGGAGAACCTGCGCGCGGCCCGCGACCTGGTGCCGCGCGAGGTCTGGGAGGAAGTCAACGCGCTCTACCTCCATGTCGGCGACAGCGCCACCGAGATCGAGCGCCGGGTCTCGCGCCAGAAGGTGGTCTCGCGCCTGGTCACCGGCGGCCGGCTCGTGGCCGGGTGGCTGGAGAGCGGCATCAGCCGTGACGCCGCCTACGACTTCCTGCGCCTGGGCACCCTCCTGGAGCGCGCCGACATGACCACCCGGGTACTGGACGTGCGCACCAGCGACCTGCTGCCGGAGACCGACCAGGCCCTGGTGCCCTTCCAGACCGTGCAATGGATGAGCGTGCTGAAATCGCTCGGCGCCTACCAGATGTATCGGCGGCACGTGCGCACACGGGTGGCGGCCCGGCCCGTGGTACGCTTCCTGATCCAGGACGCCGCGTTCCCCCGCTCGGTGCGGTATTGCCTGATGCGCATGCACCAGCGCCTCGACCGCCTGCCCGACAGCCGCGAGGTCGGCGACCGCGCGCGCACCCTCGCGGACCGGACCGCGGAGCGCGATCTCCGCGACATCGGCGGCGTGGCCCTGAGCGAGTTCCTGGACCTGCTGCAGATCGAGCTGGCCAAGCTGAACGCGACCATCGAGCGGCGTTATTTCGGACACTGACCCCGATGCAGACTTTCGAGTGCCAGTGCGGGCACATCCTGTTCTTCCGTAACACCCGCTGTCTGCGCTGCGGGCGGCGCGTGGGCTTCTCCCCCGACGCCGGCGCGATGACCGCGCTGGAGCCGGGCGCCGACGGTGTCTGGCACGTCCCCGACGCGGGCCGGGTGCGCGGCCGCGGTTTCCGGCGCTGCCGCAACGATGTCGCCTACGACATCTGCAACTGGTTGCTACCCGCCGACAGCGACGGCGACCTGTGCCGCGCCTGCCGTCTCAACCGCACCATTCCCGATCTGGCCGAACCGCGCCACATCACCCTCTGGTACCGCCTGGAGACCGCCAAGCGCCATCTCCTGTACACGCTCTACCGGCTGGAGTTGCCGGTGATCGGCCGCGATCGCGATCCCGAGGCCGGCCTGGCCTTCGACTTCCTCGCCGACAGCGACGCCGCCACCGAGTTCACCCGCCCCCTGGACGACGGCAACCCCGTCAGCACCGGCCATCTCAACGGCCTGATCACCATCAACATCGCCGAGGCCGACGACGTCGCCCGCACCCGCATCCGTGAACAGCTCGGCGAGTCCTACCGCACCCTGATCGGGCATTTCCGGCACGAGATCGGACACTACTACTGGAGTCTGTTGGTGGCCGGCGGCGAATGGCTGGCGAGCTTCCGCGACCTGTTCGGGGACGAGCGCGCCGACTATGCGGCGGCATTGCGCACCCACTACGAACAGGGCCCCCGGCGCGGCTGGGAGGACCGTTACATCAGCGCCTACGCCGCCTGCCACCCCTGGGAGGACTGGGCCGAGTGCTGGGCCCATTACCTGCATATCGTCGACACCCTGGACACCGCGCGGGAGTTCGGCTTCACCCGGCCCGTACCCTGGCACCGGGATCCGGACGGCTTCGACCGGATGATGCGGGAATGGAGCACGCTCACCGTCGGCATCAACGCGGTCAACCGCAGCATGGGCCTGTCGGACGCCTATCCCTTCGCCATCAACCGTCCGACCTGGGACAAGCTGGCCTTCATCCACCGCCTGATCCGGCGACACGCGACGCAAGCGGGCACCCCACTCCGGACCACGGCCTGAGCCCTCCCCGTTCCGTGCCGCACATAGCGCGGCGCCTGTTATGATCCGGCCGGTCCACCGCCGGGAGATGCCGATGAACCTGGGCGAATCCGACTACCTGGAAATACGCGGCCTGCGCTACCACGTGCGCCGCTGGGGGCCGCGCGACGCGCCGCCGCTGTTCCTGCTGCACGGCATCCTCGACAATTCGGCCACCTTCGCGCTGATGGCCGAGGCCTTCGCCGGGCAACGCAACCTGATCGCCCCCGACTGGCGCGGGCACGGCCACAGCGACCACGCCCCCCAGGGCTACTGGTTCCCGGACTATCTCGCCGACCTCGACGCCCTGGTCGCGCATTACGCCCCCGATACGACGGTATCGCTGGTGGGCCACAGCATGGGCGGGCAGGCCGCGAGCCTGTATGCCGGCCTGCGACCGGAGAAGGTGGCGGCCCTGGTCTGCCTCGACACCCTCAACGTGCCCGAGCAACCGCCCGAGGAACTGCCCGAGCGCTACCGTCACTGGCTGGACCTGCAGCGCTCGCCGCCGCGGCGCAAGCTCTATCACTCGTTCGAGGCGCTGGCGGAGCGCATCCGTCACCGCAACCCGCGCGTGGACGCCGATCGCGCCCGCTTCATCGCCGAGTGCTGGGGCCATCGCACCGACGACGGCAGGGTGGCCCTGTACGTGGACCCCTGGCACCTGACGCGGACACCGCTGTTGTATCGCGCCGCCGAATCCATGGCGATCTGGAAACGGGTGCGCTGCCCGGTCTTCTGCCTGGACGGCGCGGAATCCGCCATCCGCCGCGCCCTCGGCGGCGACGAGCACCGCCGCCGCCGCGCCTGCTTCCGCGACCTGCGCCAGCACGCGCTGGCGGACTGCGGCCACATGATCCACTACGAGCAGCCGCGCACCGCGGTCGCCGAAATCGAGCGTTTCCTGGACACCGAGGTCTGACGCGCGCTTCCGGGCCGTCCCTCGGGCAATCCCTCGATTGCGAGCCCCCGCCCTCTCGCCTATTCTTGCGGTAAGCCGAAATTCCGCGCATCGGGAGAGCCGCCATGTCCGCCCTGATCTGGTTCGCGATCTTCGCCGGCGTCCTGCTCGCACTGGCCTATCATCGCGCGAGCCTGCGCACCGCCACCTACAGCGTCGGCGCCCTGCTGGTCCTCTACAGCCTTAGCGGCCCCGGCTGGGGCTGGGGCCTGCTCTGCTGGGCAGTGTTCGCGGCCGTGGCGCTGCCGCTCAACCGCGAGGCCTGGCGCAAGACCTACCTGACCCGGCCGGCCCGGGATTTCTTCCGCCGGGTGCTGCCGCCCCTGTCCGACACCGAGCGCACCGCCCTGGAGGCCGGCACGGTCTGGTGGGAGGGCGAGCTGTTCTCGGGCCGCCCCGACTGGCACCGGCTGGCGGCGATCCCCGAGCCGGAGCTCTCCGCCGAGGAACAGGCCTTCCTGGACGGCCCGGTCGAGCAACTGATCGATCTCTGCGACGAGTGGCGGATCACCCACGAGGATGCCGACCTGCCGGATGAGGCATGGCGTTTCCTGAAGGAGAACCGATTCTTCGGGATGATCATCCCCAAGGAGTACGGCGGCCTGGGCTTCGGCGCCTACGCCCACTCCTGCGTGCTCGCCAAGCTCGGCAGCGGTCCCGCCGCGATCACGGTCGGGTCGACCGTGGCCGTGCCCAATTCCCTGGGCCCGGCGGAACTGCTGCTGCATTACGGCACGAACGAGCAGAAGAACCACTACCTGCCGCGTCTGGCCGACGGCCGCGAGATCCCCTGCTTCGCCCTGACCAGCCCGCACGCCGGCTCCGATGCCGGCGCCATCCCCGACAAGGGTGTCGTCTGCCGGGGCCAGTGGAACGGCAAGGAAATCCTGGGCATGCGCCTGACCTGGGACAAGCGCTACATCACCCTGGCGCCGGTGGCCACGGTGCTGGGCCTGGCCTTCAAACTGTACGACCCGGACGGCCTGCTCGGCGACCGGGAAGACATCGGCGTGACCTGTGCCCTGATCCCGACCGACACGCCCGGGGTCGAGATCGGGCGCCGGCACTTCCCGCTCAACGCGCCCTTCCAGAACGGACCGACCCGCGGCGAGGAGGTGTTCGTGCCGCTGGACTTCATCATCGGCGGCCCGGAGATGGCCGGCGAGGGTTGGCGCATGCTGATGGAATGCCTGGCCGTGGGCCGCTCGATCTCGCTGCCGTCGATGAGCAGCGGCTCGGCGACCGCCGCGGCCTTCGCCACCGGTGCCTACGCCCGTATCCGGCGCCAGTTCAACGTCCACATCGGCGCCTTCGAGGGCGTCCAGGAGGCCCTGGCCCGCATCGGCGGACTGGCCTACGCGGCCGACTCCGTGCGCCGCTTCACGGCCAACGCCGTCGATCTGGGCGAGACGCCGTCGGTGCCCTCGGCGATCGCCAAGTACCACTGCACGGACATGGCCCGCCAGGTGTCGATCGACGCCATGGACGTGCACGCCGGCAAGGGCGTGTGCCTCGGCCCCTCCAACTACATCGGGCGCGGCTACCAGGGCGCGCCGATCGCGATCACGGTGGAGGGCGCCAACATCCTCACCCGCAGCATGATGATCTTCGGTCAGGGCGCGATCCGCTGCCATCCCTACGTGCTGAAGGAGATGGAGGCCGCCCGCGACGAGGACGACGGCCGCGGGCTGGACGCCTTCGACGACGCCTTCTTCGGCCATGTCGGCCACGACATCGCCGCGGCGGCGCGTTCATTGGTGCTCGGCGTGACCCAGGGCCGGGGCTCGGCCGCGCCCGGCGAGCGCGACACGCGCCGCCATCTCCAGCGCATGAACCGCTACGCCGCCAACCTCGCGCTGCTGGGCGATCTCGCCCTGGCGGTGCTCGGCGGCGAACTCAAGTTCCGCGAGAGCATCTCCGCCCGCCTGGGCGACGTGCTGGCCTACCTCTACATCGCCAGCGCCACCATCAAGCGCTTCGAGGACGACGGCGGCCACCCGGAGGACCTGCCGCTGGTGGACTGGGTCTGCGAGGACTGCTTCCACCGCATCGAGACCCAGCTCGACGGGGTGCTGCGCAACCTGCCCGCCCGGCCGGTGGCCTGGCTGGCCCGTGCCCTGATCTTCCCCGTCGGCCGCCGGGCCCACCGTCCCGACGACAAGGCCGGCGCGCGCGTGGCCGGGATCCTGCAGACCCCGGGCGCGGCGCGCCGGCGGCTCACGCAGACCTGTTACGTGCCGGACTCCGCCGACGACGGCGGACTCGGCCTGCTGGACGCGACCATGCGCATGGTCCTCGACTGCCGCGACCTGGAGAAACGTCTGATGGACGCGGTCAAGAAGGGCCGTGTCGCCAGCGACCACCCGCGCGAACGCATCGAGGAGGCGCTGGAGGCCGGCGTGCTCGACGAGGCCGAGGCGGAGCGCCTGCGCGCGCTGTACGAACGCCTGATGGCGGTGATCCGGGTGGACGATTTCGATGCCACCGAGCTGCGGGCCGGTCGCAGCACCAGCGCGCGCAAGGACGCGGCGGCGCAGGGCAGCGCCAAGAAGACCGCCCGCAAGCCGCGACGCAAACGGAAAAAGGCCGAAGAGGCCTGAGGCGGCGTCCCGTCGCCCGCCGGCGGCCGAACACCGCCGGGCGCCCGCTACTGGCGGCCGACGAGCTTGGCCAGCTCGGTGCGGCTGGTCACGCCCAGCTTGCCGTAGACCCGGTACAGGTGATTGGAGACGGTCGAGGGGGCGATACCCAACGGCCGCGCCACCTCCTTGTAGCTCAACCCCCGGCAGACCGACGTCACGATCTGGCGCTCGCGGTCGGTGAGGCGGTCCATGGGACCTTCCGGCCAGAGCTGCACGCAGAACAGGTCGCCGACGGGCTCGGCGATGACCCGCAGGCCGCGATGCCGGGCCGCGGCATGCGCGGCCGGGTCCGGCACCGGGAACGGCAGCCGCGTGCCCTCCCAGGGCCCGTACCGAGACTCCAGCAGGTCGCGAAAGGCGGGCTGGGCGTCGTGGCAGACGCCGAAGCGATCGCACACGGCGGCCCCGCCGCGGCCGGCGGCGCCGCCGACCCGTCCCAGGTGTACCGAATACCCGAGCGACATCGCCTGCATCAGGTGATAGACCGCATGCTGCTGACGCTCGCGCTCCCCGGACGAGAATCGGCGCGCGCGGTCGAAGCGGAACAGCACCACCAGCCCGTACAGGCCGGTGCGGGGATCGCGGTAGCTGGTGCCCAACACCCGCTGGATGTTGAACGGCTCGCAGATGCGGCGATAGATGTCGCAGCGGTAGAACCGGTCGTCGGGGATCAGGTCGGCGACATCCACGGCGGTGTTCGGCCGGCGCACCAGCGCCTCGAACATGGGATTGATGTCCTTGGTCCGCTCCAGGGTCCGCGAGAAACGGCGGTTGAGGCCGACCAGGGTGAGACTGTGGAAACGGTCGGCGTCGACCTCGCCGGTGCCCCAGAGCGCGGCATCGAAGGGGATCAGACGGCCCAGGTCCGACAGCGTGCTCTCGCGGAAATCCGGCAGGGGCACGTTCAGGGCCGACCAGTAGACCTTCCAGACCAGCGCGTTGACGCTGTTGATCGGGCCCGTCTCCTCCATACGGTCATCCCTGGCTTTTATTCGTTGGGCTCCGCCAACATAGCGAAGGCGGCCTGACACGTCCACAGCCCTCAACCCCCCCGCGATACCGCCGATACATACAGGGTCGGGACGGGGCGGAGGCACTATAGGTGATTTTTACTATTGCCGATCCTGCCGCGACCCGCGAAATATGTCTAGATTAACTGGTGGTGCACCGGCTGCCCGTGGCCGGCAACGGTAGGACACAAAACAAGACCCGCACCGCCTCGGTCGACCTTTAATCGGTCTGTGTGAGTGGAGAGAGATATGACCCTTCGCAACAGCGTATTCACCGCTGCCCTCTGCCTGTTTTCCGCCGGTGCCCTCGCGGGTGTCTCCCAGGACCAGGCCAAACGCCTCGGCCAGGAACTGACCCCGCTGGGCGCGACCAAGGCGGGTAACGCCGAGGGCACCATCCCCGCCTGGGACGGCGGTCTCACCGAGGCACCGGCCGCCTGGCAGGGCCCGGGCAACCGCTACATCGAGGCCTTCCCGGACGACGAGCCCAAGTTCGTGATCACCGCGGACAACATGGATCAATACCGGAAGCACCTGACGCCGGGCCAGATCGCCCTGTTCGAGAAGTGGCCCGAGACCTACAAGATGCCGGTCTACGAGACCCGCCGTACCGTGGCCAAGCCGCAGTGGGTCTACGACAAGATCCGCGAGAACGCGGTCACGGGCGAGCTGGTGCACGACGGCGAGGGCGTCGCGGGCGCCACCGGCGGCATCCCCTTCCCGTTCCCGAAGGCCACGAGCAATCCCGCCAAGGCCATGATCTGGAACCACAAGCTGCGCTTCCGCGGGATCGCGGTGCAGGGCATCAACACCCAGATCACGACCACGCCCGGCGGCGACATGAGCCTCAACAAGCTGCAGCAGGACGTGTGGTTCAACTACAACCGCCAGGGCATCGAACCGGAGGATCTGCACAACATCGCCATCTACTTCCTGCAGATCGTGCGCGAGCCGCCGCGTCTGGCCGGCACCATCCTGCTGGTCCACGAGACCATCGACCAGGTCCAGGAACCGCGCGTCGCCTGGACCTACAACCCCGGACAGCGGCGCATCCGGCGCGCCCCGAACGTGGCCTACGACAATCCCGGCACTGCCTCCGACGGCCTGCGCACCAACGACCAGCTCGACATGTTCAACGGCGCCACCGACCGCTACGAGTGGAAGGTACTGGGCCAGAAGGAAATCTACATCCCCTACAACAGCTACGCGGTGCACAACGAGACCGACTACGACAAGATCGTGGGCAAGGACCACGTCAACCAGGACCTGACGCGCTATGAACTGCACCGCGTCTGGGTCGTGGAGGGCAACGTCAAGCCCGGCACCTCGCACATCTACAACAAGCGGGTGTTCTACATCGACGAGGACAGCTGGCACATCTCGGCTGCCGACCACTACGACGCCCGGGGCAACCTCTGGCGCGTGATGGAAGGCCACACCATCCAGAACTACGGGCAGCATTACCAGCAGCCCGTGATGGAGGCCCAGTACGACCTGTTCTCGGACCGTTATCTGCTCATGGGCATGAACAACGACTCGTTCGAGATCCGCCACGACATGGATTTCGACCCGAGCCACTTCAATCCGCGCAACGTGCAGCGGATGTCCGTGAAGTAAGCCGGCACCGGCGACACAGCAGATACACCGGTATTAAAAGACTCTAGAGGAGCAGAGACCATGGAGTTTCGCAGCATCATCCGCCGGGCGGCCGCCTACTGCGGCGCCGGCGCACTCTTGGGGGCCGCGATCCCGGCACAGGCGCTGGACTTCCAGTTCGACGAACTGGACATCAGCATCGAGACCGCGGTGTCGGCGACCACCGGCGTGCGCACCAGCAGCCGAGACAGCAATCTGGTGGGCAAGGCCAACAACCTCGACACCGGCGTCAACGCCGCCAACACCGACCGGGGCGTGTTCTCGGTCAACGGCGACGACGGCAACCTGAACTACGACAAGTGGGACTTCTTCTATAGCCGCGTCGGCATCATCAGCGACATCACCGTCCAGCAGGGCGATTTCGGCGTGTTCCTGCGTCCCAGCTACCTCTGGGACCCGCGCCTGATCCACGACAACTTCGCGGACTCGGGCGACTATGGCCCCGGGCGCACCCGCTCCTACGCCGATCTCCGCCGCAAGAACGACGAGATTACCAACGAGGTCGCGGACAACGCCGAGCTCTACGACGCCTACGTCTTCGGCCGCTTCGAGCTGTTCGACCGCAATGTCGCCTTCAAGATCGGCAAGCAGGTGCTGAACTGGGGCGAATCCACCTTCGTCCAGAACGGCATCAACAGCATCATCGCGGCCAACGCCAACCGCGCCTATCCCGGCGCCGAGGTGAAGGAGATCTTCATCCCGACCTCGATGGCCTGGTTCAGCTTCGACATCACCCGCAACATCGCCTTCGAGGGCTTCTGGCAACTCGAGCACGAAAGCTCCATCCCCTACGCCACCGGCACGTTCTTCTCCACCAACGACCTGGTGACCCCCGGCGCGCAAGACGCCATGCTCTCATTCGGCCGTTGCGACGAGAACCTGCCTTCACAGTTCACCGGCATGTCCCCGAGCTGCGGCGCCACCGGCGGCACCTTCCCGCGGGCGGCGGCGGACGAGCCGGACGACTACAACCAGTTCGGCGGCCGCTTGAGCTTCTACATCCCGCAGCTCAACAACATGGAGCTGTCACTGTATGCCATGCGCTACAACAGCCGCCTGCCGCTGTTTGCCGGTCGGACAGTCTCGGAAGGCAGGGTCGCTCCGCTGCCCGGCGTGCCCACCACACCCGGCCTCCCTTGCACGCCCGGCACTCCCGCCTGCATCGGCCAGGGCACTTCGGGCAACTACCAACTCGTGTACCCCGAACGGATCGACCTGTACGGCATCAGCTTCAACACCTACAGCGATTTCCTGGGCGTCGCCCTGCAGGGCGAGTACAGCGTCAAGAGGGACCAGCCGCTGAACATCGCCGGTCCCGAGCTGATCATGTTCGCCCTGGGTCTGGATGACGCATTCGCTCCCATCTTGTTCTCCACTGGTGACGGCTGTATCACCAGCGTCTGCCGCAGTGAATTCGCCGAGTTCGAGCCGGACACCCGATTCGAGGGCTACGACCGCTTCGACGTCCACCAGGCGGACGTCAGCTTCACCAAGGTCATGGGACCGGGCGACTTCATCAACGTCCTGGGCGCCAACCAGATGGTGCTGGTGGGCGAATTCGCCGCGACCTACGTCGAAGACCTGCCCAGCACCGGCGACCTGCCCTTCGGCGGCTCGGGCGACTACGCGCCCAACCTGATCGAGGCCGCCACCGCCGTCAGCATGCCGGCCCAAGACCGCCGCGCTTACGGCGACGACCTGTCCTGGGGCTACCGCCTGCTGGCCTCCATGCGCTACAACAACGTCTTCAACATCGTGAACGTGGTACCCAGCCTGCGCTTCTTCCACGACGTGGACGGCACTACCCCCTCGCCGCTCGGCAACTTCACCGAGGAGAGCAAGCTTCTGGGCTTCAACGTGACGGTGGAGTATCTGAGCAACCTGGAGTTCGGCGGCGGCTACACCGTGTTCTGGGGCGGCGAGCACTCGACCCTGAGCCAAACGCCGACCTGCGGCCTAGATACCCTGTTGGCGGTGCCCTGCCAACGCGAGAAGGGCGAACTCACCAACAACTTCCGCGAGGACCGCGACTTCGCGAACCTGTTCGTGCGCTACACTTTCTGACCCCCGCTCAACGCGGACCGGTATCGGGCGGGCCCTCGGGCCCGCCCTTTTTCTTGTCCGGCAGCGGCGGCGGCGCCGCGTCGGAATCGATGCTGCGGCGCTCGCCCAGGTACTTCGGCCGCTTGAACAACACAAACAGGTCCAGCACCGCCTTGCCGCGGGCCAGATACTCCCGCGCCTCGGTGCGCAGCGGCTGCCGCGGGTCCTCCTCGGGGCGGGTGTAGGCCACGGCTTCCAGGCCGCGGCGCCGGGCGATGAACACCGCCCGGTAATTGTGGAAGCGCTGGGAGATCACCGTGACCCGTTCCAGGCCGAATATCTCCCGGGCGCGCACCACCGAATCCAGGGTGCGGAAGCCGGCGAAATCGAAGGTCATGGCCTCCGGCGGCACGCCCAACGCCACCAGAGCCTGGTACATCTTGCGCGGTTCGTTGTAGGTCTCGTCCGGGTTGGCCCCCGACAACAACAGATGGCGGACCTTGCCGGCATCGTAGAGCTCGGCCGCGGCCCGCATGCGATGCCGGAACAACAGGTTGCGGTTGCCGCGGCGGGTGTAGGGACTGGTGCCCAGCACCAGCCCGACCTCGTTGACCGGCAGGCGTTGGATATCGTCGTAGACGTGTTCCCGGGCGGCGCCGATCACCCAGGCATTGGCGGCCAACAGCAGAAGCAGCAGCACACCGGCCGCCGTGGCCACGGCCAGCGCCACGGCCCGGATCATGGTCCGGACCGGGCGGACGGCATGCGCCGCCCGCCCGGCTCCGTCGGCCGCGCGATCAGATCAGTCCGGCGAGTTGCCATAGCCACCAGAACAGGATCACGACCTGGATCAGGAACAGCGGGAACCGGACCAGGAACACCATCCAATGGTTCACCGCGATCGCGTGCGACACGAACTGTCCGACCCGCGCGAGCAGGAACCACGGCGCCAGAGCTCGCGTGATCTCGCCGGCCCCCGCGACCTCGGCCGCCAGGATCACCGCCGCGAACACCGGCAGCATCTCCAGGCAGTTGGCGTGCGCGTCGCCGATGCGCTTGATCACGCCCGGATCGGCCACGGCGCGGCCGCGCGTCCAGTCATCCGCCCGCCGCTGGCCGGTCAGGACCAGGACGCCGCGATAGGCGGTGAAGATCACGATGGGCAGCAGCGTGAGCGCGGCAAACCCCACAAGACTCGCGAGTGATGCGTTCATCTCCCTTCCTCCGAATGTTGTTTTTGAATCGCCGTTACGGCGCGCCGTAGCTTAGCAGCTAAAATTCGGAAGGATGAAAATGAAACCACAGAGGCACAGAGAGCACGGAGTGTCTTGAAGTTACTCCGTCTTGCACTCTTCCCGGTTTCTCTGTGTGCCCTGTGTCTCTGTGGTTAATCAACCCAGTTCGGACTTCAGCGGCTCAGGTATTCGATGCCACGCTCGAGACCGGCGAGGGTCATGGGGTACATGCGGTCGCCCATGAGCTCGCGGGTCATCTCGATGGAGGGGGTGTACTCCCAGTGCTTCTCGGGCTCGGGGTTGAGCCAGACGGCCTTGGGGTAGACGTCCAGCAGGCGCTGCAGCCAGACGGCGCCGGCCTCCTCGTTCCAGTGCTCGACGCTGCCGCCGGGATAGGCGATCTCGTAGGGGCTCATGGTGGCGTCGCCGACGATCACCACCTTGTAGTCGGCCGGGTACTTGTGCAGCACGTCGAAGGTGGGGATCTTCTCCGAGTGCCGGCGGTTGTTGTCCTTCCACACGCCCTCGTAGAGGAAGTTGTGGAAGTAGAAGTACTCAAGGTGCTTGAACTCGGTGCGGGCGGCGGAGAACAACTCCTCGCAGACGCGCACGTGCGGGTCCATGGAGCCGCCCACGTCGAAGAACAGCAGCACCTTGACCGCGTTGTGCCGCTCGGGACGCATCTTCAGGTCGAGATAGCCGGCGTTCTTGGCGGTGGAGCGGATGGTGTTGTCCAGGTCCAGCTCCTCGGCCGCGCCCTCGCGGGCGAAGCGCCGCAGCTTGCGCAGCGCCATCTTGATGTTGCGGGTGCCGAGCTCGCGCGAGTCGTCGAGGTTGCGGAACTCGCGCTTGTCCCAGACCTTGACCGCGGAGCGGTTGCGCGAGCCCTCCTGGCCGATGCGGATACCCTCGGGGTTGTAGCCGTAGGCCCCGAACGGCGAGGTGCCGGCGGTGCCGATCCACTTGTTGCCGCCCTCGTGGCGCTCCTTCTGCTCCTCCAGGCGCTTCTTCAGCGTTTCCATGAGCTTGTCCCAGCCGCCCATGGCCTCGATCTGCTTTTTCTGCTCCTCGGTGAGCTCGAGTTGCGCCATCTTGGCGAGCCACTCGTCGGGGATATCGTCGAGCAGACCTTCGGTGGCCTCCTCGATACCCTTGAAGTAGCGGCTGAAGATGCGATCGAAACGATCGAACTGGGTCTCGTCCTTCACCAGCGTGGCGCGGGACAGGTAGTAGAAGTCCTCCACGCTGCACACGGCCACCCGCTTGTCCAGCGCCTCCAGCAGCGTCAGGAACTCGGTGACGGACGGCTTGAGTCCGTACTCGCGCAGCTCGTAGAAAAACTCGATCAGCATGATTCAATAAACCACAGAGGCACAGAGAACACAGAGCAGAAAAACATTAAATGCATAAAGACTCAAAGAAGGCCAAGCGCATCGGCAAGAGCCGGGAGTACCGCCTCTCCGGCAGGTTCCTGCGATTATTTCAGCTTACCTTTGTGTGCTCTGTGTCTCTGTGGTTAGTCTGTCTTATTGACGCCGCGACATGAAGGCGAGGCGTTCGAACATGTGCACGTCCTGCTCGTTCTTGAGCAGGGCACCGTAGAGCGGCGGCAAACTCTGGCGCACATCGGAGGAACGCAGGGCGTCGGCCGGGATGTCCTCGGCCAGCAGCAGCTTGAGCCAGTCCAGCAGCTCGGAGGTGGAGGGCTTCTTCTTGAGGCCCGGCACCTCGCGCAGGTCGTAGAACAGCTCCATCGCCTCCTTGAGAAGTTCCTTCTTGATGTCCGGGAAATGGACATCGACGATCGCCTGCATCGTGTCCTTGTCCGGGAAGGCGATGTAGTGGAAGAAGCAGCGGCGCAGGAAGGCGTCCGGCAGCTCCTTCTCGTTGTTCGAGGTGATCACGATGATCGGACGGTGCTTGGCCTTGACCGTCTTGCGGGTCTCGTAGACGTAGAACTCCATGCGGTCGATCTCGCGCAGGAGATCGTTGGGGAATTCGATGTCGGCCTTGTCGATCTCGTCGATCAGCAGCACCGGCTGCTCGTCGCTCTCGAAGCATTCCCAGAGCGGACCGCGCAGGATGTAGTTGGCGATGTCGTGGACCTTGTCGTCGCCGAGCTGGGAATCGCGCAGGCGCGAGACCGCATCGTACTCGTACAGGCCCTGCTGCGCCTTGGTGGTGGACTTGATGTGCCACTCGAAGAAGGGCTTACCCAGGGCCGCCGCGACTTCCTGCGCCAGCAGGGTCTTGCCCGTGCCCGGCTCGCCCTTGATCAGCAGCGGGCGCTGCAGTGTGGCGGCGGCGTTGACCGCCATCTTGAGGTCGTCGGTCGCTACGTACTTGTCGGTGCCTTCGAATCGCATAGTCATTATCTCATTGAAAAGAAAAACCACAGAGGCACGGAGTCACAGAGACTTTCAATTCTTCTTGGTTACGAATACTCCACCGGCTAAAGCCGGTGGCTTCAGGTTACGGCTCAAAGCCGGATCGGTCGGCCCTACGGCCGACTTTCCCTCTCCCCTCCGGGGAGAGGGTAGGGTGAGGGGGACAGCATCACCAACCCCTCATCCTGACCTTCTCCCCTCAGGGGAGAAGGAACCAAGAAATTACCGCCTGAAGACGGGGGATTTACTGATCCCCTATTCATGACTTTAAATCACAAGCCTTCTTGCTCTGTGCCTCTGTGTCTCTGTGGTTATCTCTTGTCCGCAGCGCGTTGTTCGAGCGCGGCGATGGCGGGCAGGGTCTTGCCCTCCAGGAACTCCAGGAAGGCGCCACCGCCGGTGGAGATGTACGAGATGCGATCCTCGACCTCGAACTTCTCGATCGCGGCCAGGGTATCGCCACCGCCGGCAATCGAGAAGGCCTCGCTCTCGGCCACGGCCTCGGCCAGCGCCTTGGTGCCGGCCCCGAACTGCTCGATCTCGAACACGCCGAGCGGGCCGTTCCAGAGGATGGTGCCGGCATTGCGCAGCAGGGCCGCGATACGGTCGGACGAGGCGGGGCCGAAGTCCAGGATCATCTCGTCGCGCTCGACGTCCTCCACCGGCCGGATCTCGGGGTGCGCCTCGGGCGAGACCTCGGTGGCGCAGACCACATCGCGCGGCAACGGAATCTCGCCGCCACGCGCCCGGATCTCGCGATCGACGTGGCGCGCGGCGCCCACCAGGTCGCGTTCGTAGAGCGAGGCGCCGACATCGTAGCCGGCGGCCGCCAGGAAGGTGTTGGCGATACCGCCGCCGACGATCAGTTCGTCGGCGACATGCGCCAGGTTTTCCAGCAGCTCCAGCTTGGTGGAGACCTTGGAGCCGCCCACGATCACCACCATCGGCCGTTTGGGCTCTTCCAGCGCCGCGGTCAGGGCCTCGACCTCGGCCGCCAGGAGCGGACCGGCGCAGGCGACGGGCGCATAGCGCGCCACGCCCTCGGTCGAGGCCTGAGCGCGATGGGCGGTGCCGAAGGCGTCCATCACGAAAACGTCGCAGAGATCGGCCATGCGGCGCGCCAGCACCTCGTCGTTGGCCTTCTCGCCGACGTTGAAGCGCACGTTCTCGCACATCACGATCTGGCCCGGCTCGACGTCCACGCCGTCCAGCCAGTCGGCAACCAACGGCACGTCGCGCCCGAGCAGGCCGCCCAGGTACTCCGCCACCGGGGCCAGGCTGTGCTCGCGGTCGGGCGCGCCCTCCTTGGGACGGCCCAGGTGCGACATGACCATCACCGCCGCACCGGCATCCAGCGCCTTCCGGAGCGTCGGCACCGAGGCCCGCAGGCGCCCGGCCGAGCTGACCCGGCCGTCGGCGTAGGGCACGTTGAGATCCTGCCGGATCAGGACCCGCTTGCCGGCCAGGTCCACGTCGTCCATCTCCAGGAACGGCAGTGTCTGCGGCCGCAGCCGCTTCTGGTCGTGAACGCCCGCGTGTTCGGTCATGGTTGGTTGCTCCGGGTCATGTCTCTGGCGGCCTGCCCGGGCCGGCGCGCGAAGCTCCAGCGCCACTGGCAGGCTGTGAAACGGAAGACGGAAAACGGGAAACGCAGCCGTGAATCCTACCTGAATGGCTCTCTCGTCAGGACGCGTAACAAGTTGTTCAGCTTGGCGAACAATCGCTCCAGTTCACCGTCCAGCTCGCTGTCCGGTGAACATAGGCCCAAGTCCCTGGCCAACAGGATTTGTGTCTCCAGCTCGGATAAGGAACCGCGGGCAATGCGCACGAAGTTCGCAAAATCCCTTCGGGTGCTTCTGGCCGCTCCTTCCGCAATATTCGAGGGTATGCTGACAGCAGCCCGTCGAATCTGAGCTGTCAATCCAAATCGTTCATCGGCCGGAAACGTCGCCGTCAGGAGGTACACCCGTTTTACCAAACGACGACTTTCCCGCCATACATCCAGGTCGTGATGACGACGCATCCCTGCCTCCATCCCACGTCCTCGGACTCGCTGTGAAGTCCGTCCTCAATGTTTGCGTCTTCCGTCTTCCGTCTTCCGTTTCCCGTTTCCCCCTACCGAATCACGCCCGCGCCAGGGCCAGCGTGGTGTCGAGCATGCGGTTGGAGAAGCCCCACTCGTTGTCGTACCAGGCGCAGACCTTCACCAGGCGGTCGCCGACCACCTTGGTCAGCAGCGAATCCACCGTCGACGAGGCGGGGTCGTGGTTGAAGTCGACCGAGACCAACGGGTCCTGGCAGTAGTTGAGAACGCCCTTGAGCTCGCCCTCGGAGGCGCTCTTGAGCACCTGGTTGACCTCGTCGGCCGTGGTGGCGCGCGACGCGGTGAACGTCAAATCCACCATGGACACGTTGATCGTGGGCACGCGCACGGCGAAGCCGTCGAGCTTGCCGTTGAGGTCCGGCAGCACCAGCCCGACCGCGGCCGCGGCGCCGGTCTTGGTCGGGATCATGCTGTGGGTCGCGGAGCGGGCCCGGCGCAGGTCCTTGTGGTAGACGTCGGTGAGCACCTGGTCGTTGGTGTAGGCGTGCACCGTGTTCATCAGGCCGTGCTCGATGCCGATGGCGTCGTGCAGCGGCTTGACCAGGGGCGCCAGGCAGTTGGTGGTGCAGGAGGCGTTGGAGACCACGTCGTCGTCGGCGGTCAGGCTGTCGTGGTTCACGCCGTAGACGATGGTCGGCAGGTCGCTGCCGGCCGGGGCCGAGATCACCACCTTCTTGGCGCCGCCCTTGAGGTGCGCGGCCGCCTTGTCGCGGGAGGCGAACAGGCCGGTGCACTCGAGCACGATCTCCACGCCGAGCTCGCCCCAGGGCAGCCGGGCCGGATCGCGCTCGGCCAGCACCTTGATCCGGTCGCCGTTGACCACCAGGTGCTCGCCCTCGACCGAGACCTCGCCCGGGAACTTGCCGTGGGCGGTGTCGTAGCGGGTCAGGTGGGCGTTGGTCTCGGCGTCGCCGAGATCGTTGATCGCCACCACCTCGATCTCGTCGGTGCGACCGGCCTCGTAGAGGGCGCGCAACACGTTGCGTCCGATGCGGCCGTAGCCGTTGATCCCGACCTTCACTGCCATGCCTTACTCTCCGAATCTGGTGATTGGTAATTCATGATTCGTGACTCGCGAGAGTGATTGGTGCCAATCACCAATCACGAATCACGTGACTTCTGCCGTCCTGGGCTGTGCCTGGCCGCCCGCCAACACCGAAGTCACGGCCTCGGCCACGCGATCCGCGGTCACGCCCAGGTACTCGTACACGGCCGGCCCCGGGGCCGACTCGCCATAGCAGTCCACGCCCACGACGGCCCCGGCGTCGCCGACATAACCGCGCCACAGGGGCGTGACGCCGGCCTCGACCGCGACCCGCGCGCGCACCGCCGACGGCAGCACCCGCTCGCGGTATTCGGCCGGTTGCGCCGCAAAGACTTCGAGACAGGGCATGGAGACCACGCGCACGCGCCGGCCGTCGGCGGCGAGCCGGTCGGCCGCCTCCAGGGCCAGGCCGACCTCGGAGCCGGTCGCGATCAGGATCGCCTCGGGGCCGCCCTCCGGCTCGCGCAGGATGTAGCCGCCGCGCGCGATGTCCGCGAGCTGCTCGTCGCTGCGGTCGAGGTGCGGCACGTTCTGGCGCGACAGCGCCAGCGCGACCGGGCCGTCCGCGCGCTCGATGCCCGCCCGCCAGGCGGCCGCGGTCTCGACGTCGTCGGCCGGGCGCCACACGTGCAGGTTGGGGATCAGACGCAGGCTGGCCAGGTGCTCCACCGCCTGGTGGGTGGGACCGTCCTCGCCGAGACCGATGGAATCGTGGGTGTAGACCAGGATATTGCGCACCCGCATCAGCGCCGCCAGACGCACGGCATTGCGGGCGTAGTCGGAGAACGTCAGGAACGTGCCCGAGAACGGGACGAACCCGCCGTGCAGGGCGATGCCGTTGCCGATGGCGGTCATCGCGAACTCGCGCACGCCGTAATAGATGTAGTTGCCGGCGTAATCGCCGCCGTGCAGGGTCTGGTGGCCCTTCCAGGCGGTGCAGTTGGAGCCGGACAGGTCGGCGGAGCCGCCCAGTAGCTCCGGCAGGTACGGGGCATAGCCCTCGATCGCGCCCTGCGAGGCCTTGCGCGTGGCCTGCGTCTTGCCCTCGGCCTGCACGCGGGCGACGAAGTCGGCCGCGACGCGTTCCCAGTCGTCCGGCAGCTCGCCGGCGACCCGGCGATCGAATTCCGCCGCCAGCTCGGGGTACTTCTCGCGGTACTGGGTGTGCAGCGCCCCCCATTCGCGCTCCAGGTGCTCGCCGGCGGCGCGCTTGTCCCAGGCGTCGTAGATGGGCTGCGGGATCTCGAACTCGCCGTGCGGCCAGTTCAGCGCCTCGCGGGCGGCCGCGATCTCGTCGTCGCCGAGCGCGGCGCCGTGCACGCCCTCGGTGCCCTGCTTGTTGGGCGACCCCCAGCCGATCACCGTCTTGCAACAGATCAGGGTCGGCTTGTCGGTCTCGCGACGGGCGGTCTCGATCGCGGTCTTGATCTCTTCGGCGTCATGGCCGTCGACATTGCGGATCACCTGCCAGCCGTAGGCCTCGAAGCGGCCCGGCGTGTCGTCGGTGAACCAGCCGGCGACCTCGCCGTCGATGGAGATGCCGTTGTCGTCGTAGAACACGATCAGCTTGCCCAGGCGCAGCGTACCCGCCAGCGAGCAGGCCTCGTGACTGATGCCCTCCATCAGGCAGCCGTCGCCGGTGAAGCAATAGGTGTAATGGTTCACCAGCGGCAGGCCGTCGCGATTGAACTGCGCGGCCAGCGCCGCCTCGGCCACGGCCATGCCCACGGCGTTGGCCAGGCCCTGCCCCAGCGGGCCGGTGGTGGTCTCCACGCCCGGCGTGATGCCCACTTCCGGGTGCCCCGGCGTCTTGGAGTGCAACTGGCGGAAATTCTTGATCTCTTCCAGCGGCAGGTCGTAGCCGGTCAGGTGCAGCAACGCGTACTGCAGCATCGAGCCGTGACCGTTGGAGATCACGAACCGGTCACGGTCCGGCCAATCGGGATTGGCCGGGTTCACCCGGATGAAATCGTTCCAGAGCACCTCGGCGATATCGGCCATGCCCATGGGCATGCCGGGATGGCCGGAATTGGCGCGCTGCACCGCGTCCATGGCAAGCACGCGGATGGCGTTGGCGAGTTCGCGTCGAGCGGGCATGAATCGTCCGGACGGGGGCGGAAAAGGGCGCATATTGTCCATTAAAGCGCCACGCGCGGCAACAAAGCCGGTGTCAGAAATACGCAATCCAGGCGTCATCGAACGCTAATCAAGGCGTCATCGGGCATCGCTAGCGTTGGCCCATCCGGCATCCCAGCCAGCCAACGCAAGCGAGAGGAAACCCGATGACCCGCAATCGAACCCGCCTGGACCTGGCCAAGGTGGTCAAGGACGCCGAGCCGTCCCTGTCCAACAGCGCCAGCCCCAGCTTCGAGAATGTGCTCGAGGCGCGCCTGTCCCGCCGCGACACCCTGCGCGGCGGCCTCGGGCTGGCCACCACCACGCTGTTCGCCGGCGCCGGTCTGTCGGCCTGTGACAGTGACAGCAACGGCAGCAGCGACGGTGGCGGCAGCGCCGGCGGCGACAGCGTACCGACCCTCTCCTTCAGCTCGATCGAGGGCTTCAGCGGTTCGGACGTGCGCGTGCCCGAAGGCTATCTGACGCAGATCCTGATCCCCTGGGGCACGCCGATCCTGGGCGACTTCCCGGCCTTCGAGCCGGACGCCGGCAACACCGCCGCCGAGCAGGCCCAGCAGATCGGACAGAACCACGACGGCATGACCCTGTTTCCCCGTGCCCGCGGCGGCGACAATTCCGAGGGCGGGCTGCTCGTGATCAACCACGAGTACAGCAACGGCACCCTGTACCCGGGCGGCAGCCGCAGCGAGGACGCCCAGGGCCGTCCGACCGACGCCGACCAGGTGCGCAAGGACATCAATGCCCACGGCGTGGCCGTGGTCGAGCTGTCGCGCCAGTCCGACGGCCAGTGGCGCGCCGTCAACACCGGAATGAACCGTCGCATCACCGCGGCGACCCCGATGCGGCTCAGCGGCCCGGCCGCCGGCAGCCCGTTCATGGTCACCGCCTACGACAACAGCGGCATGACCTCGCGCGGCACCGTCAACAACTGCGGCCGCGGCTACACGCCCTGGGGCACCTACCTCGCCTGCGAGGAAAACATCCAGGGCTACCTGACCACGAGCGAGGCCGACCCGCCCCGCTCCAAGGCCCGCTACGGCCTCAGCGAGACCGGCTTCGGCTACCTGTGGAGCGCGGTCGCCGGCGACCCAAGCGAGATCGACGGCGAGTTCGCCCGCTGGGACACCACGCCCACCGGCGCCGACGCCACCCAGGATTACCGCAACGAGGCCAATACCTTCGGCTGGCTGGTCGAGATCGATCCCTACGATCCCTCCAGCACGCCCACGAAACGCACCGCCATGGGCCGTTTCCGCCACGAGGGCGCCCAGCCCGGACTGATCGAGGCCGGCAAGCGCATCGCCTTCTACATGGGCGACGACGCCCGCGGCGAGTACATCTACAAATTCGTGACCGCCGATGCCTGGGATCCCGACAACCCGGACGCGGACATGCTCGACAAGGGCACCCTGTACGCGGCCCGCTTCGACGCCGACGGCACCGGCGAATGGCTGCCGCTGGACTACGCGGCCAACGCCGCGCTGGCCGCGGACTTCGCCGGCCAGGCGGACGTGCTGGTGAACACCCGCGCCGCCGCCGACGCGGTCGGGGCGACGCCCATGGACCGTCCGGAGTGGTCGACCACCGACCCGGTCACCGGCGAGATCTATTTCACGCTCACCAACAACACCAACCGCGACGCCGGCGAGACCGATGCCGCCAATCCGCGCGGCCCCAACACCCACGGCCACGTCATCCGGTTCCGCGAGGACGGCGACGACCCCGCCGCGACCGGCTTCACCTGGGATATCTTCGTATTCGGGGCCAACGCCAATGCCGACCCGGCCTTCAACCTTTCCGGCCTGACCCTGGACAACGAGTTCGGCAGCCCGGACGGCCTGTGGTTCGACCCGCGCGGTGTGCTCTGGATCCAGACCGACAACGGCGCACCGCTGGATTCGGGCACCAACGACCAGATGCTGGCCGTGATCCCGGCCGGGCTGTCCGGCGACCGCACCGTCAACCCGGACACCCAGGCGCAGCTCAAGCGGTTCTTCGTGGGCCCGGCCGGCTGCGAGGTCACCGGCGTCGAACTCACGCAGGACGGCCGCACGCTGTTCGTGAACATCCAGCATCCGGGTGGCGACTGGCCCGACGGCGGCGGCAATCCGGCGCGCTCGGCCACGGTCGTGATCCGGCGCGAGGACGGCGGCGAGATCGCCCTCTAGGGGACTGCCGAGTAGAACAGGACAGGCCTGTTCCGGCATCGCCCCATACGCTTTATTCTCACCCCTCTGCCACGAGGCTTGGGCCCGGTATCCGCCGGGCCCTCATTTATTGTCCGCCGGTCCACGTACCGCGCCGTCCTGCGCTATCATGTCCGCAGGCATTCGCAGAGGCACAAGGACCCGTGCCCGAGGCAGGAACCGATGGATACCGCGTACCCAGACCCGGAACTGGCGCCCGGGGCGCGCCCCGAGTTCTCGATCGACGAGCTCGCCCGCAAGGCCGGCACCACCGTCCGCAATGTGCGGGCCTACCAGGACCGGGGCCTGCTGCCGCCGCCGCAACGCCGCGGGCGCAAGGGCATCTACGACGACGCCCACCTGTCGCGCCTGCGCATCATCGGCCGGTTGCTGGAACGCGGGTACACCCTGGCCAATATCGGCGAACTGATAGAAACCTGGGAAAAGGGCAACAGCATCTCGCAGCTCCTGGGGTTGGAAACGGCCCTGGCGAGCCCCTGGACCGACGAGGTCCCCGACTACATCGACCTGCCCGGTCTGCTGGCGAAGTTCGGCGCCTCCATCAAGGGGCCGGCCCTGGACAAGGCGGTGGCGCTGGACCTGATCCAGCCCGAGGGACCGCGCTACCGGGTCCCGAGTCCGCGCATGCTCTACGCCGGCGCCGAGCTGGTGAAGGCCGGTATCCCGCTGGAGGACATGCTGGACGTGGTGGCCTCGCTGCGCCAGAACGTGGAGGAGGCGGCCAATGTCATGGTCAGGCTCGTCGCCACCCACGTCTTCGACGCCAAGTACGGCGAGGATTTGCCGCCCCCCAAGGACATGGAGGAACTCGCCGACCTGGTCTGGCGCCTGCGGCCGCTGGTGGAGATGGCGGTGCTGCCGGAGGTGGCGCGCGCCATGGAGAAGTCCGCCAACCGCGTGCTGGGGGACCGGCTGGCACAGGTCCTGGAACACATGCACGACCGGTGACGCGCCGGTCCGTCCCCCCGGGGGAATCCCTCTTGAGCACCCTGGAGCGCATCCGCACCGGCGACGTGTCGCTGGCCGTCCGCCGGTGGGGCGACCGCACGCACCCGCCGATACTGCTGGTCCACGGCTACCCCGACAACAGCCGCGTCTGGGACGGCGTCGCCGAGCACCTGGCCGACCGCTACCACGTGGTCGCCTACGACGTGCGCGGGGCCGGCCGCTCCAGCGTGCCCCGCCGCACCCGCGACTACCGGCTGGAATACCTGGCGGCCGATCTCGCCGCCGTGGCCGACGCCGCGACCGCCGACCACCGGCCGGTCCACCTGGTCGGCCACGACTGGGGCTCGATCCAGGCCTGGGACGCGGTGACCGAGCCGCGCCTGGCCGACCGCTTCGCCTCCTTCACCTCGATCTCCGGCCCTTGCCTGGACCATGTCGGCCAGGGACTGCGTGAGGGCCGCGGCAAGGCCGGCGGCCTGTCGCAGTTGCGGCGCTCCTGGTACATCGGCGCCTTCCACCTCCCGTTCCTGGCGCCGTTGGCCTGGCGGACCCTGCTCGCGCGACGCTGGCCGGAGATGATGCAACGCTTGGAGGGCGTGCGCCCGCCCGCCGACGACACCCGCGCCAGCGACGGGGTCCACGGCATCAAGCTGTACCGCGCCAACGTCGCCCGCCGCCTGCTGCACCCGCGCGAACGCCGCACCGACCTACCCGTCCAGCTCGTCGTCCCCACGCGCGACCCGTTCGTCGGCCCGGACCTGACCCGCGGCGTGGCGCGCTGGGCCCCGGACCTGCGCCGCGTCGAGATCGAGGCCGGCCACTGGCTACCCCTGGCGCACCCGGCGGATACCGCCGGGCTGATCGACGGGTTCATCGGCGACCTCGCGGCCCGCCGGTAACCCCGGCCCGGCGGGCGCCGCAAGGGCGCGCGCCATCCGGAAAGAATCCTTTGACCACCATTTTTTATTGTGCCATCGTTCAATGTAACTATTGAGCGCGGCTATCCCGCCGCCAGGAGGCAACGATGAGCACGACAACGGCACGGAACGAGACCGAGGCTTCCGGCGTCGCGGTCATGCCGGAACGGCGCGACCTGCATTTCCTGCCGCCGGCCGACCGCATCCAGGATTGGCACGCCCTGGGTCCGCACATGACCCAGTTCATGAACACCCTGTCCCTGTTCTTCCCGGCGGGCGAGCGGATGTTCATCGACGCGGTGCGCAGCTACCGCGACCAAGTGCCGGACCCGGACCTGAAGAAGGCCGCCACCGCCTTTATCGGGCAGGAGGCCATGCACAGTCGCGAGCACGTGGAATACAACAAGCTCATGGCCGAGGCGGGTCTGCCGGCGGACAAGCTGGACGAATTCGTCTGGGACCTGCTCGACTGGCTCAGGGACAACACGCCCCGGTCCTTCCCCCTCAGCGCCACCATCGCCCTGGAACACTTCACCGCCCTGATGGGCAACGCACTGCTGGACAAGCCCGAGGTGATCGCCGGCTCGCAGGAGGACTACGAGCGCATGTGGCTCTGGCACGCCCTGGAGGAGGTGGAGCACAAGGCGGTGGCCTACGATGTCTACGAGAAGACGATCGGTCGCGGCCCCCTCGCCTACCTGCTGCGCAGCGGCGGCATGGTGAGCGCCACGGTCATCTTCTGGCCGCTGGTGCTGGCGTTCTACCTGCGCATGACCGCCGCCAGCGAGGCCTGCCGGAAGGTCGGCTGGCGCGGGCACCTGAAGGTGGCCAACACCCTGTTCGGGCGTCCCGGCATCTTCCGGCGCCTGATCCCCGAGTGGCTGGGCTACTTCCGCTACAGCTTCCACCCGTGGCAGCAGGACAACAGCCACCACCTGGCCATGATCGACAAGCTCGCCGCGGAGGCCGAGGCCGCCTACGACACCACCCGGCACTGACCGGCGCGTCCGGCCCCGGTCCGGGGCCGGACATCGCCCCCGGCAGCGGCGGGAAGCCGCCGCTACCGCCGGACGATCACGCCGCCTTCCACTTGATGTTGCAGCCCTGACTGGGCGTCTGCATATCCTCGGGCACGATCTCCCCGTCCAGTATGGCGTCCAGGGCCGCACGCAGGTCGGCGCCGGTCACGGGCTCGTCGTTGCCGGGCCGCGAATCGTCGAGTTGACCGCGGTAGGCACATTTGAGGTCCGCGTCGAAGACATAGAAGTCCGGGGTGCAGGCCGCATCGTAGGCCTTCGCCACGCTCTGGGTCTCGTCGTAGAGATACGGGAAGGGATAGCCCTGCTCGGCGGCCACCTGCTTCATCTTGTCGGGCGCGTCGTCGGGATACTCGTCGGCGTCGTTGGCCGAGATCGCGACGAAACCCACCCCGCGGTCGCGGTAATCGTTGGCCAGCCGCACCAACTCCGCATTCACGTGCTTCACATAGGGGCAATGATTGCAGATGAACATGACCACCGTGGCGCGCTCGCCGCGCACGTCGGCGAGCGAGAGCGTGCGCCCGGAGACCGCGTCGGGAAGCGCGAAATCCGGGGCCTTCGTGCCCAGCGGCATCATGTTGGAGGGCGTCAGACTCATGTCCGTCGATTCCGGTTGGGATTGAGGCCGCCAGTCTAACAGCGACTTGCATCCGGGCTCGTTATCTGTACGGTAGTACGCTTATACTAAGTTCATCCGCCTATCCGGATAAGAGGATAATACAGCTATGAGTCGTGGTTACCTGTTCACTTCGGAATCCGTGTCCGAGGGGCACCCGGACAAGCTTTGCGACCAGGTCTCGGACGCCATCCTGGACGCCCATCTGGCGCAGGATCCGATGGCCCGCGTAGCCTGCGAAACCGCCGCCAAGACCGGCATGGTGCTGGTGTTCGGCGAGATCACGTCGACCGCGCAGTTCAACACCGAGCATCTGGTGCGCGACGTCGTGCGCGACATCGGCTATACCGATTCCTCGATGGGGTTCGACGCCAACACCTGCGCCGTGCTGGACATGCTCGGCCAGCAGAGCCCGGACATTAACCAGGGCGTCGACCGGCAGAAGCCGGAGGATCAGGGCGCGGGCGACCAAGGCCTGATGTTCGGCTACGCCTGCGACGAGACCGACGTCCTGATGCCGGCCCCGATCACCTACGCGCACCGGCTCGTGCGCAAGCACTCCGAGCTGCTGAAGGCCGGCAAGCTGGATTGGCTGCGGCCGGACTCCAAGTCGCAGGTCACCTTCCGCTACGAGGACGGCGTGCCGACCGAGATCGACGCCGTGGTGCTCTCCTCCCAGCACGCCGAGGAGATCGGCCAGAAGGATCTCCAGGAAGCGGTCATGGAAGAGATCATCAAGCCCGTGATCGGCGACTGGCTCACCGACGACCCGGTGATCCACATCAACCCGACCGGGCGTTTCGTCACCGGCGGCCCGCTGGGCGACGCCGGTCTCACCGGCCGCAAGATCATCGTCGACACCTACGGCGGCATGGCCCGCCACGGCGGCGGCGCCTTCTCCGGCAAGGACCCGTCCAAGGTCGACCGCTCCGCCGCGTACGCCGCGCGCTACGTGGCCAAGAACGTGGTCGCCGCGGGCCTGGCCAAGAAGTGCGAGATCCAGGTCTCCTACGCCATCGGCGTGGCCGAGCCCACCTCGATCTCGGTCGAGACCTTCGGCACCGGCCGCATCGACGACAACAAGCTCACGGCCCTGATCCGCGAGCACTTCGACCTGCGGCCGTACGGCATCCTCAAGATGCTGGACCTGCAGAAGCCCATCTACCGCGCCACCGCCGCCTACGGCCACTTCGGCCGGGACGACGTCGACCTGCCGTGGGAGCGCACGGACAAGGCCGAGGCGCTGGCGGACGCCGCGGGCATCCAGGCCGCGTGATCGTCGATGCGCGATCCGCGGCCGGCGGGACGCCGCTCCCGCCGGTCGCGGATCACGCCGACCGAATCACGAATCACCAATCACGAATTACCGATTTACGGAGGTAAATCCATATGAGCGCACCTGCCGAAAAGGTCCAGGACTTCGCCGTCGCCGATCCGTCGCTTGCCGGCTGGGGCCGGCGCGAGATGGCGATCGCCGAGACCGAGATGCCCGGCCTGATGGCCCTGCGCGAGGAATTCCGCGATTCGCAGCCGCTCAAGGGCGCGCGCATCGCCGGCTCGCTGCACATGACCATCCAGACCGCGGTGCTGATCGAGACGCTGGCCGAACTCGGCGCCGAGATCCGCTGGGCCTCCTGCAACGTGTTCTCGACCCAGGACCACGCCGCCGCGGCCATCGCCGAGAGCGGCGTGCCCGTGTTCGCGTACAAGGGCGAGACCCAGGACGAGTACTGGGAGTACTGCCACAAAATCATGGAGTGGCACGACGGCGGCGCCCCGAACCGCATCCTGGACGACGGCGGCGACGCCACCCTGCTGGTCAACCTGGGCGCCCAGGCCGAGGAGGACCCCTCGGTGCTCGACAACCCGGGCAGCGACGAGGAGAAGGCCCTGTTCGCCTCCATCCGCAAGCGCCTGAACAGCCAGCCGGGTTACTACGCCAAGCTGAAGGAATCGATCAAGGGCGTCACCGAGGAGACCACCACCGGCGTCCATCGCCTCTACCAGATGGAGCGTGACGGTGAGCTGAACTTCCCGGCGATCAACGTCAACGACTCGGTCACCAAGTCCAAGTTCGACAACCTCTACGGCTGCCGCGAGTCGCTGGTCGACGGCATCAAGCGCGCCACCGACGTGATGGTGGCCGGCAAGGTCGCGATCGTCTGCGGCTACGGCGACGTCGGCAAGGGCTCGGTGCAGTCCCTCGAAGGTCTGGGCGCCAGCGTCTGGGTCACCGAGATCGATCCCATCAACGCCCTGCAGGCGGCGATGGAAGGCTATCGCGTGGTCGACCTGGAGGACCCGGGCGTGGTCGAGGCCGCGGACATCTTCGTCACCGCCACCGGCAACTTCCACGTGATCAATCACGATCACATGAAGCGGATGAAGAACCAGGCCATCGTCTGCAACATCGGCCACTTCGACAACGAGATCGACGTGGCCAGCCTCCGCCAGTACGAGTGGGAAGAGATCAAGCCGCAGGTGGACCACATCACCTTCCCGGACGGCAAGAAGATCATCCTTCTCGCCGAGGGCCGCCTGGTGAACCTGGGCTGCGCCACCGGCCATCCGAGCTTCGTGATGTCCAACTCCTTCACGAACCAGGTGCTGGCGCAGATCGAGCTCTGGCAGCGTCCGGACCAGTACGAGAACAAGGTCTACGTGCTGCCCAAGCACCTCGACGAGAAGGTCGCCAGCCTGCACCTCGGCCGCATCGGGGCCCGCCTGACGAAGCTGACCAAGGAGCAGGCCGACTACATCGGCGTGCCGGTCGACGGGCCGTACAAGCCGGATCATTACCGGTACTGATGTGATCCGTGATCGGTGATTGGTGATCCGTGAACAAGGACGTTCGACGGACACACCGACATCTCGACGTCTGGCGCGACGGGATCGATCTGGTCCGGGCGGTTTACGAATTGACCGCTCACTTCCCGCGGGGAGAACAGTTCGGTCTCGTCGCCCAATTGCGTCGGGCGGCCATCGCGGCACCCTCGAACATCGCGGAGGGCGCCGCTCGCGGCTCCCGCAAGGAGTTCGCGCGCTTCGTGGCGATGGCGCGAGGCTCGGTCGCCGAAGTCGAGACGCAACTGGTGATCGCGGCCGAATTGGGATATTGCGATCATACGGAGACGGTCGACGCGGTACTCAACCGACTCTACGCCAGGCTCAACAGGCTTCACAGCAGATTGATCCATCATGACTAGCGAATCACGAGTCACGAATCACGAATCCCGCTCGTACAGCATCGAGTTCTTCCCGCCGAAGGGCCCGAAGGGCGCGGCCCGCCTGAGCGAGGCCCGCAAGACGCTGGCCGCGCTCGGCCCCGAGTTCTTCTCGGTGACCTTCGGTGCCGGGGGCACCACCCGCTCGGGGACGCTGGAGACGGTCGAGGCCACGATGCGCGAAACCGGCATCGAGGCGGCACCGCACCTCTCCTGCATCGAGGGCACGCGCGATTCCATCCGCGAGCTGATCGACAACTATCGCGCGGCGGGCGTCAAGCGCATCGTCGCCCTGCGCGGCGACATCCCCGAGAACATGGAGAGCCCGGGCGTGTTCAGCTACGCCAACGAGTTGGTGGGTTTCATCCGGGAGGAATACGGCGACGCCTTCCACCTGGAGGTCGGCTGCTATCCCGAGACCCACCCCGAGGCGCCCACGCCCGACGCCGACATCGACAACTTCGTGCGCAAGGTGAACGCCGGCGCCGACTCGGCGATGACCCAGTACTTCTACAACGCCGACGCCTATTTCGACTTCGTCGAGCGCGTCGAGGCGCGCGGCGTGGACATCCCGATCGTGCCCGGCATCATGCCCATCCCCAACTGGGCGCAGATCGCCAAGTTCTCGGCCATGTGCGGCGCCGACATCCCGCGCTGGATCGAGCAGCGGATGAGCGCCTACCACGAGGCGGACGACCAGGACTCGGTGATCGAGTTCGGCGTCGACGTGGTCACCGACCTGTGCGAGCGCCTGCTCGCCGCCGGTGCGCCCGGCCTGCACTTCTACGCCCTCAACCGGGCGGAGCCGACCGCGCGCATCTGGCGCGATCTCAAGCTGCCGGCCGCGGAGAGCGCCCCGCTCGCCACCGCCGGCTGACGATCCCCTGCCGCGGCGCGACACCATCAACGGGGCGGATATCGGTCCGCCCCGTGCTCCTCAAGCGGCCGCTTCTATGTGATAATCATTCTCATTAATTCGAGCATCGACCGACACAATGAGAATGACCGCCCCGCGCATCGCGCTCGCCTGCCTCGTGGCGGGCTCGGCGTGGCTCGCCGGCTGCGCCGACACCGGTAGCGACGACGAGATCACCGTCTACTCGTCCCGCCAGGAACACCTACTCCAGCCCCTGCTGGACCGCTACAGCGAGGAGACCGGCACCCCGGTGCGGCTCGTGACCGACAGCGCCGGCGCCCTGCTCCAGCGGCTCCAGGCCGAGGGCGAGAACACCCCCGCGGACATGCTGATCACGGTGGATGCCGGCAATCTCTGGCAGGCCGCCGACCTCGGCCTGCTGCGGGCGATAGAGTCACCGACCCTGGCGGACAACATCCCCGCCCACCTGCGCGACCCCGAGGGCCGCTGGTACGGCCTGTCGGTGCGCGCCCGCACCATCGTCTACGCCACCGACCGGGTCGACCCGTCCGAGCTGTCGACCTACGCCGCCCTGGCCGGCGACGAGTGGCGCAACCGCCTCTGCCTGCGCACCTCGAAGAAGGTCTACAACCAGTCCCTGGTGGCCATGATGATCGTGCAGCGGGGCGAGGAACGCACCGAGGAGATCGTGCGCGGCTGGGTGGACAACCTGGCGGCGCCGCCCTTCGCCAACGACGTCGCGGTCATGGAGGCGATCCGTGCGGGCCAGTGCGACGTCGGCATCGTCAACAGCTACTACTTCGGCCGCCTGCAGAAGGAGGAGCCGGATATCCCGCTGGCCCTGCACTGGGCCAACCAGGACGCCGAGGGCCGGGCCCGCGGCGTGCACGTGAACATCTCCGGCGGCGGCGTGGTCCGGCACACCGGCAATGCCGAGGGGGCCACCGCACTGCTGGCATGGCTGTCCGCGGGCGAGGCCCAGCACCTGTTCGCGGCGCTCAACCTGGAATTCCCGGCCAATCCGGCGGTGGCCCCGGCCGACCAGGTCGCCGCCTGGGGCGAATTCACCCCCAACCCCATCAACGTCGCCAAGGCGGGCGAGCTCCAGACCGAGGCGGTCAAGCTGATGGACCGGGCCGGGTACCGGTGACGGTCCCGAACGCGGCTTGAGCCGCCCCGCCCGCACCCTGCTGCCGGGACCGCCGCCCGCGGTCCGGCGCGTCCGCGGCAATGCCGCGGGCGGCCGGGCGTGGCTGCTGGCGATGGCGGTCATCGCCCTGCCCGCGGTGCTGCCGCTGGCCGCGGTGGCCACGGGCTTCTGGGGCCCGGACGGCGACGTCGTCGCGCACCTGCGCGAGCACGTACTGCCGCGCGTGGCGGTCAACACCGCGATCCTGGTGACCGGCGTGGTCGTCGGCGCCGGGCTGCTGGGCACGTCGCTGGCGTGGCTGGTGGCGGTGTTCGACTTCCCCGGGCGACGCCTGTTCTCCTGGGCCCTGCTCCTGCCGATGGCGGTGCCGGGCTACGTGATGGCCTTCGTCTATATCGGCCTGCTGGACTACGCCGGTCCGGTCCAGAGCGCCCTGCGTGACTGGCTCGGCGAGGGCGCCGCGTTGCCCCCGATCCGGTCCACGGGCGGCGTGATCGCGGTGATGACCCTGACGCTGTATCCGTATGTCTACCTGATCGCGCGCAATGCCTTCCTCACCCAGGGACGGCGGGCGCTGGAGGTCGGCCGCTCCCTGGGCCTGTCCCCGGCCCGCGGCTTCCTGCGGGTGGCGCTGCCGATGGCCCGCCCCTGGCTGGCCGGCGGCCTGCTCCTGGTGGCCATGGAAACCCTGGCGGACTTCGGCACCGTGGCGGCCTTCAACTACGACACCTTCACCACGGCCATCTACCAGGCCTGGTTCGCGATGTTCTCGCTGGATGCCGCGCTACATCTGGCGGCCTTCCTGATCCTGCCGGTGCTGGCGGTGGTCGCGCTGGAGCGCCGCCTGCGCGGTGGCGCGCGCTACACCCCGACCGACGCCCGTGCCGGGCTGCTGCGACTGCCGGGCCTGCGCGGCTGGCTCGCCGCCGCCGCCGCGGGCGGCGTGCTCACCGTCGCCTTCCTGCTGCCGTTCGCCCAGCTCCTGGTCTGGAGCCTGCCGTCCCTGGCGGCCGTCGATGTCCGTTTCCTGGAGGCCACCGGCAACTCCCTGTTCCTGGCGGCCAGCGGTGCCGTCCTGATCGTCGCCATGGCCCTGCTGCTGAGCTACGCCCACCGGCTGCGCCCGGGTGCCGCCGGCTCGACACTGGCGCGGGTCGCCACCCTCGGCTACGCCCTGCCGGGCCCGGTGCTGGCAGTGGGGGTGTTCGTGCCCCTGGCCCTGCTCAGCAACCGGCTCACCGGCTGGCTGCCGGCGGACTGGGGCACGATCTCGCTGCAGACCACGCTGGCGACGCTGCTGCTGGCCTATGCCGCGCGCTTCCTGGCCGTGGGCCACACCCCCGTGGACGCCAGCATGCAACGCATCACCCCCAGCCTGGACGATGCCGCCGCCAGCCTCGGGGTCACCGGCCTGCGGCGCCTGGCGCGTATCCACCTGCCGATGTTGAAGACGGGCCTGCTCACGGGCGCTACGCTAGTGTTCGTGGATGTCATGAAAGAGATGCCGATCACGCTGATGACCCGTCCCTACGGCTGGGACACGCTCGCCACCCGCGTGTACGAATTCACCGCCGAAGGCCAGTGGGAGCGCGCCGCCCTGCCCGGCGTCGCCCTGGTGCTGGCCGGCCTGCTGCCGGTGGCCCTGCTCACGCTGCGCGCGGACCGGAGGGCGGTATGAGGCTGGAGCTGGAAGGCATCGCGCACGAATACGGCAGCACGCGCGTCCTCGACGACCTATCGCTGACCCTGGAGGCCGGCCGCATCGGCTGCCTGCTGGGTCCGAGCGGCTGCGGCAAGACCACCGCGCTGCGCTGTATCGCCGGCTTCGAGCCGATCCGCGCCGGCGCGATCCGGATCAACGGCGAGACCGTGAGCACGCCGGCCCACACCCTGCCGCCCGAGCGCCGGCGCATCGGCATGGTGTTCCAGGATTACGCACTGCTGCCGCACCTGACGGCGCTGGACAACGTCGCCTTCGGCCTGCACCGCCTACCGCGGCGCCGGCGCCGTGACAAGGCACGCGAGTTCCTGCGGCTGGTGGGCCTAAGCCGTTCCGACGACCGCTATCCCCACCAGCTCTCCGGCGGCCAGCAGCAGCGCGTCGCCCTGGCACGGGCCCTGGCGCCGGAGCCGCGCCTGGTCCTGCTGGACGAGCCCTTCTCCAGCCTGGACGTGGATCTACGCGAGCACCTGGTGCGGGAGGTGCGCGACATCCTCAAGCGCTGCCGGGCGACCGCGCTGATGGTCACCCACGACCAACTCGAGGCCTTCGCGATCGCCGACGAGGTCGGCGTGATGCGCGCCGGCCGCATCGAGCAGTGGGACAGCCCCTACAACCTCTACCACCGCCCCGCGACCCGCTTCGTCGCCGACTTCGTGGGCCAGGGCGCCCTGGTGCGCGGCCGCATCGCCGAGGACGGCGCGGTCGAGATCGAGCTCGGCCGTCTCCAGGGACGCCTGGTCCACCGGCCGCCGACCGACGAGATCAGCGTCCTGCTGCGCCCCGACGACGTGGTCCACGACGACACCAGCCCGCTGCACGCCACCGTCCGCCACAAGGCCTTCCGCGGCGCCGAGATCCTGTACACGCTGGCCCTGCCCTCGGGCGAGCACGTCCTGGCGATGGTCCCCAGCCACCACAACCACGCCATCGGCGAGCGCATCGGCATCCGTCTGGAGACGGACCACATCGTGGCGTTTCCCCGCGACTAGCGCGGCGCAGAGAGACCCGGCGAAGCTTTCCCGGCATTCCCGGTGCGAGGCATCCGCCGGCCCAGCCCGCTCGACACTGGAAACCGCACGCGAAGCGTGCTCAGCGCTTGCGCGCCAACGTCACCCCGTCCGCGATCGGCACCAGCGACAGGTCCACGCGCTCGTCGCCGGCCGCATGGTCGTTGAAGGCACGGATCGCCAGGGTGTCGTCATCGGTGTCGTCGGGGTCGGCCACGCGGCCGTGCCAGAGGGTGTTGTCGACGGCGATCAGACCGCCGGGGCGCAGCAGAGCCAGGCAGCGCTCGTAGTAGTCGACATAGCCGCCCTTGTCGGCGTCGATGAAGGCGAAATCGTAGCGACCCAGGTTGCCGGCGCGCACTTCCGCGTCCAGGGTCTCCAGGGCCGGGGCCAGACGCAGGTCGATGCGGTCGGCGACCGCGGCGCGACGCCAGTAGCGCTGGGCGGTATCCGTGGTATCGGGATCGATGTCGCAGGCCAGCACGTAGCCGTCGGCGGGCAGGGCCAAGGCCGTCACCAGGGCGCTGTAACCGGTGTAGACCCCCACCTCGATGGTCCGCCGGGCCCCGATCAATTGCAGTAGCAGCGCCAGGAACTGACCCTGCTCCGGGGCGATCTGCATGCGGGCGTCGGCGCGCTTCGCGGTCTCCGCGCGCAGTTCGCGCAGCAGGTCCGGCTCCCGCAGGGACACGTCGCGCAGGTAGGTCAGCACGGTCTCCGGCAAACCCAGGGTCTCGGTGGTCATGGCGTCTCCGCATGGCTGCCAGGGGGCGCCCACGATACGATCGCGGCATGTCCGCGTCCATGCGACAAGCACGGCCTCTCACGCTGGTCCAGCTCACCGATCCGCACCTGCTGGCCGACCCCGCCGGCCGGCTCCACGGCTGGCGCGTGGCGGCGGCGTTCGATGCCGTGGCCGCCGCCGCGCGAACGCGCTTTCCGCATCCGGACGCCCTCCTGCTCACGGGCGATCTGGTACACGACGAGTCCGGGGCCGGCTACCGGTGGCTCGCGTCGCGGCTGCGGGGCTGGGCGCCGGTATTCGCGATCCCCGGCAATCACGACGACCCGGCAACCCTGACGGCCGCGCTGCGGCCGGACGCCGGCGTCGGCGAGACCCGCCTGGGCGACTGGCGGCTGCACCTGCTGGACAGCCGTATGCCCGGCCGCGACGACGGCCGCGTCGGTCCGGCACAGCGCGCGCGGCTCCAGGCCGCCCTGACGGCCACGGACAAGCCGGCCCTCGTGGTCGTGCACCACCCGCCCGTCGCGGTCGGCACGGCCTGGATCGACGCGCTCGGCCTGACCGACGGCGAGGCGTTGCGCGCCTTGCTGCGGCAAGGCCCCACCGTACGCGGCGTGGTCGCGGGACACGTGCACCAGGCCGTCGACCGCTGCGTCGATGGCTGGCGGCTGCTCACCACGCCCGCCACCTGCCGGCAATTCCGGCCGGGCAGCCGCGACTTCGCGGAGGACCGGCGGCGGGCGCCGGGCTACCGGGCACTGCGCCTGTACCCGGACGGCCGCCTGACCAGCCGCGTCTTCCGGGTACCGGCGGCCCTCGCCGCCCGCGGATAGGCCGACGGCGGAAATGGCGCGGACCGTCCGCGGACACCTGACCGCCGCGGAATGGCCACCACCGAGAAGCGCGTTGAAGATATGCCGCTAAGCGATTGACTTTCACCCGGATTCGCGGGGTGTTCACAGATGCTGTGGATAACTTTGTGGAAACAATCGGCGAGAATCGCCGAAGCGGGCATGCCGTCAAGGGTTTACGCAATCCGGCGATTTTGTAACCAGTAATTCATAATTATTCAAAAACAATAATTTAACGGACGACCGGGGCTTAGAGCGGAATGCGACAAGACGCTTGACAAGACATCCTGTCACTTGTTTGGCGATTGTGCATAACAGCAAGCGGGGCGAATCCCGCGACAATGCTAGAGTTGCGCCATGAATACCCGACCCAATGTGCTTTGTCTGTCCGGCCACGACCCCAGCGGCGGCGCCGGCATCCAGGCCGACATCGAGGCGGTCGCCGCCCAGGGGGCGCACGCCGCCGTCGTCGTGACCTGCCTGACCCGTCAGGACACGCACAACGCCTACAGCGTGACTCCCCTGGACGACGCGGAGTTCGAGGCCCAGATCCGCACCCTGGAGGCGGACATGCGCTTCGCGGCCTTCAAGGTCGGTCTGGTCGGCAGCCCCGGACAGGTCGACGCGATCGCGGCCCTGGCCTCGCGCCATCCCGACGTGCCGCTGGTCGTGGACCCGGTCCTGCGCGCCGGCGGCGGCGCCACCCTGGCCGCCGATCCGATCGCGCGCGCGCTCAAGGAGCGCCTGTTCGGGCATGCCCTGTGCCTGACCCCGAACGCCGCCGAGGCGACCCTCCTGTGCGACGGCGAGACCGATCCGGACACCTGTGGCGCGCGCCTGAGCACGGGCCACACCCGGGTCCTGCTCACCGGCGGCGACCTGCCGGGCGACGAGATCGTCAACCGGCTCTACCGCGGCGGCGAGTGCGTCGCGCGCCAGACCTGCACCCGCCTGCCGGGCCGTTTCCACGGCTCCGGCTGCACGCTGGCCTCGGCGCTGGCCGCGCGGCTCGCGCAGGGCGAGGATGTGACAAGTGCCGCGGACGCCGCCCAGGACTACACGTGGCGTTGCCTCAAGAACGCGTTCCAGGCCGGCACCGGCCAGTTGATCCCGGACCGCTGCCGCCGTTTCCGATGACAGTGCCGGGCCGCGGCCTGTACGCCATCCTGGACGCCGGTCTGGTGCCGCCCGCGGCGCGCGCGGAGGCGGCCCGGGCCGCCATCGCGGGCGGCGCCGTCATGCTCCAGTACCGGGACAAGACCGCTGACGCACGGACACGCCGCCGCAGCGCCGATACACTGCAGACCTGCGCCCGCGAGGCGGGCATCCCCCTGCTGATCAACGACGACGTGACACTGGCCGCCGCGGTGGGCGCCGCGGGCGTGCATCTGGGGCAAGGCGATGCCGGTATCGCGGCGGCGCGCCGGCACCTTGGCGCCGACGCCATCGTCGGCGTCACCTGCCACGACCGGCTCGAACTGGCGCGCGCCGCCGACGCCGCCGGGGCCGACTATCTCAGCTTCGGGCGCTTCTTCCCCTCGGCCACGAAGCCGGGCGCGCCCGGCGCCGACCCGGCCGTGCTCACCGCCGCCCGCGCGGCCTTCGACCGCCCCATCGTAGCCATCGGCGGAGTGAATGCGGACAATGGGGCGACGCTGCTGGCCGCCGGCGCCGATCTGCTGGCCGTGGCCGGCGCGGTCTTCGCCGCCGGCGACGTGCGCGCCGCCGCCGGCCGCATCACCGATTTGTTCAGGAGATATCCGTGACGCTGGAGCGCTCGAAGCAACTGTTCGCCGACGCCGCCGGGGTGATCCCGGGCGGCGTGAACTCGCCGGTCCGCGCCTTCGCCGGGGTGGGCGGCACGCCGCCGTTCATCGAGCGCGCCGAGGGCGCCTGGCTGCACGACGTCGACGGCAACGCCTATATCGATTACGTCGGCTCCTGGGGCCCCATGATCCTGGGCCACGGCCACCCCGACGTGATCGCGGCCGTGCACGCCGCGGCCGCGAAGGGACTGTCGTTCGGTGCGCCGACCGAGGGCGAGGTGCGCTTGGCCTCGCTGATCCGGGACCTGGTGCCGTCGATCGAGTCCGTGCGCCTGGTCAACTCCGGCACCGAGGCGACCATGACCGCCCTGCGCCTGGCGCGCGGCGTCACCGGCCGCGACAAGGTGATCAAGTTCACCGGCTGCTACCACGGCCACGTCGACGCCCTGCTGGTCAAACCCGGCTCGGGCGCCCTGACCCTGGGCATCCCCGGCTCGCCGGGCGTGCCCGAGGCCGTGGTCCGGGACACCCTGATCGCCGACTACAACGACCTGGATTCCGTGCGCGCCGCCTTCGAGGCGCATCCGGACGAGGTCGCCACCGTGATCGTGGAGCCCGTGGCCGGCAACATGAACTGCGTACCGCCCCGCGAGGGATTCCTGGAGGGCCTGCGCGAGCTGTGCGACGCGCACGGCGCGCTGCTGATCTTCGACGAGGTGATGACCGGCTTCCGGGTCGCACCGGGCGGCGCCCAGCAACGCTTCGGCGTCAGTCCCGACATCACCGCCCTGGGCAAGATCGTCGGCGGCGGCATGCCGGTGGGCGCGGTCGGCGGCCCGCGCCGGATCATGGACCAGTTGGCCCCGGCCGGCGGCGTGTACCAGGCCGGCACCCTGGCCGGCAATCCGCTGAGCACCGCCGCCGGCGCCGCGACCCTGGCGGCCCTGCGCGAGCCCGGTCTCTATGAGCGCCTGGAGGCGAGCGCGCAGCGGCTGACCGACGGCTTCCGGGAAGCCGCCGCCGCGGCCGGCGTGCCGCTGACCACCAACCGCGTCGGCAGCATGTTCGGGCTGTTCTTCACGGAATCCGACACCGTGGCCGGCTTCGACGACGTGGCCGCGTGCGACTCGGACCGCTTCCGGCGCTTCTTCCACGCCATGCTCGAGCGCGGCGTGTACCTGGCCCCCTCGGCGTTCGAGGCCGGTTTCGTCTCCGCCGCCCACGGCGATACCGAGATCGACCGCACCCTGGACGCCGCGCGCGACGCCTTCGCCGCGGTCGCCTGACGGCGCAACCCGATGGATACCGCCTGGCTGCAGGCCATCCCGGTCTGGGTCGAGGCGCATCCCGTGGCCGCGCTGGCGCTGGTGTTCGCGGCCGCCCTGGCGGAATCCCTGTTCCTGGCGGGCCTGCTGGTACCCGGCGCCCTGCTCATGTTCATCGCGGGCATGCTCATCGGCACCGGCAGCCTGCCCGCGATACCGACCCTGGCATGGGCCGTCGCCGGCGCCGTCGCCGGGGACGGCGCCAGCTATGCCCTGGGGCGGTACGGCCGCCGCCGTCCCTGGTTTCGACGCGGCCCGCGCCTGGCACGAACGCTCGCCAGGGGCGAAGCCTTCTTCGCCGCCCACGGCGGCAAGAGCGTGATCCTGGGGCGCTTCGTGGGCCCCTTGCGGGCGGTGATCCCGACCGTGGCCGGGGCCGCCGGCATGTCCTGGCGGCACTTCCTGGTCGCCGACGTGATCGCGGCCATCGGCTGGGCGCCCGTCTACATCCTGCCCGGCGCGGTGTTCGGCGCGTCCCTGGAAATCGCCGCCCGCGTCGCGGGGCGCCTGGCGGTCCTGCTGCTGCTGGCGCTGGCCAGTCTCTGGGGCCTGGTCTGGCTGTCGCACTGGCTGCTGCGCCTGGGGGGCGCCTGGGGCCGCGAGCATGCCCAGGGGCTGCTCGCCTGGAGCCGTCGCCACCGGCGCCTCGGCCTGCTCGGGCCCGCGCTGGCCGATCCACGGCAGCCGGAGATGCCGGCGCTGGCGATCTCGGCCGTGCTGCTGCTGATCGCCGTGTGCGCATTGCAGGCGTTCTTCTGGGGGCTGGGGGCGGACGGCTATCCGCTGCGTGCCGACGCACTCGTGCACCATGCATTGACCCAACTGCATACGCCCTGGTCGGATCGCGCCGCGCGCGTGATCGCCGAGCTGGGATCGCCCGCCGTCTACCTGCCGCTGGCGGTCGCCGTGACTGCGGCCCTGGCCCTGCTGGGCAACTACCGAACGGCCGCGCACTGGGCGGCCGCGGTGACCTTCGCGGGCATCCTCGTGCTCGGCCTGTGGTGGCTGGTGCCGGTGCCACCACCGGCGGTCTACTATCGCGAGATGCCGCTGAGCGCGGTCGGTGCCGGTCACCTGATCCTGGCCGGCACCGTCTACGGCTTCCTCGCCGTGGTCCTGGCCGCACGCCGGCCGCCGAACCACCGCCAGCTCTATTACAGCGCGGCCACCGCCCTGGTCGGCGCCATCGGCCTGGCCCGGCTCTACCTCGGCCTGGCCTGGCTGTCCGACCTGCTGGTCGGCCTGAGCGCGGCCTTCCTGTGGCTGGCGCTGCTCGCCCAGGGCTACCGGCGACAACGGCCGCAGTTCGTGCGCACGCGCCCCGTCCTGAGCATTCTCGGCGCGATCCTGGCGGCGGCCGCCGCCTGGCAACTCGCACAGCCGCTGGACCCGGTCTCGCCGGTGGCCCGGCCGTTGCCGCGCACCATGGTCGAGGATTGGTTCACGGCCGGGTACCGCACGCTGCCCGCGAGCGTGGAGGACCTCGCGGGTCGCCGGCGCGACCCGCTCAACGTCCAGGCCGCCGGCTCGCTGGCGTCCCTCCGGGAGACGCTCACGGACGCCGGCTGGTACGCGCCGCCGGCGCTGACGCCGGCCCGCGCGCTGCGCTGGCTGCAGCCCGACGCCGGCATCGACGCCCTGCCCCTGCTACCGCGCATGCACGACGGGCTCGCCCCCGTCATCACCCGTGTCCGGGCCGGCGGCCCGGATACGCGTTTCGTACTCCGGCTCTGGCCCACCAACCAGGCCCGCGCCCCGGACGGGGCGCCGTTGTGGGTCGGTCAGGCGACGCGCCAGGTCATGGCCCGGCCGCTGCCGCTGACGCACATGCCCGTCGACACCGACACCTACGACGCCGCGCGCACCCTGCTCGCCGCGACCCTCACCGCGGTCCCGCGCGTGGTCCGCCGCCATCCCGACGCCCGGGACCGCGGCGACGGCCGGGTGCTTCTTTTATCGCTTCGTGATTGGTGATTGGTGATTGGTGATTCGTTGGTGACAAGGGAGAGCGCTCTTTACCAATCACGGCCTTCCCGGATCACAACGCCGGCGACGGTCGCCCTCGCCGATCATTCGGGCTAGCATACGCCGCGTTTTCCATTTCACGGACCGAGAACGGCAACGCCCATGAGCCGACCCGCCGCCGTACGTCAGCCGGGGTTCCTGACCCGGATGCGCGCCCGCCTGAACAAGGGCGATTCCTGGCTCACCTACGACCTGCGCAACCTGCTGCCCGGCGATACCGTCGACCAGGACGCGCTCGACGAGATCGAGACCCAGTTGCTTCTGGCCGACGTCGGCGTCGAAGCCACGCGCCGAGTCATGGACCGACTGCAGACGCTCTACGACGGCGGCGCGCTGCGCACGCCGCGCGACCTCGGCAAGGCGTTGCGCGAGCACCTGGGCGCCCTATTGACGCCCTGCGAGGGGCCGCTGGAGATTCCCGAGCACACCCGACCCTTCGTGATCCTCATGGTGGGGGTCAACGGCGCCGGCAAGACCACCACCATCGGCAAGCTCGCGCACAAGCTGCGCGACGAGGGGCTGTCGGTGATGCTGGCCGCGGGCGACACCTTCCGTGCCGCCGCCGTCGAACAACTCCAGGACTGGGGCGCGCGCAACGAGGTACCGGTGATCGCGCAGGGCAGCGGCGCCGATCCGGCGTCGGTGGCCTACGACGCCTATGCCGCGGCCAAGGCGCGCGGCACCGACGTGCTCATCGTGGACACCGCCGGCCGCCTGCACACCCAAGGCAACCTCATGGAAGAGCTGAAAAAGGTCCGCCGGGTGATCGCCAAGCACGATCCCTACGCCCCGCACGAGGTGATGCTGGTGGTGGACGCCACCACCGGCGGCAACGCCCTCCAACAGGCGGTACAGTTCCACGAGGCCGTGGGCCTGACCGGCATCACCGTCACCAAGCTGGACGGCAGCGCCCGCGGCGGCGTGGTATTCGCCATCGCCGAGCGCCTGGCCCTGCCGATCCGCTTCATCGGCGTGGGCGAGGGCGTTGAAGATCTCGGACCGTTTCAGGCCGAGGCGTTCATGGACGCCATGTTCCGTGAATGACCGTGATACGTGATTGGTGATTTGTGATCCGTCGGGAAGAAGGCGGTACGCTCTTTGCCAATCACCAATCACGAATCACCGATCACCACCCATAACCAATGACGGACATCCTGGAATTCCACGAGGTCAGCAAGCGCTACCCCGCCGGCCAGATCGCGCTGGAGGGGGTCTCGCTGCGCCTGGCACGCGGCGAGATGGCGTTCCTGACCGGGCACTCCGGGGCCGGCAAGTCGACCCTGCTGAAACTGATCGGGCTGATCGAACGCCCCACCCGCGGCCAGGTGGTGGTCAACGGCAAGAACCTGGCCCGTATCGGGCGCCGGGGCATCCCCCGGTACCGCCAGCGTCTGGGCCTGATCTTCCAGGAATACAACCTGCTTCACGACCGCTCGGTGTTCGATAACGTCGCCCTGCCGCTGGTGATCCGCGGCCTGCGCCACGCCGACCTGGCGCGCCGGGTGCGCGCGGCGCTGGACACGGTCGGCCTGCTCGCCCACGAGCGCAAGCGGCCGGTGACCCTGTCCGGCGGCGAGCAGCAGCGGGTGGCCATCGCCCGGGCCCTGGTCGGACGGCCCCACATGCTGTTGGCGGACGAGCCCACCGGCAATCTCGACCCGGCGTTGTCGGCCGAGATCATGCGCCTGTTCGAGCGGCTCAACGAGACCGGCACCAGCGTGCTGATCGCCACCCATGACCTCGCGCTGGTGGCCCGCCTGGGCCACCGCCGCATCGACCTCGACCACGGCCGCGTCGTCGCGGGGGCGGCCTGATGGCGCGCGGACGCGGCGATCCCGGCCGTGCCCCCTCGGCGCCGCGGCGGCTGGCGCGCCAGCACGCCCGCGACCTGGTGGACAGCCTCGGCCGGCTCTACCGGGCGCCGCTGTCCAGCCTGCTCACGGCCGCCGTGATCGGCATCACGCTCGTCCTGCCCGCGGCCCTGCACGTGGTCTTCAAGAACCTCGACGCCCTGTCCTACCGCTGGGAGGGGACCGTGCAGGCGTCGCTGTTCCTGGCCGAGGACCTGGACGAGCGCGACGGCCGCCGCCTCGCCGAACGCATCGCCGCGCGCGAGGGCGTCGCCGGCACCGAGTTCGTCTCCCGGGCCGAGGCATTGGCCGAGTTCCGCGAGCTGTCCGGCCTGGGCCCCGCCCTCGACGCCCTGGAGGACAACCCCTTGCCGGCGGTGATCGTGGTCCGGCCCGAGACCGACCGCCCGGCCGCCGACATCGACGCCCTGGTCGACACCCTGGCGGCCGAACCGGGCGTCGCGCGCGCCCAGCTCGACCAGGCCTGGCTGCGGCGGCTGTACGCGATCCTGGACGTGGCCGAGCGCGGCGTGACCCTGCTCGCCGCCCTGCTGGCACTGGCGGTGCTGTTCATCGTCGGCAACACCATCCGCCTGGACATCGAGAACCGCCGCGCCGAGATCGAGGTGATGAAGCTGGTGGGCGCGCCGGACGATTTCATCCGCCGGCCCTTCCTCTACAGCGGGTTCTGGTACGGCCTGGCCGGCGGCCTCCTGGCCTGGCTGCTGCTGGGCATATGCCTGCTCGCCCTGGCCGGGCCGGTGCGCGAACTGGCCGGCCTGTACGGCAGCGACGCCGGGCTCCAGGGCCTGGGTCTGCGCGGCTCGCTCTGGCTGATCGCGGCCGGCGTCGCCCTCGGCTGGCTGGGCTCGGCCGCGACCGTCGCGCGCCGCCTGCGGGCCATCGAGCCCGAGTGATTATCCCTTTCAAGCCAGGAGCTTGCGGGTGGGCGACCGGGGAACTTCCGGCGCCGCGCGTGGTCTCAGGGACGTAGCCAGAACGGGCCCGGATTGGTATCATCGGAGATGTACCAATGGGTCGAAAGTCAAGGGAGGCTTTCAAGACCATGAACGAGACCACCGCACTGACATTGCGAGCCGGACAGTTGCCCGCACCGGCGTCGGGCAGCCTGGATGCCTACATCCAGGCGGTCTCCGGCATCCCGGTGCTGGAGGCCGACGAGGAACAGCGCCTGGCGTACGCGCTGCGCGACGACAGCGACCTGCAGGCGGCACAGACACTGGTGCTGTCCAACCTGCGCTTCGTGGTCCACGTCGCGCGCGGTTACACCGGTTACGGCCTGCCGCTCGCCGACCTGATCCAGGAAGGCAACATCGGCCTGATGAAGGCGGTCAAGCGCTTCGACCCGGACGTGGGCGTGCGCCTGATCTCCTTCGCCGTGCACTGGATCCGCGCCGAAATCCACGAGTACATCCTGCGCAACTGGCGCATCGTCAAGATCGCCACCACCAAGGCCCAGCGCAAGCTGTTCTTCAACCTGCGCAGCGCCAAGAAGCGCCTGGGCTGGATGAACGACGCCGAGGTGAAGGCGGTCGCCGACGATCTCGGGGTCAAGCCCGAGACCGTGTTGCAGATGGAGCGCCGGCTGTCGGGCAACGATGCCTCGTACAACGCCCTGCCGATCCCGGGCGATGACGAGAGCGCCTACGCCCCCGAGGACTACCTGGCCGCGGACGACAGCTTCGACCCGGCCGCGGGGGTGGAGTCCGAGGACTGGCAGACCTACCAGCACGCCAACCTCGGCCACGCCATCGCCGCGCTCGACGACCGCAGCCGCGACATCCTGGAGAGCCGCTGGCTGCGCGAGGACGGCAAGATCGGTCTGGCCGAGCTGGGCGACAAGTACGGCGTATCCGCCGAGCGCATCCGCCAGCTCGAGAACGCGGCGATCAAGAAGCTGCGTGGCGCCATGACCGCGGCCTGACGCCGCGACCGCCGCCGAACCGAGGACCCGGGCCACGGCCCGGGTCTTTTTCGTTGCGCGCCGGCAATGTGCGCCGCGGCGCCGCCACTCGTATAGAATGTCATCACGCACGGGGGTACGGACCGGCTCGCACCAGAGGAGGTCTCCGTGCGTACCACCCTGAACCGGCGTACCCTGCTGCGCGCCCTGGCCGTTCTCCCGATCGCTTCCGGCCTCCGCCTTGGCGACGCCCTGGCGGCACCGGCCAAGGATCTCGGCCCTGCCGCGCCCTTCGATTTCGCACGCCTGATCGAGCGCGCCCGCGCCCTGGCGGACGAACCGCCGCGCGAGACACCGCCGAAACACCCCGACCTGTTGGAACGGATCGACTACGACACCTACCAGACGATCCGCTTCAACCACGAACGCGCGCTCTGGGCGGACACTCCGAGCCCGGTCGAGTTCTTCCACCTCGGCCGTTACGCCAAGCGCCCGGTGGCGATCCACCTGGTGGCGGACGGCGAGGCCCGGCGCCTGCGCTACGACCCGCGCTTCTTCGACACGTCGGAGACGGGCCTGTCCGAACGCCTGCCGGACGACCTCGGCTTCGCCGGTTTCCGTGTCATGAACCCCGGCGGCGAGACCGACTGGCTGGCCTTCCAGGGCGCCAGCTATTTCCGCAGCGCCGGCGAGCTGGATCAGTACGGCCTGTCCGCGCGCGGCATCGCCGTCGACACGGCCCTGCCGGAAACCCCGGAGGCATTCCCCCGCTTCACCGCCTTCTGGCTAGAACGGCCCGCGGCCGACGGCTCCCTGCGCCTCCACGCCCTGCTGGAAGGCGACAGCGTGACCGGCGCCTACCGCTTCGACTGCCGGCCCGGGGACGCCGTGGTCATGGACGTGCGTGCCGAGCTGTTCCAGCGGCGGGCGATCGAGCGCCTGGGCATCGCGCCGCTGACCAGCATGTACTGGTACAGCGAGACCAATCACCGGCGTGCCCCCGACTGGCGGCCGGAAATCCACGACAGCGACGGCCTCGCCCTCTGGACCGGGGCCGGCGAGCGCATCTGGCGGCCGCTGAACAATCCCCCGCGCACCCAGACCACCAGCTACGTCGACCGCGACCCCAGGGGCTTCGGCCTGCTACAGCGTGATCGCGATTTCGATCATTACCAGGACGACGGCGTGTTCTACGATCGTCGCCCCAGCGTCTGGGTCGAGCCGCTGGGCGCCTGGGGCGACGGCGAGGTGCAACTGGTCGAGTTGCCCACCGATGACGAGATCCACGACAACATCGTGGCCTACTGGGTCCCGGCGGCACCGGCCGAGGCCGGTCGCCACTGGCGCTTCGACTATCGGCTGCACTGGGTGGCGGAGGAACCTCATCCCCCGGCGGGCGTGGCCCGCGTGCGGGCCACCCGCATCGGCCGCCCGGGCGTGCCCGGCCAGCACGAGGCGCGCGATCCGGACGGCCGCAAGTTCGCGATCGACTTCAGCGGCGGCCCGCTCGCGGACATGGCGCAGCGTTACGATCTCGATGTCGTCGTGGAAACCTCGCGCGGGCGCATCGACAACCCCTACGCCCTCAAGGTGGTCGGCACCGATCGCTGGCGCGCCGTGTTCGATCTCCACGCCGACGGGGCGGAACCGGTGGACCTGCGCTGCCATGTGCGCCTGGGCGACCGCGCCCTCACCGAAACCTGGCTGTACCAGTATTTCCCGAAGGCCTGGGGGACACCCTCCTGAGACGACGCTGAGACAGAACCACCCTGCCCTTTTGCGGCATGCACCCTCGCCCCTCGGCGACCACCGCGGGACCGCACCGGCTTTTCAGACGCGCGACGGTGGCGCATAATCGCGGCCGCGGCGCCGCCCCCGGCGCCCGATCATCCGCGTCCGACCGCGTCCGCATCCAACGTTTCCGGCCCCGTAGTATGAGCAGCCACCTGCGCAATATCGCCATCGTCGCCCACGTCGACCATGGCAAGACCACCCTCGTCGACAAGCTCCTGCGCCAAAGCGGCACGCTCGACAAGCGCGCCGGCGACACCGAACGGGTGATGGACTCCAACGCCCTCGAGCGCGAGCGCGGCATCACCATCCTGTCCAAGAACACCGCCATCGACTGGCGCGACTGGCATATCAACATCGTCGACACGCCGGGCCACGCCGACTTCGGCGGCGAAGTGGAGCGCGTGCTGTCGATGGCGGACGCGGTGCTGCTGCTGGTGGACGCGGTCGACGGTCCCATGCCGCAGACCCGTTTCGTGACCGCCAAGGCCTTCGCGCGCGGGCTGACCCCGATCGTGGTGATCAACAAGATCGACCGCGAGGGCGCCCGTCCGGAATGGGTGCTCAACGAGACCTTCGAGCTGTTCGACCGCCTGGGCGCCAGCGACGAGCAGCTCGACTTCGTGACCGTCTACGCCTCCGCCCTGGCGGGCTACGCCGGCCTGGAACCGGACGTGCGCGACGGCGACATGACGCCGTTGCTGGAAACGCTGGTCGAGCGCGTGCCGGCGCCCGAGGTCGACCCCGACGGCCCGTTCCAGATGCAGATCTCGTCGCTGGACTACGACACCTATGCCGGCGTCATCGGCACCGGCCGCATCAAGCGCGGCCGCGTGCGCCGCGGCGACGCGGTCACGGTGGTCGGCCGCGACGGCGCCACCCGCAACGCCCGCATCGGCCAGGTCCTGGGCTTCCTGGGCCTGCAACGGCAGGAGATCGAGCAGGCGGAAGCCGGCAATATCATCGCCATCACCGGCATCGACGACCTCGGCATCTCGGAGACGCTCTGCAACCCCGCGGCGCCCGAGGCCCTGCCCCTGCTGTCGGTGGACGAACCCACCATGAGCATGACCTTCGAGGTCAACAAGTCGCCGTTCGCCGGCCGCGACGGACGTTTCCTGACCAGCCGCCAGATCCGCGAGCGCCTGGACCGCGAGCTCAAGACCAACGTCGCCCTGCGGGTCGAGCAGACCGACGACCCCGACCGCTTCGCGGTATCCGGCCGCGGCCTCCTGCACCTGGGCATCCTGATCGAGACCATGCGCCGCGAGGGCTACGAGCTGGCGGTGTCGCGGCCGCAGGCGATCCTGCGCGAGATCGACGGCGAGATCCGGGAGCCCTGGGAGGAACTGATCGCCGAGCTCGACGTCGAGCACCAGGGCGCGGTGATCGAGATGCTGGCCGAGCGCGGCGGCAAGATGCAGGAGATGACGCCGGACGGCGTCGGCCGCCTGCGCCTGATCTACCACATCCCGGCGCGCGGTCTGATCGGCTTCGCCAGCGAATTCGCCTCCGCCACCTCCGGCAGCGGCATCCTGCACCACGTCTTCGACCATTACGGCCCGCAAGTGGACACGGGCGTCGCCCAGCGCCGCAACGGCGTGCTCATCGCCAACGCGCCGGGCAAGGCGCTGGCCTACGCCCTGTTCAACCTGCAATCGCGCGGGCGCATGCTGGTGGCGCCCGGCGATCCGGTCTACGAGGGCATGATCGTGGGCATCCACTCGCGCGACAACGACCTGGTGGTCAACGCCCTCAAGGCCAAGCAGTTGTCGAACGTGCGCGCCGCCGGCAAGGACGACAACGTCGTGCTGACACCGCCGGTGCGCCTGTCGCTGGAGCAGGCCCTGGAATTCATCAACGACGACGAGCTGGTGGAGGTCACGCCCGCCGCGGTGCGCCTGCGCAAGCGTTATCTGACGGAGAGCGAACGCAAGCGTCTCGGCCGCGCGGGTTGATCGGGGCGCCGGCCGCCCCAAGGGTTGGGGCATTCCAACCGCCCAAGGAGCGACCATGGCCAAGCGATCCGTCCTGTTCGTGCTCACCAGCAACGACCAGCTCGGCGACACCGGCAAGCCCACCGGCTATCACCTCGCCGAGGTATCGCACCCTTACTACGTGCTCGCCGAGGCGGGCTACATCATCGAGTTCGCCAGCCCCAAGGGCGGGCCGGTGCCGATGGATCCCGGCAGCGAGGACCGCGAGGACCCCGACAACGCCCGCTTCCTGGAGGACGAGATCGTCCAGAACAAGCTCTCCGGCACCCTAGGCGCGGACCAAGTCGACCCCGAGCGCTACGCGGCCATCTACTATCCCGGCGGCCACGGCACCATGTGGGACCTGCCCGACAACCCCATGCTCGCCGAGACCACCCGCACCGTGTACGAGAACGGCGGCGTGATCGCGGCCGTGTGCCACGGGCCGGCGGCCCTGGTGAACGTGCAGGTCGGCGACGGCCGCTACCTGGTCGACGGCAAGAAGGTGGCGGCGTTCACCGACGACGAGGAACGGGCCGTGGGCCTGGACCGCGTGGTGCCCTTCCTGCTCGCCTCGCGCCTGCGCGAGCGCGGCGCCCATCACCAGGCGGCCCCGGACTTCGAGAAGAGCGTGGCCGTGGACGACCGCCTCGTGACCGGCCAGAACCCGGCCTCCGCGCGCGAGGTCGGCGAACGCCTGCGCGACCTGCTGGAGGAAGCCGCCTGAGACTCAGGCCGGGCTGAAATAACCCGCGGATCGCTTCTTCCGGGAACCGCCCGCCAAGGTTCGTTTCCAGCTCGGCAATTCGGTCGCCGGAGCGCTGCGCGGTCGGCGCCGTGCCGAGCCAAGGCATTTGTTTTATCCGCAGATGGACGCCGATTGACGCGGATTGGCCGGGACTGTCTTTAATCTGCGTCCATCTTCGGATTCATGGCTGCTTCGATTCACCCCGATGCAGCGATTGGGACCACCGAGCCGGAATGAGCTAGAGTATCCGGCTCGCACATCGGCGGAACGGGGCACCCATGCCCGAGCGACAGCGGGCGCTGATCACCGGCGGCGGCAGCGGCATCGGTGCCGCCCTGGCCGACCATCTGGCGGAACGCGGCCTCGACGTGATCGTGACCGGACGCCGCCCCGCCGCGCTCGACGCGGTCTGCGGCCGCGCCCCGGAACGCATCGTCCCGGCGGTCGCCGACGTCGCCACGGCCGCGGGCCGCCGGACCCTGCTGGCGGCCGCCGGGGACGCCCCCGTGGACTACCTGGTGCACAACGCCGGCGTACTGTCGCCAGTCGCCCCCGTGGGCGATATCGACCCCGACGCCCTGCGCGACAACTTGGCGATCAACGTCGAGGCACCGCTGCTGCTCACCCAGACCCTGCTGCCGCGCCTGGCGGACCCGGCACGGGTGCTGCTGGTGTCCTCGGGGGCGGCACACCACCCGATCGCGGGCTGGAGCGCCTACTGCACGGCCAAGGCGGGCCTGGCGATGCTGGGGGAATGTCTCAACCTGGAACTCAACGGCCGCGGCGTATTGACCACCACGGCCCGGCCGGGCGTGGTGGACACGCCGATGCAGGCCGAAATCCGGGATCTGGACGAAACCGAGTTCCCCGGGGTCCGGCGCTTCCGCGAGCTGCACGCCGCCGGCGAACTGCGCGACCCGACCGAGGTCGCGGCCTTCCTGGCCTGGCTTCTCCTCGAATGCGGACCGGGCGCCTATCCGTCCCGGGAATGGGACATCGACGATCCGGACCACCAAAGCCTCTGGCGGGAGACCTGATGCATATCATCATCGTGGGCGCGGGCACGGTCGGCGACAGCCTCGCCGGCCTGGCCCTCAAGCTGGGCCACCAGGTGGTCGTGATCGAGGAGGACGAGACCCGCGCCGAGAACGCGGCCGAAAAGCACGACGCCCTGGTGCTGCACGCCGCCATCGCCGAGGCCGACATCATGGACGAGGCCGGCGCGCGCGACTGCAAGGCCCTGATCGCGACCACCGGCGACGATTCCACCAATCTCATGGCCATGGTCCTGGGGCAGGAATACGGCATCGAGACGCTGATCAGCACCGTCAACCACAAGTACCACGGCCGCCTATTCGAGCGGCTGGGCGTGCGCACGCTGGTCGATCCCGAGGTGATCGTGGCCCAGCACCTGCTCGACCTCGTGCTGCACCCCACCGCCGAGGACGTGACCACGCTGTCGGGACGCGAGCAGATCTACCACCTGCGGCTGGCGGCCGACTCCGGACTGGCCGACCGCGACTTCGGCGAACTCGAATCCGAGGGCCTGCTTCCCGAGGACGTCTACATCGTCTCCATCCACCGCGACGGCGAGGACTTCTTCCCGCGGACCGCCAGCCGGCTGCGGGCCGGCGACGAACTGATCGTGTTCGCGCGTCGCCCCCTGAGCGAGAAGTCCATACAACTGTTCACCGGGCACCGATGACACCCGGCGACGGTGCTCCGCTGGCGCGGGCCGGACCGGTCCTGCGCGGCATCGGCCTGCTGCTGCATGTGCCGGCGGTCATGGCGCTGCTGTCCCTGCCCGTGTGCCTGATCGGCGACGACGGCCGCGGCTGGCAGGCCCTGGCCGTGACGGCGGGCGTGGCCGTCGCGGCCGGCCAGGGCCTCTACTGGCTGTGTCGGGGGGCGCCCGAAACGCGGCGCCATCACGCCATGCTGATCGCGGCGCTGGCCTGGCTGGCCCTGTCCGCGGTCGGCGCCCTGCCCTTCCTGCTGGCGGGATCGGATATCGCGCCGCTGGACGCACTGTTCGAGTCCCTGTCGGCCCATACCGGCACCGGGCTGAGCGTGCTCGCGCCCCAGGAACTGCCCCACCTGCTGCAGTGGTGGCGCAGCCTCGCCCAATGGATCGGCGGCGTCGGCGTGATCGTGCTGCTGCTGGCCGTGCTGCCGCCCAACCGCGGCTCGCTGGAGCTGTACTATTCCGAGGGCCGCGAACAGAAGATCCGCCCCAACGTCACCGGCACGGTGCGCGCGATCTGGTCCCTGTACCTGGGCTACACGGCGGCCGCCGTGGGGCTGCTCTGGCTCGCGGGCGAACCCGCCTGGCGTGCCCTCAACCATGCCATGACCGCGATCGCCACCGGCGGCATGACCATCACCGGCGACAGCCTGGCCAGTGCCACGGACATCGCCAAGCTGGCCTACCTACCGATCCTGATCGCCGGCGCCACCAGCTTCGCGGTGCACTATCGGGTGTGGCGCGAGGGCCGGGTCGCCAGCGGCCTGTTCGGCGGTCTGGAGCAGCGTCTGGGCTGGGGGATACTGTTACTCGGCGTACCGCTGATCGTGTTCCAGAACCACTGGGCGGACGCCGACATCCCGGTGGTGGACAGCGCCCTGCAATGGATCTCCGCGGCGACCACCGCCGGCTTCCAGAGCGCCGACCTCGGCGAATGGCCATTGATCTCGGTGCTCTGGCTGCTGCCGGTGATGACCATCGGCGCCATGGCCGGCTCCACCGGCGGCGGCATCAAGCTGGCACGCCTGGCCATGCTCTACCGGGCGCTGCTCTGGTCGATCCGGACGATCGTGCGGCGGCCCCACGAGGTGCTGCGCTTCGTCTACGACGGCGAGGTGCTCGCCCGGGCCGACGCCGCCGCGCGCGTGCGCGCCGCCACGGTGCTCAGCATCGGCTGGGGCCTGCTGCTGTTCTGCGGCATCCTGGCGCTGGCGCAGGCGGCCCCCGGCTGGACCCTGGAACAGATCATCTTCGAGGCCGCCTCCGCCCAGAACAACGTCGGCCTGACCAGCGGCGTCACCGGTCCCGACGCCCCCGCCGGCGCCAAGATCGTGCTCATGCTGCTGATGTGGATGGGCCGCCTGGAGATCGTGCCCGCCATGGTGCTGCTGGCCCTGTTGCTGAATCGTGGCAAATGAACCACGGAGGCACAGGGGCACAGAGAGCTGGACTTTGCAGCATTAACACAGGGCGTGAAACGCGAACGCCCTATCCTCCATGTCCAGGCTCTCTCCCGCGGGCAAGGGAGAACGGGGAATCCCTTCTTGGCTGTTTACCTTGTTCATCGATCCGCCCATCGAACAAACGACGCATGCGGATCAATGACGCAGGCCAGGGATGTCCGGCCCGCGGCCGCAGGCCGCGAAGCGCCTGACAGAAACGGGCCGATCGGCGCGTACCAAATCCCGGAATGGATTTCGGGTCTTTGGCGAACGATTCAATAGCCTCTGTGCCTTTGTGACTCTGTGGTTAGGACTATTCAGAGGGCGGGGCCGACGTCGTCGTGGAAATCGCGGCCCTCGCGGGTGGCCTTGACGATGCCGGCGCGCACCACGAAATCCCCGAAACGCTCGCCGTCCTCGCGCTCCTCGGCGTAGCGGTGGATCATGGGCGTGAGCTCGGCCAGGATCTCGTCCTCGTCGATGTTCTCGCGATACAGCTTGTTCAGGCGGTCGCCGGTGAACGAAGCGCCCAGGTAGACGTTGTACTTGCCCGGCGCCTTGCCGGTGAACGCGATCTCGCCCAGGTAGGGGCGCGCGCAGCCGTTGGGGCAGCCGGTCATGCGGATCACGATGGGATCGTCCGCCAGGCCGGCCTCGCGCATGACGTCGTCCAGCTTGTCGATCAGCGACGGCAGGTAGCGCTCGCTCTCGGCCATCGCCAGGGCGCAGGTGGGGAAGGCCACGCAGGCCATGGACGCGCGCCGCAGGGCGGTGTTGCGCTCGCCGTTGTCCAGGTCGTACTTGTCGACCACCTGCTGGATGGCGTCCCTGGCCTCGGGCTTGACCTTGGCGATCACCAGGTTCTGGTTGCAGGTCACGCGGATCTCGCCCTCGTGGACCCGGGCCAGCTCGCGCATCGCCTCGGCCAACTTGTAGTCCTCGAAGTCGGCGATGCGGCCGTTCTCGATGAACAGCGTCAGGTGCCAGTCGCCGTCGTCGCCCTCGACCCAGCCGAAGCGGTCGCCGTTGCCGTGGAACTCGTAGGGGCGGGCTTCGCCGAGCTCGAAGCCCGTGCGCTTCACCAGCTCGGACGTCAGCCAGTCCACGCCGCGATCGTCGATGGTGTACTTGAAGCGGGCGTGCTTGCGCTCCACCCGGTCGCCGTAGTCGCGCTGGATGGTCACCAGCTTCTCGACCACGTCCAGCGTCTGGTCGGGGGTGCAGAAGCCGATCACGGTGCCCAGCCGCGGGTAGGTGGCGGGCTCGCCGTAGGTCGCGCCCATGCCGCCGCCGGCGGCGACGTTGAAGCCGACCAGCTCACCGTCCTCCACGATCGCGATCAGGCCGATGTCGTTGGCGAAGACGTCGCTGTCGTTCTCCGGCGGGATCGCGATCGCGATCTTGAACTTGCGCGGCATGTAGGTCTTGCCGTAGATCGGCTCGGCGTCCGGCTCGTCCGACGGCGGCGCGTCCAGCCACATCTCGTCGTAGGCGTGCGAGCGCCACATCAGGTGCTCGCTGATGCGCTTGGACCATTCGTGGACCTCGGCGTGCAACGCCGAACGGTGGGGGTTGGTATTGGCCACCACGTTGCGGTTGACGTCCCCGCAGCCGCCCTTGGCATCCAGGCCCGCCCGGTCCACCGCCTGCAGCAGCGGCTTGAGATTCCTCTTGAGCACGCCGTGGAACTGGAAGGTCTGACGGGTGGTCAGGCGCAGGGTGCCGTTGGCGTACTGGCGCGATATCTCGTCGAGCGCGAGCCACTGGTCCGGCGTGATCACGCCGCCGGGCAGGCGCAGCCGCACCATGAACTGGTAGTGCGGTTCCAGCTTCTGGTGCTTGCGCTCGGAACGCAGATCACGGTCGTCCTGCTGGTAGAAACCGTGGAACTTGGTCAACTGCGTGTCGGCATCCGCCAGGGCGCCGGTGATCTCATCGGCCAGACCCTCGGCGATGGTCCCGCGCAGGTAATTGCTGCGCTCCTTGATGTGCTCGACCTCGGAGTGTTCCGGCTTGATCTCGGGCATGGTTAGCAAAGTTTCCGGTTAGCGGTTTCCGGTTTCCGACGCGGCATGGTCGAGCAAGCGGTTTCCGCTTCTCGGGGAACCGCCATCTGGAAACCGGAAACTGACATTCAATACACGTCGCGCTGGTAGCGCTTCTCCTTCTGCAACCGCTTGACGTAGTCGGCGGCGGCATCGGCGTCCAGCCCGCCCTGATCGGCGACGATGTCGGTCAGGGCCTCGTGCACGTCGTGCGCCATGGCATTGGCGTCGCCGCACACGTAGAAGTAGGCGCCCTCCTCCAGCCAGGCGTACACATCGGCGGCACGCTCGCGCAGCCGGTGCTGGACATACTTTTTCTCCGCCTGGTCGCGGGAGAACGCCACGTCGATACGCGACAGCAGACCGTCCTTGCGCCAGCGCAGCCAGTCGGTCTGGTAATAGAAATCGGTCAGGAAATGCTGGGCGCCGAAGAACAGCCAGTTCTTGCCGCCGGCGCCGATCTCCTCGCGCTCCTCCAGGAAGGCACGGAACGGTGCCACGCCGGTGCCCGGCCCCACCATGATGATGGGCGCGTCCGGGTCCGACGGCAACTTGAAGTTCTTGTTGCGGTCGATGTACACCGGCACGCTGCCGTCCTCGCCCACGCGGTCGGCGAGCTGCGTCGAGGCCACGCCGCCGCGGCTGCGGCCGTGGGTCTCGTAACGCACCGCGGCCACCGTCAGGTGAACCTCGTCGGGATTGGCGCTGTGACTCGACGCGATCGAATACAGGCGCGGCGGCAACTTGCGCAGCAGGCGCACAAAGTCGGCGCCGGCCAGGCCCTTGACCGGGAAGTCCTCGACCAGATCCACGATATGGCGGCCGTCCATGTAGGCCAGAAGTTCGTCGCGGGCGTCGTCGGCGAGCAGCTTGTCCAACTTCGAGGACTCCGCCAGATGGGCGTATTTCTCGATGAAGGGCCGCGTCAGGGTGGTGATCTCGTACTGTCGGGTCAGGGCCTCGTGCAGCGGCACCTCCCCGTCCAGACCGGTCACCGTTTCGTCCGGGCTCAGGTCCAGGGTACCGATCAGCTCGTCGACCACCGCGGGATCGTTCTCCGGCAGGATGCCGAGCGAGTCGCCCGGCTCCCAGCTCATGCCGGAGTCTTCGGTGTCCAGCTCGATGTGGCGCACCTCCTTCTCGGAACCGCGGCCGTTGAGCACGATATTGTTCAACAGCTCGGCTCGGAAGGGGTTCTTGCGGGTGTACGGGTCCTTGTCCCCGCCCGCCGGCGCGCCGGCCCCCGGCATGGGCGTGACGGTCGGATGCGCGGTCGCGCTTTCCTCGACTTCCTTGCCGAAGACCTCGACCACCGCGTCGACCCAGCCCTCGGCGGCCTCGTCGTAATCCACGTCGCAATCCACGCGCTCGTGAACGCGCTCGGCGCCGAGCTGTGCGAGTTGGGCGTCGAAATCCTTGCCGGTCTGGCAGAAATGCTCGTAGCTGGTGTCGCCCAGGGCGAGCACGGAATACTTCAGCCCCTCCAGCTTGGGCGCCTTCTTGCCGTAGATGAACTCGTGCAGTTCCTCGGCGTTGTCGGGCGGATCGCCCTCGCCGTGGGTGGAGACCAGCACCACGAGGTTGGTCTCCTTCTTCAGGTCCTTGGGCTTGTAATCGGCCATGTCCACCAGGGTCACCGCGAGACCGCGGGACTCGGCCTTGGCCGCCAGGTCCTCGGCCACGCCCTCGGCGTTGCCGGTCTGGGAGCCGTAGAGCACGGTGAGCCTGGCGGACTCGCCCGCCTGCGCCGCCGGTTGGGCCGGCTGCGGCTGCTGTACCGCGCCCTCGGCCATCGAGGCGTTGATGCCCGCGAGATAGCCGCTGATCCAGGTAACCTGCATCGGCGTGAGCGACTCGATCAGGCGATTGAGTTGCTCCGCCTGCTCGGCGCTCAGCGGACTGGTATGTTCGGCGATCGGCATGGCCTTCATGGCAACATTCATATAATGGGGGTTCGGGGGCCGCAGAACCCGGCCTCTGCAACGACGGGCGCTAGGATAGCGGCATTCGGATATGTTGAAAACGTATTGCTGATTATTCTTTTATGATTTTTTGGACTAAGAAACCAGCGGGGCCGTCGATATGAGCATGCCGGTCCGGGGCCTCGCCCGCCGCCTGTGGCCGCTCGCCGCGGCCGCGTTGCTATCGGCCTGCGCCGCCACCGCACCCCCCGAGGAAACCAGCGATATCTGCGAGATCTTCCGCGAGAAGGACGGCTGGTACGAAGAGGCCAAGGCCGCGGCGGACCGCTGGGGCACGCCGATCCAGGTCCAGCTCGCCATCATCCACCAGGAATCCAGTTTCCACGGCAAGGCCAAGCCGCCGCGCAACCGCCTTCTCTGGGTGATCCCCTGGACCCGCAGTTCCTCCGCCTACGGCTATACGCAGGCCCTGGATTCGACCTGGGACTGGTACAAGCGCGAATCCGGCAACGGCTGGGCCTCGCGCGACGACTTCGGCGACGCCGCCGACTTCGTGGCCTGGTACGCCAACGTCTCGAACCGGATGCTGGGCATCTCCAAGTGGGACGCCTACAGCCAATACCTCGCGTACCACGAGGGTCAGACCGGCTTCGAACGCGGCACCTATGCCGGCAAGACCTGGCTCAAGCGTGTCGCCAATCGCGTACAGGCCCGCGCCGAGCGCTACGGCGGCCAGTTGCGCGGCTGCCGCGAGGAGCTTGAAAGCGGCGGCTGGTGGCCGTTCTGATAAAAATCCAGCCAACCACAGAGACACAGAGCACACAGAGTCAAGAAAGCGGCCAAAAGCCAAAGGGCAAAAAGTTCGCACCCTTCGTATTCTTTTGGTTCTAGATTCTTACTCTCTCTGTGTCCTCTGTGCCTCTGTGGTTCATTCCCCGGTTATCCGTAGAGAACGGGAATGTGGTGGTCGACCAGCAGCAGCGTGAAGATCGCCATCAGGTAGATGATGGAGTAGCCGAAGGTGCGCATCGCGAGGCCCGGCACGGGCGCGAACTTCAGGCGCACGGCGTAGTAGAGGAACCAGCCGCCCAGGGCCAGTGCTCCCAGCAGGTAGAGCGGCCCGCTCATGCCCACCGCGAACGGCAGCACGCTCACCGCCACCAGCAATACCGTGTACAGCAGGACCTGGGTGCGGGTGTATTCCAGGCCGTGGGTGACCGGGAGCATCGGGATATCCACCTCGGCGTACTCGCGGTGACGCTCGATCGCCAGCGCCCAGAAGTGCGGCGGCGTCCAGATGAACACGATCAGGAACAGCAACAGGGAGTGCGGGTCGATGGTGCCGGTCACGGCGCTCCAGCCCAGCACCGGCGGCGCGGCGCCGGCGGCGCCGCCGATCACGATGTTCTGCGGCGTGGCCCGCTTCAGGTAGAGGGTGTAGATACCCGCATAGCCGACCAGGGTGAGCAACGTCAGCCAGGCGGTCAGGGGGTTCACCAGCTCGTGCAGGATCGCCATGCCGGCCAGGCCGAGGACGACGGCGAAGGTCACCGACTCCGGCATGCCCAGGTTGCCGGTGACCAGCGGGCGCCCGCAGGTGCGCGCCATGCGGGCGTCGGCCTGCCGGTCCAGGATCTGGTTGACGGCCGCGGCGGAGGCGGCCATCAGACCGATACCGGCGGTGCCGAACAGCGAGGGCCCCAGGGGCACGAGGCCCGGCGTCGCCAGGAACATGCCCACGATCGCGGTGAACACGATAAGCATCACCACGCGCGGCTTGCACAACTCGTAATAGTCGGCGAGCCGGCGCGAGAGGGGGCGTGCCAGATCGATGGAGCGTACGCTCACGGCCGCACCCCCGGCGCGGTGCCGGCCCAGGCTGCATGATTGATGGCCATAACCGTCAATAATAACAGGGCGGCGCCCCCGTTGTGGGCCACGGCCACGGCCAGCGGCAGGTGCGCCACCACGGTCGTCACGCCCAGGGCGATCTGCAGGCACAACGCCGCCACCAGCAGGCCGCCCAGCAGGCGCCAGCGGCCGTCGAGGCGACCGCGGGCGAACGCGACGGCGGCCACCCCGAGTAGAACGACGGCCGTGACCAGGGCGCCGATGCGATGAGTCAGGTGGATGGTCGCGCGCGGCACGCTGTCGAGTATCCCGTACTCGTAATTGATGCCGAGCCCGTGCCACAGGGTGAAGGCGGTGGCGAAATCGGTCTCCGGCCACCAGGCGCGCTGGCAGGTCGGAAAATCCGGACAGGCCAGCGCCGCGTAATTCGTCGACGTCCAGGCGCCCAGGAATATCTGGCATATCAGGACCGCCAGACCCACGCCCGCCGCCGCGCGCAGGCCGCGGCCAGCGCTCGCCGCCAACCGCAGATGCCCGCCTTGGCGCAGCAGCATCAGCAGCAACAGCGCCAACACGGTCATGCCACCCAACAGGTGGGCCGTGACCACCAACGGTTTGAGTAGCAGGGTGACGGTCCACATCCCGAGCACCGCCTGGAACACGACCACGCCCAGAAGCAGCGTGGCCAGGGACCGTTGCCGGACCGTCTCCCGCCGCAGCCACGCCATGCCCGCCAGTGCCAGGATCAGGAGCCCCAGGGTACCCGCCAGATACCGGTGCACCATCTCCTTCCAGGCCTTGCCGGTCTCCACGGGACGCTCCGGGAATGCCTGATTGGCGGCGTCGACGGCTTCCCGATGGCCGGGCACCCCGATGTGCCCGTAGCAACCCGGCCAGTCGGGACAGCCGAGCCCGGCGTCCGACAGCCGCACATAGGCGCCCACCGTGACCACCACGAAACACAGGGCCACGGCGAGCAGGGTGATGCGGTAAAAGCTAGTGTTCATGCGAAACGACCGTGAATCGTGAGGCGTGATTCATGATTCGTGTCCCGTTCCAATCACGAATCACCAATCACCAGTCACCCTATGTGTGACAGCTTCAGCAGGTGCTTGATGTCCTTGAACAGGCCGTCGGCGTCGACCGGCGCCGGATAGGTCAATACCCAATTACCCAGCGGATCGACCACGAACACCGTGCCGGGGGCCTGGTCGCCCAATGTCTCGCGCAGTGCCCTACCGCCGCGGTACACGGCCAGATCCGGGTGGTCCTCGATCGGCGGGACCGTACCGCCGTCAGCGAGCACCAGGACACGCTGCACGCGCGTGGAGCGGCGATGCAGCAGAGCCCGCACCTGCCGGGTGGTGGCCAATCCGTCCTGGCAGGCGTCGCCGCAGCGCTCGCCGGTGACCTGCAGGAAGGTCCACTGTTCCGCGAACGCCGGCAGTTCGGCCGTACCGGCGGCCGGCTCGAGCCCCTTCCCGGACAGGGGAACGGCCGGCTCGTTGAGTTCGCCGTGGTGCGTGCGGCCACCCGGCGCCTGTCCCGGGAACGCCGTATAGAGCAGCCATGCCGCGGCCAGGGGGCCGATGAACAACAATGCCACGGCCAGGATCTTGAGCCGCGCTTTAGTGCTTGCCTGCATTGTCTCTTTCCGTATTCAGAACCAAGAACAGCGCCAGCAAGGCCAGCGCCAGGGCATACCACTGGGCCGCATAGCCGTAGTGGCGCATCGGCGGCAGGCCCGCGTCGTCCCAGTCCCGCGGGAATCCGCCGGCGGCATCCTCGGCCAGGAGCAGCAGACCGTCCGCGACCGTCGCGTCGGGGAACTGACAGGCCACCTGTCCGTGGTCGGGGTAATTCAACACCCGCGGCCACGCCGTCTGTGCGCACGCGTCCGGGGCGGCGAGCCGCAGCCCCGGCTCGGGCAGGGCCCGCCAGATGCCGTACGCCGTGACCATCCCCGCCGGTGCCTCGGGCTGCGCGGGATTCGATCGGTCGCGTCCCATCGGGACCCAGCCCCGATCCACCAGCACCAGACGGCCGTCATCGAGCCGCAGCGGCGTCCATACCCGATAGCCGACCCGATCCTCCCATACCTGGTTGTCGAGCAGGAGCTGGCGATCGGTCAGATAGCGCCCGCGCACCCGTACCGTCTCGCCGTAGGCCGAAGCGGGGTCGTCGGCGGGCAGGGCCCGCGGCTCGGCTTGGCGTGCCGCGGCACGCTCGGCTAACATGCGTTCCTTGGCCTGTCCCCGCTGAACCTGCCACGTGCCCAGCCACAACAGCAGCCCCAGGGCGGGGACGATCACCACCCACGCCCACAGGGGCGGGTCGAACCGCAACGCGCCTAGACGCATATGACCACATCCGTCATCGTCGCCTTTCTCTTCGGCATCGTCGCCGCATTGCTGGCCGGGATGGTATTCCTGGTCAAGGACAATGGCTCGCGGCGACGGACCGTCGGCGCGCTGACGCTGCGCATCGGCCTGTCACTGGCCCTGATCGCCTTCCTGGTGGCGGGCTATCTCTTCGGCTGGATACAGCCTCACGGCGTCACGCCGTGATTCGTGATTGGTGATTCGCTGGAAGCGCCGACCGCCAATCACGAATCACGAGTCACCTCACAAAATGTAGACGAAGACGAACAGGCCGAGCCAGACCACGTCCACGAAGTGCCAATACCAGGCCACGGCCTCGAAACCGAAATGGTTCTCGGCCGAGAAATGTCCCGCGATACAGCGCAGCAGGATCACCAGCAGCATGATCGTGCCCAGCGTGACGTGCGCGCCGTGGAAGCCGGTGAGCATGAAGAAGGTCGAACCGTAGATGCCCGAACTCAGGGTCAGGTTCAGGTCCTGGTAGGCGTGGATGTACTCCTCCGCCTGGAAGAACAGGAAGATCGCACCCAGGGCCACGGTGGCCGCCAGCCCAAGATTCAGCTTGAGCCGGTTGTTCTCCTTGAGCCCCCAGTGCGCGATCGTGATGGTCACGCCCGAGGTCAACAGGATGATCGTGTTCAGGAACGGCACGCCCCACGGCGGAATGGTATCGAAGGTACCGCCCACGTTGCCCGGGCCATTGGTCGGCCAGGCCGCCTCGAAGCCTTCCCAGAGATAAGCGTTGGTGGTGAACTCGCTGCCCTCGCCGGCCAGCCACGGCACCGACAGCATGCGCGCGTAGAACAGGGCGCCGAAGAAGGCACCGAAGAACATCACCTCGGAGAAGATGAACCAGGACATGGCCCAGCGGAAGGTCATCTCCTCCTGGTGGCCGTAGGCCCCGGCCTGGTTCTCGCGGATCACGCCGCGGAACCAGATGAAGGTCATCACCAGGATCAGCGCGAGCCCGGCCGCGAAGATGTACGGGCCCACGGTCTCGGCGCCGTTCAGCCAGCTCGCCAGGCCGAGGGCGAACGTGAACATGGCAATGGTCATCACGAACGGCCAGGCGCTCGGTTCCGGGACGTAATACTTGTGTTGCTCGGTCTGGGTCGCCATGAGCGTTTCTTCCTCTCTACCGGGACGCGAGTTGGGTGGCGTCGAAGAACGTATAGGACAGGTTGATGGTATCCACGTATTCGGGCAGATCCGGGTCGACCACGAAGCGCATCGGCATCACCCGGCTCTCGTCGGCCGCCAGGGGCTGCCGGTCAAAACAGAAGCACTCGGTCTTGCGCAGATAGCCCGCGGCATCGGCCGGCCGCACGCTGGGCACGGCCTGACCGACCATGTCGCGGCCGGAGTCGTTGCGCACCCGGAACTCGACGGTCGACAGCTCGCCGGGATGCACCTCCACCTTGCGCTCCACGGCCTCGAAGCCCCAGGCCATGCCCGCGTTGACCGTGGTCACGAACTGGACGGTCACGGTCCGGGCCTCGTCGACGCCGTAGTCGATCTCGCCGGCCTCGGTCAGCATCGCGCTGTTCTTGCCGTTGAGGCCGGTGATGTCGCAGAGCATGTCGTAGAGCGGCACCAGCGCGAAGCCGAAGCCGAACATCGCCACGACCGCCAGCGAGAGCTGGAACAGCAGGTGCCGGTTACCGCGCTTGGCGTCGGTCATTTCGACCCCATGACGATGAAGAACGCGACATAGAACCCGATGGCCACCGCCAGCAGCACCAGCGCCGTGATCACGTTCCGCTTCTTCGGCTCGTTAGGCATGCTGCTCCGCCGCCGAGGTCACTTCCTTCGGATCGATCTTCGGCGGGGTCTCGAAGGTGTGATACGGCGCCGGCGACGGCACGGTCCACTCCAGGCCCCGGGCGCCTTCCCAGACGCGGTCGGTGGCCGCCTGCCCCTTGCCGCGCATGCACTGGATCATGTTGTAGGCGAACGGGAACTGACCGATGAAGAACATGAACGCGCCCACCGACGACACCATGTTGAAGTCGGCGAACTGGGTCGAGTAGTCCGGGATCCGGCGCGGCATGCCGGCCAGGCCCAGGAAGTGCTGCGGGAAGAACAGCACGTTGATCCAGACCGTGCTCCACCAGAAGTGGAACTGGCCGAGCTTCTCGTTGTACATCACGCCGGTCCACTTCGGGATCCAGTAGTAGATCGCCGCGATGATCGAGAACAGCGCGCCGGGCACCAGCACGTAGTGGAAGTGCGCGACCACGAAATAGGAATCGTGGTACTGGAAGTCCACCGGCGTGATCGCCAGCATCAGGCCGGAGAAGCCGCCGATGGTGAACAGGAACACGAAGCCCAGCGCGAACAGCATGGGGGTCTCGAAGCTCATGGAGCCGCGCCACATGGTCGCCACCCAGTTGAACACCTTCACGCCCGTGGGCACGGCGATCAGCATGGTGGAGAACATGAAGAACAGCTCGCCGGCCACCGGCATGCCCACGGTGAACATGTGGTGGGCCCAGACGATGAACGACAGGAACGCGATCGACGCGGTGGCGTACACCATGGAGTCATAGCCGAACAGCGGCTTGCGCGCGAACGTCGGGATGATCATGGAGATAATCCCGAACGCCGGCAGGATCATGATGTAGACCTCGGGATGCCCGAAGAACCAGAAGATGTGCTGGTACATCACCGGGTCGCCGCCGCCGGCCGCCGAGAAGAACGACGTGCCGAAGTAGCGATCGGTGAGCAGCATAGTCACGGCACCCGCCAGGACCGGCATCACCGCGATCAGCAGGTAGGCGGTGATCAGCCAGGTCCACACGAACAGCGGCATCTTGAGCAGGGTCATGCCCGGCGCGCGCATGTTCAGGATGGTGACCACCACGTTGATGGCGCCCGTGATCGACGACACGCCCATCATGTGGATGGCCAGGATCATCAACGGCAGCGAGTCGCCGGACTGCAGCACCAGCGGCGGATACATGGTCCAGCCCGCCGCCGGCGCGCCGGAGTCGATGAACAGGGTCGACAGCAGCAGCGTGAACGCGAACGGCAGGATCCAGAAACCCCAGTTGTTCACGCGCGGCAGCGCCAGGTCGGAGCAGCCGATCATCATCGGCACCATCCAGTTCGCCAGCCCGACGAAGCCCGGCATGATGCCGCCGAAGATCATCACCAGCGCGTGCAGGGTGATCATCTGGTTGTAGAACTCGGGATCCACGTACTGGATGCCGGGCGCGAACAGCTCGGCCCGGATCACCAGCGACATCAGGCCGCCGATGAACAGCATCGTGAACGAGAACACCAGGTACAGGGTGCCCAGGTCCTTGTGATTCGTGGTGCTGATCCAGCGCATGCACCACTTGAAGAACCCGTCCTTCAGGGTGACCGGCCCGTGGTGGTGGTGATCGTCATGGTGCGTATCGGCGGGATTGACGGTGCTCATCGTTTGCTACTCCTGAATCCTCGTTGCCGGCCGGCGGCTCAGCGCTTGGCCGCGATGTCGGCGGGCTGGATCACGTCGCCGGTGTCGTTGCCGAACGCGTTGCGCTCGTAGGTCACCACGGCGGCGATCTCGGTATCCGACAGCGTGTTGCGATACGGCGGCATGGCGTTCTTGCCGTTCAGCACCTGATCGATGTGGACGGCGACATCGCCGGTGGCGACCGCACTGCCCTTCATCGCCGGGAAGCCGGCCGCCGCCATGCCGGAGCCGTCGGCCTGGTGGCAGGCGGCGCACTGCGCCTTGTAGACCTGCTCACCCTGGCTCATCAGCTCGTCCTTGGACAGCTCGGCGGGCGCCGCGGCGGATTCGGCCTCCGCCTTCGCATCGGCCGGCTCGCCGGCGGGTGCCTCCGTCTCGGCCGTCCCCGCATCGGTGGCGGTTCCGGCATCGGCGGCGCCGGAGGCGTCCGCCACCTGCCGGGCGTCGGCCGGCAACGCGCCGCCCTGCTCGGCCACCCAGGCCTGGAACTCCTCCTGGGACACGACCTCGACCACGATCGGCATGAAGCCGTGACCGCGACCGCAGAGCTCGGCGCACTGACCGCGGTACACGCCGGTCTCCTCGGCGCGGAACCACATCTCGTTGATGTAGCCGGGGATGGCGTCCTTCTTGCCGCCCAGCTCCGGCACCCACCAGGCGTGGATCACGTCGTTGGAGGTGAGCAGTATCCGGACTTTCTTGTCCACCGGCACCACGACGCGGTTGTCGACGTCCAGCAGGTAGTTCTCGACCGAGGAGGGCTGCATGCCGGAATCGAGTTGCCGGACCTGATTGCTCAGGTTGTCGAGCCGGCTGAAGAAACTGACGTCGTGATCCAGGTACTCGTACTGCCAGAGCCACTGGTAGCCGGTGACCTTGATCGTGAGGTCGGAATTGCGGGTGTCCTCCATGCGGATCAGCGTGCCGGCGGCCGGGATGGCCATGCCGATCAGCACCAGGAACGGCAGCACGGTCCACACGATCTCCACCGTGGTCGACTCGTGGAACTGGGCCGCCTTGGCGCCGCGCGATTTCCGGTGGGCGTAGATGGAGTAGATCATCACGCCGAACACGCCGACACCGATGACCACGCAAATCCAGAAGATCAGCATGTGCAGGTCGTAGACCTCGCGGCTGATCGCGGTCACGCCCTGCGGCATGTTCAGTTCCCACGCCGCCCGCGCCGGCGCCGCCGCCAGCAGCCCCGCCGTCGCGGCCATGACGGTCCGCAGGGTCGGTCTGCGCGGCATCTCTGTCTTGTTCTCGGCCATGCGTACTCTCTAGATTGCGTAACGGTTCAAACGCGCCCGGCGTCGGGGCGTACCCAGCGACGCAGCCGCGCGGCCACCTCTTCCCGCTCGTCGTCGGTGAGGCAGCGGCCCAGCTCGCACCCGCGCCCGCTGCTGGTCATCAGCAGCCGCGTCGGGCTGTTGCGGTTCGGCCCCGATTCGAGCCGGACCTGCAACCAAGCGCGCTGGAATATCCAGCGGCGCTCCGGGCGCCGGTGTCCCGCCTCCACGCGGACATACTCGTCGTCCACCGACACCACTTCACGATAGCTATTGCCGCGCATGCTCCACCAGAGCCCCGCGGCCAGGGCGAGCATCTCCAGTCCCGCGAACGGCAGCACCACCCAGAAGCCGTGCCAGGTGAGCAGCCCCGCGATCCCGAACGAAACGGCACACATCGAGGCCAGGAAAGCCGCCGCCCAACGCGGCGTGAGCGACGCGTTGGGGCGGATGACGAGACGTTTCTCCGTCCCGTTCGGTGCCTGTTCGTCGGACACCCGTGCATCTCCTTGGGACGACCGTCGTGCCGCCCCCTCGCCCGGCCGGATTTTATGCGAAGGCCAGGAAGCCTGGCAAACCGACGGGCCGCCCGGGACTCCCGTCGGGCGCCGGCCGGCATCCGTTCCCGGGCGGCGGCGTCACCCTGATATACGCCTCAGGAGCGTATCCAGATCAAAGGGTTGCGCCATCCCGCCATCATCGTCGAACACGGCCAGCGGCGGCGCCCCCAGCCACGCCTCCAGGCTGGCGATATTGTCCGACAATCGCGGCTGGCGCGGCGGCAGGCAGTTCGCGACCCAACCCAGCAGCGGCGCGGCGCGCGCGATCGACTCGGCCGACAGCCGGGCATGGTTCAGGCACCCCAGGCGCATACCCACCACGAGCAGGACCGGCCAGGCGCGCTCCGCCACCAGGGCCGGGAAATCGAGGGCCGGCCCCAGGGGCACCGTCCAGCCACCGGCGCCCTCGATCACCACCAGGTCCGCCTCCGCGGCCAGGGCCGCATGACAGGCCGCGATGCGCGCGGGATCGACCGTGACGCCCTCGTCCGCCGCCGCCAGGTGCGGCGCGATCGGATCGCGCAATGCGTAGGGATTGACCGTGGCGTAATCCCAGTCCCGCCCCGAGGCCGCGATCAGCGCCTCGGCATCCTCATTGCGCCGGCCCGCGGCGGTGTCCTCGCAGCCGGCCGCCACCGGCTTGAACGGCGCCACCCGCAGGCCCGCCGCGGCGGCCGCGCGCACCAGGCCGCAGGCCACGTGCGTCTTGCCGATCTCGGTATCGGTACCGGCGATGAAAACCGTCTTCATCGATGACTAACCACAGAGACACAGAGGCACAGAGTGGCGATCTCGAAAGCAACACAATAAAAGGCTCGATGCCCAGAGCATGGTTTTGCCCACATCTGAATCGCATGTTGCCTTGCTGTCATCAAAAACATTGTCCCTCTCTGTGCCCCTGTGCCTCTGTGGTTAATACCTCTTAGCCGCTTTTCTTCCCTGTGCCCTCTGTGCCTCTGTGGTTAGCGTCTTTCTGGACGTCCGCCACGAAACCGGCCACGCGCTCGGCGAAGTCGCGCTCGTGCGACAGGAACGGCGCGTGCGCCGCGCGTTCGACGCGCCAGAGTTCGCCCCGCGGCAGCGCCTCCGCCATCCGGGCCATGCCCTCGGGGTGGCACATGCGGTCGCGTTCGCCGGCGATCACCAGGGCCGGCACGTCGATCGACGGCAAGGCGGACCGGAGATCGGCCTCGTGCAGGATGTCCAGTCCGCGCTCCAGGCCCTCGCGGGCCGGCGGCCGCGACAGCAGGTCGTTGCGCAGGCGCCGGATCAGGTGGCGCGCGCCCGGCTCCGCCAGCACCTGGAGCATCAGGAACTCCTGGAGCGTGGTGACGTAATCCTCGCGCAGTCCGCGCGCCGTCTCGGCCACCGCCGAGGCGCGCATGCCGTAGGGCCAGTCGCCCGCGCGCAGCATGCGCGGCAGGGTCGCGACCAGGATCAGGCCGGCCACGCGATCGGGATGCCGGCGCGCGGCGTTCAGGCAAAGCAGGCCGCCCAGCGACCAGCCCAGGTACACCGCCTTGTCCGGCGCCGCCGCGACCAACTCGTCGGTCCAGTTGTTGAGGCCGACGGCGCCGGCCGGCGTGGCCCCGTGGCCGGGCAGGTCCGCCGCATGCACCCGCACCCGGTCGCCGATGCGCTCGGCCAGCGGTTCCCACACCGCGCCGGACAACCCCCAGCCATGGGCGCAGACCAGGTCCGCGCCGCGCCCGCTGCGGCTCACGGCGAGGGGCATCGGCCGGGAATCAGGAGAGCGCCGCGGCCGGCCGCGGCGCGACGGCATCGGCCAGGGCGTCGAGCAGGCCGTCCACGTCGGCCTCGCAGTGCCCCGCGGTGAGGGTGATGCGCAGCCGGGCGGTGCCCGCGGGCACGGTCGGCGGCCGGATCGCGGCCACCAGGTAACCGCGCGCCAGCAGGGCGTCGCTGGCGGCCAGGGCGGCCTGCTCGGCGCCCAGGATCAGCGGCTGGATGGGCGTGTCGGACTCGGCGATCGGCAGGCCCAGTTCGCGCGCGCCGCGCCGGAAGCGCGCCAGCAACGCGAACAGGTGCTCGCGCCGGGCGGCGTCCGTGCGGGCCAGCCGCAGGCCCTCGCGCGCCGCCGCCGCGACCGCGGGCGGCGGGGCCGTCGAGAAGATCAGCGTACGCGCGGCTTGCACCAGATAGTCGATCAACTCGGCGTCGCCGGCCACGAAGGCGCCCGCGGCGCCCAGGGACTTGCCCAGGGTGCCCACCAGCACCGGCACGCGGTCGCTGCCCAGGCCCGCCGCCGGCACCGTGCCGGCACCGTCCGGCCCGAGCACGCCGAAGCCGTGGGCGTCGTCGACCATGAGCCAGGCGCCGCGCTCGTCGGCGGCATCGGCGAGCGCGGCCAGCGGCGCGCGGTCGCCGTCCATGGAGAATACGGCATCGGTCAGCAGCAACCGGTTGCCTCCGGCCGCGTCCAGCCGCGTGGCGGCATCCGCCGCATCGGCGTGGGCATAGATGGCCTTGTCGGCGCCGGACAGCCGGGTGCCGTCGATCAGGGAAGCGTGGTTGAGGGCATCCGACACGATCGTGTCGCCACGCTCCATGAGCGCCGCGATCGTGCCCATGTTGGCGGCATACCCGGTAGCGAACAGCAACGCCGCCTCGCGACCGACGTAATCGGCCAGTTCTTCCTCCAGGGCCGCGTGCTCCCGGTTGTGTCCGGTGACCAGTTGCGAGGCGCCCGAGCCCACGCCCAGCTCGCCGGCCGCGCGGCGCATGGCGCCGGCCAGGGCCGGATGGGCGGCGAGCCCGAGATAGTCGTTGCTGCAGAAGTTGACGCAGTCGCGTCCGTCCACCCGGACCCGCACGCCGTGGGCGCCCTCGATACGGCGCCGACGGCGGTACAGGTCGCGGGCGCGGACGCGCGCCAGCCGCTCGCGCAGGGTCCGGCGCAGGCCGCCGCCGTCCACGTCGGCCTCAGGAAACGGCGGCGCGCGCCGGCTCCCGCTCCTCGGCGGATTCCTGGGGCGCGCCGCAGCCACAGCCGCCGCAGCAGCCCGCCGTCTCGACCTCGGGCAGCTCCGTGTACTTGGGCTGCGCCTCGGGCTGGATGCCGAGCTTCTCGAACATCGCCAGGTCGTTCAGGTGCTCGGGGTTGGCGGTGGTCAGCAGCTTCTCGCCGTAGAAGATCGAGTTGGCGCCGGCCAGGAAGCACAGGGCCTGGATCGACTCGCCCATCTCCTCGCGGCCCGCGGACAGGCGCACGTAGGAGGCCGGCATCATGATCCGGGCCACGGCGATGGTGCGCACGAAATCCAGCGGATCGATCGGTTCGACGCCCGACAGCGGCGTGCCCTCGACCTGCACGAAGTTGTTGATGGGCACGCTTTGCGGATGCTCGGGCAGGTTCGCCAGGGTGCGCAGCAGCTCGTGCCGGTCCGCCGGCGCCTCGCCCATGCCGACGATACCGCCGCAGCAGACATTCAGGCCGGCGTCGCGCACCGCCTCCAGGGTCTCCAGCCGGTCCTGGTAGGTCCGGGTGGTGATGATTTCCTTGTAGTAGGACTCGGAGGTGTCCAGATTGTGGTTGTAGTAGTCGAGGCCGGCCTCCGCCAGGGCCTCGGCCTGGCGCGCTTCCAGCATGCCCGCGGTGACGCAGGTCTCCAGACCCTCGGCGCGCACCGCCTTGACCATGTCGATCACGCGCTGCAGGTCGCGGTCCTTGGGACGGCGCCAGGCGGCGCCCATGCAGAACCGGGTGGCGCCGGCGTCCTTCGCCTTGCGGGCCGCGGCCCGGACCTGTTCGACCGGCATCAGCTCCTCGCGCTCCAGGCCCGTGTCGTAGCGGATACTCTGCGGGCAATAGGCGCAGTCCTCCGGGCAGGCACCGGTCTTGACCGACAGCAGCGTCGACAACTGGACGCGGTTGGCATCGAAATGCCGGCGATGAATCTGTTGCGCGGTGAAGATCAGGTCCGCGAACGGCATCGCGAACAGCGCATCGACCTCCTCCGGTCGCCAGTCGTGGCGGATCTCGTCGTTGGCGGCGAGCTCTGGCATAACGGTTCCCCAATAAGCAAGAATTCCGGGCACCCCGCGGGGCGATAATGCGCATTAATGTCGGCGACCGCGGCGCCGCTGTCAACCGAAGTCTCCAGGGATGGTTTACTTCTGGTTAAATAATATACAGTCAATCCTCTATCCGGCACGCTGCGTGCTCTGCGATGATGCCGGCGCGGACGGTCTCGATCTCTGCGCCGGCTGCCGGGCCGACCTGCCGCGATTGACCGCGGCCTGCGACCGCTGCGCGGCGGCGTTGCCGCCGACGGCGCGCGTGTCGCGCTGCCCGGAGTGCGCACGCCGGCCGCCACCGTTCACGGCCGCCCGCGCCGCCCTGCACTACGCCACCCCGGTCGACTGGATGATCTGGCAGCTCAAGTTCCGGCGCCGCCTCACCCACGGCCGGACCCTGGGCGCGCTGCTCGCCGAGCGCGTCGCCGCCGGCCCCGATCGACCCGAGGCCCTGGTGCCGGTGCCGCTGCACGCGCGCCGCTGGCGGGAACGCGGCTACAACCAGGCCGCCGAGATCGCGGCGGAGACCGGCCGGCGCCTCGGCCTGCCGGTCTGGCACCGCGCCGCGCGGCGCGTGCGCCCGACGGCGCGCCAGGCCGAGCTGCCCGCCGCCCGCCGACCGGCCAACGTGCGCGGCGCCTTCGCCGCCGCCCCGCAAGTCGCCGGCCGCCACGTGGCGATCGTGGACGATGTTGCCACCACCGCCCGCACCGCCGCGGCGCTGGCCCGCACCCTGCGTGCCGCCGGCGCCCGCCGCGTGGACCTCTACTGCGCCGCCCGCGCCTGACACCACTGGCGATCCCCCGCCGGAAACTGGAAACTGCCGACTGGAAACTTCCCGACAGGGGCCGTCATGCTGCGCCATTTCCTCGCCCACATCCCCCGCCCGGGCGCGCGCCCGGGCGACCTGAGTGCCGACACCCCGCCGCCGCGCGAACTGCCCCTGAGCGTGCACCGCGTGGACTACGGCGACGGCACCGCCCCGGTGCAAACCCGCCACGACGATCCCGGCGACGCCCTGACGGCGCCCCGCCGGACCGGCGGCCTCTGCTGGCTGCATTTCCAGGGCGAACCCGGCCCGGAACTCCTGGCCCGGGTTCGCGAGACCTTCGACCTGCACCCGCTGGCGGTCGAGGACGTGCTCCACCTGGGCCAGCGACCGAAGCTGGAACCCTTCGACGATCAGGTGTTCGCGATCCTCACCCGGCCCGTGCGCGACGACGACGGCCTGCGCTTCGAGCAGATCAGTCTGTTCGTGGGCGACGGCTATCTGCTGAGCTTCCACGCCGGCACCGAGGACATCTTCGCCCCGGTGCGCCAGCGGATCATGGAGGGCAAGGGCCGGATCGCGCGCGCCGACCCCGACTACCTCGGCTATTGTCTGGCCGACGTGGTCGTGGATCACGGCTTCCCGGTCCTGGAGTCCTACGCCGATGATCTTGAGGCGATCGAGGAGGACATCTTCGCCGACAGGCACGCCGACCCGGTCCCGGCCATCCACGCCGTGCGCCGCGACCTGATCGGCATGCGCAAGATGCAGTGGCGGCTGATCACGATGGTCACGGACTGGCTGCGCGCCGAGCACCCCCTGCTGTCCGAGGAGAACGTCCCCTACTTCCGCGACGCCGAGGACCACGCCCAACGCGTGGGCGATCTCCTGGAGAGCTATCTCGATACCACCGGCAGCCTGCTGGACGCCCACCTGTCGCTGTCCTCGGCCCGGCTGAACGATGTCATGAAGATGCTGACCCTGATCGCCACCATATTCATGCCCCTGACCTTCATCGCCGGCATCTACGGCATGAACTTCGACCCCGCGGCCAGCCCCTGGAACATGCCCGAACTGTCGCACCGGTACGGCTATCCGCTGGCCCTGCTGTCGATGGTGGTCATGGGCGTGGCGATGTACCTGTACTTCCGGTTCCGGCGGTGGCTCTAGGGGGCGCTTCGCGGATGGCCGGGTGCCGCTCCCAAGCCCTGTTTGATCCACGGATTGCACGGATTGCCACAGATTTCCGAGATGTTCTTTTCAATCTGCGTCATCGGCGTAATCTGCGGATCATTTGACTTCCCGCAGATGCCCGCCAAGATCATTTCAACCCGGCGCTTCGTTCACCGGGGCGCTTCGCGGTCAGCGCCGTGCTGGCTCAGGAACCCTGTTTGATCCACGGATTACACAGATTGACGCAGATTAATCAGTCCAAGCTTTAATCTGCGTTCATCAGCGTTAATCTGCGGATTGTTCGGCACGGCCTTGCGCCGCGCGGTTTCGAGTTTCGCGTTCGGCGCGCCGGGCGCCGGGGCGCTTCGCGGTTGACGCCGTGCCGGGTTGGGGCGATTGTTTTATCCGCAGATAAACGCTGATTGACGCAGATTGCGTGGCGCTACTCTTCAATCCGCGTACATCGGCGTGATCTGCGGATGATTTCTTCCAGGAACCGCCCGCCAAGACTCGTCCTTGGCTCGGCGTATCGGGCATCGGGGCGCTTCGCGGCTGGCGCCGTGCTGGTTCAGAACTCTTGTTTTTATCCGCAGATGGACGCCGATTGACGCAGATTGGCTGGGATTGCTTTTTATTTAATCTGCGTACATCGGCGTGATCTGCGGATTATTTCTTCCTGAAACACCCGCCAAGGTTCGTTTCTCACTCGACGATCCGATGCCGGGGCACTACGCATCCGCGTACCGCCGGTCCGCGCCCAGCCAGCGTGCGGCTAGCGTGTCGACGACCTCGGGATGCGCGGTCAGCAGGCGGTCGGCGGCGGCCTGTGCGGCCGGCGCCAGGTCCGCGTCGCGCAACAGGTCCGCCACCCGGAACGCCACGGCGCCCGACTGCCGACGGCCCAGCACCTCGCCGGGCCCGCGCAGCTTCAGGTCCTCGCGTGCGATCTCGAAGCCGTCGGCGGTCTCGCGCAGCACCGCCAACCGCCGGCGGGCGATCTCGCCCAGGGGCGGCTGGTACAGCAGCACGCAGTGGCTCTCGACGTCGCCGCGCCCCACGCGACCGCGCAGTTGGTGCAGTTGCGCCAGTCCCAGGCGTTCGGCGTTCTCGATCACCATCAGCGAGGCGTTGGGTACGTCCACGCCGACCTCGATCACCGTGGTCGCCACCAGCAGGTCGATCCGCCCTTCCTTGAACGCGCGCATGGCCCGCTCCTTGGCGTCCGCCTTCATGCGGCCGTGGGCCAGGCCGACCTGGGCCGCCGGCAGCGCCTGGGCCAGCTCCTCGGCCGTGGCCTCGGCGGCCCGCGCCGCCAGGGACTCGGATTCCTCGATCAGGGTGCAGACCCAGTAGGCCTGGCGGCCGGCGGCGCAGGCCGCGGCGATCCGATCCACCACCTCGCCGCGACGCGAGTCCGGCACCGCCACGGTGGTCACGGGGGTGCGTCCCGGCGGCAGCTCGTCGATCACCGAGGTATCCAGATCGGCATAGGCGCTCATCGCCAGGGTCCGGGGAATCGGCGTGGCGGTCATGATCAACTGGTGGGGCATGCCCGCGTCGCCGGTGCCCTTGTCGCGCAGGGCCAACCGCTGGTGCACCCCGAAACGGTGCTGCTCGTCGATCACCGTCAGGCCGAGCCGGCCGAAGCCGGCGCCCTCCTGGAACAGCGCATGGGTGCCCACGGCCACGCCTGGCTCGCCGCCGGCCATGGCGGCGGCGGCCTCGGCGTCGCCCCGGCGCCCCGTGACCAGCCATACCGGCACGCCCAGCGGCGCCAGCCAGGCCGAGAGACTGGCGTAATGCTGTTCCGCCAGCAGCTCGGTCGGTGCCATGAACGCCGTCTGCCAGCCGGCCTCGGCGGCGGTCACCGCCGCGGCCGCGGCGACCACGGTCTTGCCCGAGCCGACGTCGCCCTGAACCAGCCGCAGCATTGGCCGGCCGTGCGCCAGGTCCGCCAGGATCTCGCCGATCACCCGCCGCTGGGCAGCCGTGGGTTCGAATCCGAGACCGGCGTGGAAGCGGCGCAGCAGACCGCCGTCCGGCCGCAGGGGCGGGGCTTGCAGCGCCTGCAGGGCGCGGCGGCGCGCGCGCAGACTGGCCTGGTGGGCCACCAATTCCTCGAATGCCAGGCGCCGGACGGCGGGATGGGTGCCCGCGGCCAGGGCCGCGGGATCGGCCTCCGGCGGCGGCGCGTGAATCGTGCGCAGGGCCTCGTGCAGGTCCGGCAGGCCGCGGTCGTCGCGGATCTCCGCCGGCAGCGGATCGGGCAGGAAGCCGGGCCGCTCCAGCATCGCCAGGACCTGCCCCACGAGATGGCGCAACCGCGCCTGCGTCAGACCCTGGGTGGCGGGGTAGACCGGCGTGAGCGTGGGCGCGACCCGCTCGCCGGCGCCGCGGTCCGCGACCACGCGGTACTCGGGGTGGACCATCTCCAGGCCCTGCGGCCCGGCCCGGGCCTCGCCGAAGGCGCGCACCCAACCGCCCGCCTGCAACGCCCGCACCTGGCGATCCCCGAAATGGAAGAAACGCAGACGCAAACGCCCGCTGCCGTCGGTCAGCGAGACCAGCAGGCTGCGGCGGCGGCCGTGACGGATCTCGGCGTGCTCGATACGGGCCACGATCAGGGCGTGTAGCCCCGGCCGCAGCGAGGCCAGCGAGGCGACCCGCGTACGATCCTCGTAGCGCAGCGGCCGGTGCCAGAGCAGATCCGCCACGCGCTCGACGCCGAGGCCGGCGAGCTTGTCCGCCAGCGCCGGGCCGATGCCCTCCAGCGAAACGACTGGATCGTCGGCGTTCATCCTCTTAGTGGCCTGATACTAACCACAGAGGCACAGAGAACACAGAGATACAGCCGGCATGAATGCATTACGGCCAAGATGCGCTGTCTGTGCTGAACGTCAAGACACCCGATGCTTCCGTGCTTACTCACTTGATCGCATTCAGGCTCTGTGTTCTCTGTGTCTCTGTGGTTGAGTTACTCAATCGATCACCAGGATCGCGTCGGCCTCCACCTGGGCTCCCTTGGGCAGGGCCGCCACGCCGACCGCGGCGCGGGCCGGGTACGGCTCGCTGAAGTACTCGGCCATCACCTCGTTGACCGCCGCGAAATCGCCGATGTCGGTGAGATAGAAGTGGACCTTGACCGCGTCCGTCAGGCGCGCGCCGCCGGCTTCCGCCACCGCCGCGAGGTTGTCGAACACCCGCCGCACCTGGTCGGCGATGTCGCCCGCGACCAGGTCCTGGGTCGCCGGATCGAGCGGAATCTGGCCGGACAGGTACAGGGTGTCGCCGACCTTCACGCCCTGGGAATAGGGGCCGATCGCGGCCGGGGCGGACTCGGTGTACAGGATCTCTCGCGTCATGGATGCTCTTCTCGCTCTGGTTGGTCCTCGCCCGCACCGGCCGGCGCGGGTCACGAACGGGTCACGCGCTCCACCGCGGTCAGCCGTCGGAGCCGCCGGATCACGCGGGCGAGGTGCCGGCGGTCGGTGACCGTAATCAGGAACCGCATGGTCGTGATCGAGCCGCCGCGCTCCGAGAACGACACGTTCTCGATATTGCAGTCGGCCTCGGTGATCTTGCTGGTCAGCCGCGCCAGCACGCCGCGCTCGTTGCGTGCGTGCACCCGCAATTCCACCGGGAATTCGCCGGTGACACCCTCCGACCAGGTCAGCTCGACCCGGTCCGAGGGCTGCCCCTTCTTGGCGCTGTACTTGCAGCCGAAGCGATGCACCACCAGGCCGCGCCCGACGCTGACCAGGCCGTGGATGGCGTCGCCCGGCAACGGATGGCAGCACTTGGCGAATTCCACCACCAGCCCCTCGGTGCCTTCCACCGCCAGCGGCTCGCCCTTGCGGCGTTGCTCGGGGGCGGCCGACGGCGCCAGGAAATGGCGCGCCACCAGCGGCGCCAGCCGTTTGCCCAGGCCGATGTTGCAGAACAGGGTGCGCAGGTCCCGCTCCTCCATCTCGGCCAGGGCGTGATCGATGTCGCTGCGGCTGAGCTTGCGCAGGGACAGGCCGATATCGCGCAGGGCCTTGTCCAGCAGACGCTCGCCCAGGCGCTCGGCCTTGTCCTCGCGTTGATTCTTCAGGTAATTGCGAACCCCGGCACGCGCCTTGGCGGTACGCAGGAAATGCAGCCAGGCGGCGTTGGGCCGGGCGTGTTTGGCGGTGATCACTTCCACCATCTCGCCCGAGATCAGCTGACTGTTGAGCGGCGCCAGATGCCCGTCCACGCGGGCCGCGACACAGTGGTTGCCCAACTCCGTGTGCACCGCGTAGGCGAAGTCCACGCAGGTCGCCCCCTTGGGCAACCGGATGATCTCGCCCTTGGGGGTGAACACGTAGACCTCGTCCGGGAACAGGTCCAGCCGCACGTGATCCAGGAACCGCTGCGAATCGGTGTCGCCGCCGTACTCCATCAGCCGGCCCAGCCACTCGCTGGCCTCGGAGGGGTTCATGCCCACGCCGTCCCGGTCGTCGCCGAGCTTGTACTGCCAATGGGCGGCGATGCCGCTCTCCGCGATCTGGTGCATATCGCGGGTGCGGATCTGGACCTCGAACTTGACCCCGCCGCGGGCCATCAGCGTGGTGTGCAGGGACTGGTAGCCATTGAGCTTGGGATTCGCGATGAAATCGTTGAAATGCTCGGTGATCGGCCGGTAGCAGTGGTGCACGATCCCCAGGGCGCGGTAGCACTGGTCGACCTCGTCGACGATCACCCGGAAGCCGTACAGGTCGAACACGTCCAGGAACCGCCGGTGCTTGCTGCGCATCTTGCGGTAGATGCTGTAGAGATTCTTGCGCCGGCCGACCACGACCGCGCCGATGCCCTCGGCGGCCAGGGCCTTGGCCAGGGTCTCCTCGATCTCGCGCACCAGCGACTTGCGGTCGCCGGTGACGCTGCGCGAGGCACGCTTGAGCACGTCATATCGCTTCGGGTACAGGTGCTGGAAACCCAACTCCTCGAGCTCGCTGCGCAGGCGGTTGATACCCAGCCGCCGCGCGATGGGGGCATAGATATCCAGGGTCTCGCGGGCCACCCGACGACGCTGCACCGGCTTCATGGCATCCAGCGTGCGCATGTTGTGCAGCCGGTCCGCGAGCTTGACCAGGATCACCCGGATATCGCGGGTCATGGCCAGCATCAGCTTGCGGAAATTCTCCGCCTGCGCCTCGGCGCGCGACCGGAACTGGGCCTTGTCCAGCTTGGACACACCGTCCACCAGGTCCGCCACCTCGTTGCCGAACTCCGCGGCGATCTCGTCGCGCGCGGTATCCGTGTCCTCGATGACGTCGTGCAGGATGGCGGCGATCAGGGTGGTGGCGTCCAGCCGCATCTCGGCCAGGATCCGGGCCACCGCCAGCGGGTGATAGATATAGGGCTCGCCGGTCTTGCGGAACTGGCCGCGGTGCAGGCGCTCACCGTAATCGTAGGCCCGACGCACGGCCGCGATCCGGTCGTCCGGCAGGTAACTCTCCAGGTGCTTGACCAGCGTCTCGATACCGTAGGCGCGCGACACCCGCGACGTGCGCAACGCCGTGTTGAGACGGTTTATGCCGGACGACAGGACCATCCGATCAGGTTACTGCCGCAGGGCGCCGGCGTCACTATGGCGTTCGGGTGTTTCGTGTCTCATGTTTCGTGCGGCTGTCACACGCACCTGCGACGAGCATCGGCCCGCGCATGCCGCTCCAACGAAAAACGCCGCGCATCGCGCGGCGTTTTCTACAGACCACGTCCGGCAGGCGCCGATTCCCGCTCAGGCCGGGACGCCCGCTTGCGCGAAGCATGCAACCCGATACAGGGGACCCGCGCTTCAGCGCGTGCTCACTCGGCCTTGGGCGCCGACTTCTCCTCCGCGGACGCCTCGCCACCTTCCTCGGCCAGCTCCTCGGCCGGCGGCTGCGGGGTCTCCTGACCGGTGGGGATCGGCGGCAGGTCGGCCTCGTCCAGGATATCGGCGCCCACGTAGCCGTCGGCGATCTCCCGCAGGGCCATGACCGTGCTCTTGTCGTCCTCCCACGGCAGCGCGGCGTTCGCGCCGCGCGCGAGTTGGCGCGCGCGCTTGGCGGCGACCATGGTCAACTCGAACTGGTTGCCCAGATTCTCCAGGCAGTCCTCAACGGTTACTCGGGCCATTTCAGCGGTTACTCTGTATCGGCATGTAGAGACCTCTGCATAACGTAGCGAGCGAAGGCAGGTTGGTCGCCTCGGAGCGCAGGAAGCGCAGTGTACGTGCTAGTACATGAGCATTCCGAGCACCGCCGGCGGCCAAGATGCCGAGCGCAGTAGTTATGCGGAGGTCTCATTGTAGTCAATCGGCCGGCGCCATACCACCCTCACCGGCCAAGATCGACTCCAGCTCGGCCAGGGCATCCTCGAACCGGTCGTTGACCACGATGTGGTCGAATTCGCCGGAGTGGGCGATCTCCTCCTCGGCCTCCGCCAGGCGGCGCTCGATGTCGGCCTCATCGTCGAGCGCGCGTTCGCGCAGCCGGCGCTCCAGCTCGGCCAGCGACGGCGGCATGATGAACACGCTCACCACCTGATCGCTCGCTTCCCGGACCTGCTGGGCGCCCTGCCAGTCGATATCCAGGATCACGTCATGGCCGGCGGCCAGCAGCCGTTCGGTCTCGCCGCGGCCGGTACCGTAGCGCCGGTCGAAGACCCGCGCATGCTCCAGGAACTCGCCGGCCTCGATCAGGCGCCGGAACTCGGCGTCGTCGACGAAATGGTAATCGATCCCGTCACGCTCCCCCACGCGCGGGGCGCGGGTCGTGTAGGACACCGAGAACCGCGCCGAACGTCCGCGCGTGGCGAGCCGATCGATGGCGGCCCGGGTCAGGCTCGTCTTGCCGGCCCCGGAGGGCGCCGACACCACGAATAGCCGGCCTCGTTCTGTCCGCTGCCCACCCATGCGCTACTCGACGTTCTGGACCTGCTCGCGCATCTGTTCGATCAACACCTTCATCTCCACGCCGCAACGGGTGACCTCGGCATCCTGCGATTTCGAGGTGAGGGTGTTGGCCTCGCGGTTGAACTCCTGCATCAGGAAATCCAGCCGGCGCCCGACCGGCTCGTCCATGGCCAGCGCCTTCTCCAGGGCCTGCACGTGGCTGTCCAGCCGCGATAGCTCCTCGTCCACGTCCAGGCGCTGGGCCACGATCACCGCCTCCTGCTCCAGGCGCCCGCCCTCGGCCGGTGCGTCGATCTCGGCGAGCCGCGCCATCAGCTTCTCGCGCCAAGCTTCACGGACCGCCGGCAGCCGCTCGCGCACGGTTTCGGCGAGGTCCGCGACCAGGGCGGACCGCTCCCGCAGGAAGGTCTCGATGCGGTCACCCTCGGCCTCGCGCATGGCGGCGAGCTCGGCCAGCGCCCGGTCGAAGGCGTCCAGGGCGGCGCCGGCGCCCGCCTCCAGGTCGGGAACATTCTCCTGGAGCACGCCCGGCCACTGCAGCAGGCGCAGCGGGTCGGGCGCGGCCGCCTCCGGTGCCGCCTCGGCCACCCGACGCGACGCCGCGACAACCGCGGCCAGGCGCTCCTCGTCGATCGCCAGGGCCTTGTCCGATTCCGCCGCCCGCAGCCGCAGCGTGCACTCCACCTTGCCCCGCCCCAGCCGGCGCGACAGACGCTGGCGCAGGCTCGGCTCCAGGGAACGCAGCTCGTCCGGCAGGCGCAGGTGCACATCCAGATAACGGTGGTTCACCGCGCGCAGCTCCCAGCTCAGCTCGCCCCAGTCGCCGGTGGCCTCGGTGCGCGCGAAACCGGTCATGCTGCGGATCATAGGCCTGCGTCCCTGTCGTCGGGCGGGGTGGGTAGGCGGGCGATTATGGCATAGCCGGCGGGGCCCGCGGGCCCCGTGCTTGCTATACTCCGCGCCCATTTGGCGACCTCCAGGAACCCCCCTTGAGTCTACGTCCCAGCGGCCGCGACCCCGCGGCACTCCGCGACATCGACATCCGACGCGGTTTCACCAAGCATGCCGAGGGCTCGGTCCTGATCGGCTTCGGCGACACCCGCGTGATCTGTACCGCCAGCGTCGAGAACCGCGTACCGCCCTGGCTGCGCGGCGCCGAGCAGGGCTGGCTCACGGCCGAATACGGCATGCTGCCGCGCGCCACCGGCACCCGCGGCGCGCGCGAGGCGGCGCGCGGCAAGCAGGGCGGCCGCACCGTGGAGATCCAGCGCCTGATCGGCCGCAGCCTGCGCGCGGTGATGGACCTCCGGGCCCTGGGGCCGCGCACGGTCACCATCGACTGCGACGTGATCCAGGCCGACGGCGGCACCCGCACCGCCGCCATCACCGGCGGCTACGTCGCCCTCGCCGATGCCATGCGCACCCTGAAACGCCGCGGCGAACTCAAGCGCGACCCGGTGCACGGCCAGATCGCGGCCGTCTCGGTCGGCATCTACCGCGGCGAGCCGGTGCTGGACCTGGATTATGCCGAGGACTCCGAGGCCGAGACCGACATGAACGTGGTGATGAACGAGGCCGGCCACTTCATCGAGGTCCAGGGCACCGCCGAGGGCCACGCCTTCCGGCGCGGCGAGCTGGACGCCATGCTGACCCTCGCGGAAAACGGCATCGGCGAACTGATCAAGGCCCAGAGAAACGCCCTGGAAGAAGGCTAACCACAGAGGCACAGAGGACACAGAGCAAACCGATTCACAGGAGCAAAAGGCAGAAAGCCAAGATTTCCATGTTTTTTCTGATGGGTTTTTGAACTCTTAAAACCCTTGTGCATCATTCCTCTCTGTGTCCTCTGTGACTCTGTGGTTTATTCATGAACAAAATCATTCTGGCATCGGGCAATCGCGGCAAGCTGGAAGAATTGCGGGCGATGTTGGCGGAGCTGGGCATCGAGGTGCTTTCGCAAGGCGACTTCGACATCCCCGGCGCCGAGGAGACCGGCGCCACCTTCGTCGAGAACGCCCTGCTCAAGGCCTTCCACGCCGCCGCCCATGCCGGCCTGCCCGCGATCGCGGACGACTCCGGGTTGTGCGTGGACGCGCTCGACGGCGCGCCCGGCATCCATTCGGCGCGGTACGCCGGCGACGGCGGCGACGCCGCCAACAACGCCAAGCTCCTGGACGCCCTCGCCGGCCTGCCGGAGGAACGGCGCGGCTCCCATTTCCACAGCACGGTGGTGTTCGTGCGCCATGCCGCCGATCCCGCGCCGATGGTCTGCCAGGGCGACTGGCACGGCCGCGTGCTGACCGCACCGCGCGGCGAGGGCGGCTTCGGCTACGACCCGCTGTTCTGGGTTCCGGCGGAGAACGCCAGCGCCGCCGAGCTCCCGCCGGGGCGCAAGAACGCCATCAGCCACCGCGGCCAGGCGATGCAGGCACTGCTGATGCGACTCACGCAGATAAGAAGACTAACCACAGAGGCACAGAGCACACAGAGCATGAAGAGCTGTTGAGGATTGGAACCACTACAGAGTCACACTTTTTTGTGTCTTCATTTCTCGATCTTTGAACTTTTTGTATCTTGATGTATTCATTGCTTCCCGCTCTGTGTCCTCTGTGCCTCTGTGGTTAGTTTGAAGTCCGGCGTTAGCCTCGGGAACCATGCCATGCGGTTCGACATCCCTCTCGCCCTGTACGTCCACCTGCCCTGGTGCGTGCGCAAGTGCCCCTACTGCGACTTCAATTCGCACACGGCGCCGGGCGCGCTGCCGGAGGATGCCTATGTGGACGCCCTGCTGCGCGATCTGGATCACGACCTGCCGCTGGCGCGGGGCCGCGAACTGACCAGCATATTCTTCGGCGGCGGCACCCCCAGCCTGTTCGAGCCCGGCTCGATCCGGCGCATTCTGGAGGGCGTGCGCGAGCGCCTGCCGCTGACCGCGGACTGCGAGATCACCATGGAGGCCAACCCCGGCACGGTGGAGGCGGCCCGCTTCGCCGGCTTCCGCGAGGCCGGCATCAATCGCCTGTCGCTGGGCGTTCAGAGCCTCGACGACGCCATGCTGCGCCGGCTCGGCCGCATCCACGACGCCGGCCAGGCGCGGGCGGCCGTGGCGACGGCCCGCGCGGCGGGCTTCGACAACATCAACCTGGACCTGATGTACGCCCTGCCGGACCAGGACCCGGCGGGCGCGGCCCGCGATCTCGACGCCCTGATCGCGCTGGCGCCCGAGCATATCTCCCACTACCAGCTCACCCTGGAGCCCGGCACGCCCTTCCACCATCGGCCGCCGCCGGTGCCGAACCACGACACCGCCTGGACCATGCACGCGGACGCCGAGCGGCGCCTGACCGCGGCGGGCTACCGCCGCTACGAGGTCTCCGCCTGGGCCCGGCCGGACCGGACCTGCCGCCACAACCGCAACTACTGGACCTATGGGGACTACCTGGGGATCGGTGCCGGCGCCCATGGCAAGCTCACGGATACCGCGGGCAACGTATTGCGCCGGGCGAAACGACACCTGCCCAACCGCTACATGGCCGCGGCCGGCGGACCCGATGCGATCGCCGAGGAACGCCGCCCCGACGCCACCGACCGCCGTTTCGAGTTCCTGATGAACGCGCTGCGCCTGGACGCCGGCTTCGCCGTGGCGGACTATGCGGCCCGCACCGGCCTGCCCGCGGCGGAGCTGGATGACCTGGCGCGACGCCACCCGGACCTGCTGCGCCTGACCGACGGGCACATGGCCTGCACCGAACGCGGCCGGCTCTATCTGGACACCCTCCTGGCCGACCTGCTGCCCGAGGCCGCATAGGCCCGCGCCGCCATGGACCTGGAAGAGCACACCGTCGCCTGCCCCTACTGCGGCGAGCCCATCGTGCTTCTGGCCGATCCCTCCGCCGGCGACCAGCGCTATATCGAGGACTGCAGCGTCTGCTGCCAGCCGATGGCCGTGACCGTGATCGCCGACGGGACCGGCGGCGTCGCGGACGTACTCGCCGAGCGCGAGGACTGAACAAGCTGGAAGCGATCCACGGATTACACTGATTACACGGATAGCGGTGATCAAGCACTGGCGCATCGCACGGCCCATCAAGGGGACGGCAAACCGTCCGCTCACTCCAATTATCAATCTGCGTCCATCTGCGAATTAAGGGGACGGTATACTTAATTTTTATGAATTAAGTATACCGTCCCCTTAATTTACCTCATCTGCGTAATCTGTGGATCGTATTCTTGACCGGCCCAAGCGGTTTAAGATCGAACCATGACACGCGCCCCCTACATTCGGTTTGTCGCCTGGCTAGCCGTCCTGGTCGCGGCCGCGTTGACGACCGCCTGCGCGGTCAACCCGGCCACCGGCGAGCGCGAACTGGTGCTCATGTCGGAGGAGGAGGAGCTGGCCCTCGGCCGGCAATTCCACCAGCAGATCCTGTCCGTGGAGCGGCTGTACGACGACCGGGCGCTGCAGGACTACGTGCAGGCGGTCGGCGAGCGGGTGGCCGCCCAGTCCGACCGGCCCGAGCTGATCTACCGCTTCTTCCTGATCGACAGCCCGCAGGTCAACGCCTTCGCCCTGCCCGGCGGCTACATCTACATCTACCGCGGCTTGCTCGGCTACATGGACTCGGAGGCCGAGCTGGCGGCGGTCCTGGCCCACGAGCTGGGGCATGTGACCGCGCGCCACGCGGTACGCCAGCACCGCAACGCCACGCTGTCGCAGATCCTGGCGACCGTGGTCGCCGGCACCACGGGCAGCGGCGCCGCGGCCGACCTGACCAACGTTCTCGGCAGCGCGGCGGTGGCCGGCTACGGCCGCGACCTGGAGCTGGAGGCGGACCGCCTGGGCGCCGAATACCTGGCCCGCGCCGGTTACGACCACGAGGCGATGCTGGAGGTCCTGGAAATCCTCAAGTACCAGCAGGAGTACGCCCAGGCACGCGCCAAGGCCCAGGGCCGCGAAATCAACACCTACCACGGCGTGTTCGCCAGCCACCCCCGCAACGACACCCGGCTGCAGGAGGTCGTGGCCGCCGCCCGCGGCCTCGCCCCGGCGGGCGACCCGCGCGTCGGCCGCGAGACCTTCCTGGAGAAGATCGACGGTCTGGTCTACGGCCACTCCGCCCACGAGGGCATCCCGCGCAACGGCAGCTTCTACCATCCGGAGCTGGGCTTCGCCTTCGACTATCCCGAGGGCTGGCGCCTGGAGAACCGGCCCAGCGCCGTCCTGCTGTACGCCCCGGAAGGCGTCGCCGTGATCCAGATCGGCGCCACCGATCTGAACAAGCGGGTACCGCCTGCCGAATTCGTCCGGCAACGCCTGGGCGTGGAGAACCCGCGCAACGAGCGCAGCTTCGAGTCCCACGGCCTCACCGCCTACACCGCCCTGGTGCCGCAGGGGATGTTCTCGGACCGCATCGTGCGCCTGGGCGTCGTGTATCTGGACGATCGCGCCTACATCTTCCAAAGCCGCGCCGAGGAAGGCGACGGTCCCGCGGGCTGGGCGACGGACTTCCGCGACACCGTCACCAGTTTCCACCGCCTGACCGCCCGGGAGGCCGACAAGGCCCGGCCGTGGCGCATCCGCGTACGTCCGGCCCGCGCGGGCGAAACCTATGCCGGCCTGGCGGCGTCCTCGCCGCTGGGCGAGGACGCCGCCGCCCAGCTCCGGCTGCTCAACCAGGACTACCCGGACGGGCAGATCCGGGCCGGCCGCCCGCTGAAATACGTCGAATAAGGCCGCGACCGCCGCAGTCCCCGAAAGGGTGTTGCCAACACGATCGTTTTAGGTTCTGGCGCGCCGCGGGGGGCGACGGGTATAATGCGCCGCCTTGGTCGCGTCCGCGACGCGGCCCTCCCGAATTTCCGCCGGCTCCGCCGCAACGCCCCCGAACGGTGACAGCAATCGCATGGCCGAGTACGTACGCAAGCAGGAAGCGCTGGATTATCACGCCAAGCCCCAGCCGGGGAAGCTGGCGATCTCGGTCACCAAGCCCTTCACCACCTACGAGGAGCTGTCGCTGGCGTATACGCCGGGCGTCGCCGAGCCGGTGAAGGCGATCCAGGCGGACCCCGAGGACGCCTTCCGCTACACCTCCAAGGGCAACCTGGTGGCGGTGATCACCAACGGCACGGCGGTGCTGGGGCTCGGCAACACCGGCGCCCTGGCCAGCAAGCCGGTGATGGAGGGCAAGGCGGTCCTGTTCAAGAAGTTCGCCGACGTCAACGTCTTCGACATCGAGGTCGACGCCTCGGACCCGGACGAGTTCATCGACACCGTGGCCCGCATCGCGCCCACCTTCGGCGGCATCAACCTCGAGGACATCGCCGCGCCGCACTGCTTCGAGATCGAATCGAAGCTGATCGAGCGCCTCGACATCCCGGTGTTCCACGACGACCAGCACGGCACCGCCATCATCGTGGCCGCCGGCCTGCGCAACGCCCTGGAGCTGCAGGGTAAGGACCTGGCGGACGCGAAGATCGTCTGCCTGGGCGCGGGCGCGGCCGGCGTCGCCTCCATGAACCTCCTGTTGGAGATGGGGGCGAAGCTGGAGAACGTCTACATGGTGGACCGCAAGGGCGTGATCCGCGCCGAGCGCGAGGACCTGACGCCCACCAAGGCGCGCTTCGCGACCGCCAGCGACCTGTCCACCCTGATGGACGCGATGTCGGTGGCGGACGTGTTCATCGGGCTGTCGGGTCCGGACACCGTCAGCCCCGAGATGATCGCGGCCATGCCGCCCCGGCCGGTGGTGTTCGCGCTGTCCAACCCGAACCCGGAGATCGCGCCGGAGGCGGCCCGGTCGGTGCGCGACGACCTGATCATGGCCACCGGGCGCAGCGACTACCCCAACCAGATCAACAACGTGCTGGGCTTCCCCTTCATCTTCCGGGGCGCCCTGGACGTGCGCGCGCGCCGCATCAACACGGCGATGCACATCGCCGCCGCCGAGGCGCTGCGGGCCCTGGCCCGAGAGCCGGTGCCGGCAACCGTGCTGGAGGCCCACGACAAGAAGCACATGGCCTTCGGCCCCGACTACATCATTCCGAGCCCCTTCGACCCGAGGCTGATCGATTTCATTCCGCCGGCGGTGGCCCAGGCCGCGGTCACCACCGGCGTCGCCCGCACGGGCTATCCCAAGCATTATCCGCAACCCGCGGTGGACGTCGGCAAGACCTAGCCGGCCTCCGGACCGCGAGACCCAAAACCGGAGAAGACGTTATGGCGAACAAGGCATTCACGCTCACCGACCCGGAATCGGGCCGCACCAGCGAATTGCCGGTCGTGGAGGGCACCCTGGGGACCCCCGGGCTGGACATCCGCAAGCTCAACGGCGAGATGGACGTATTCACGTACGATCCCGCCTTCACCGCGACCTGCAGCTGCGAGTCCAGGATCACCTACATCGACGGCGCCAACGGCGTCCTGCTCTACCGCGGCTATCCCGTCGACCAGCTCGCGGAGAAGTCCAGCTTCCTGGAGGTCGCCTACCTGCTGCTCTACGGCGAGCTGCCCGACCAGGGCCAGCTCGACGAGTTCGTCAACGCGATCACCCGGCACACGATGCTGAACGAGTCGCTGACCAAGTTCTTCGACGGCTTCCACTACGACGCCCACCCGATGGCCATGCTGACCGGCATCGTGGGCTCGCTGTCGGCCTTCTACCACGACACCACCGACATCCGCGATCCCGAGCACCGCGAGATCTTCGCGCGCCGCATGATCGCCAAGATGCCGACCATCGCGGCGGCCGCCTACAAGCATTCCGTGGGCCAGCCGAAGATGTATCCCAGCAACGACCTGGACTACACGTCCAACTTCCTGCGGATGCTGTTCGCGGTGCCGGCCGAGCGCTACGAGGTGGACCCGATCGCGGCCAAGGCCCTGGACGTGCTGTTCATCCTGCACGCCGACCACGAGCAGAACGCCTCCACCTCCACGGTGCGCCTGGCCGGCTCCACCGGCTGCAACCCGTACGCCGCGATCGCCTCCGGCATCGCCGCGCTCTGGGGGCCGGCGCACGGCGGCGCCAACGAGGCGGTGCTGACCATGCTCAACCAGATCGGCGACGTCTCCCAGGTACCGAAGTTCATCGAGAAGGCCAAGGACAAGAACGACCCGTTCCGCCTGATGGGCTTCGGGCATCGCGTCTACAAGAACTTCGACCCGCGCGCCACCATCATCCGGGGCTACTGCCACCAGGTGCTGGAGCACATGGGCATGGAGAACCACCCGCTGTTCGAGCTGGCGATGGAGCTGGAGCGCATCGCCCTGGAGGACGACTACTTCAAGGAGCGCAAGCTCTACCCGAACGTCGACTTCTACTCGGGCATCATCTACCAGGCCCTGGGCATCCCGGTGAACATGTTCACGCCGATGTTCGCCATCGCCCGCACCGTGGGCTGGGCCGCGCACTGGTGCGAGATGCAGAATGACCCGGGCATGCGCATCGGCCGCCCGCGCCAGATCTACACCGGCAGCCCCAAGCGGGACTACGCGCCGATCGACAAGCGGTAAGAAGAAGAGGAACTAACCACAGAGGCACAGAGGCACAGGGCTTAAGAAATTAAAACCACAGAGACACAAAGAGCACAGAGGGTGCACAGAAAGAAATAAAAACTTTGTGTCCTCTGTGTCTCTGTGGTTCACTCTTCTTTTTCCGCCTCCTGGGCCACAAGCAGGCTGCAGTCCAGGCGGTCGAGCAGCGAGGCGCCCACCGAGCCCTGCCACCAGCGCTGTAGCGGGCCACGCCGGTGGTGGCCCACCACCACCAGGTCCACGCCCAGATGCTTGGCCAGCTCGCTGATCTGGTGGGCCGGCTGGCCGGCGCGCAGATGCCCCTCGGCGTGGATGCCACGGCTTTCGAGCAGGCGCACGCCCTCGTCCAGCACCGCCTGCACCCGCTCGCGCTCGGCCTCGTACATGGCCTCGGTATAGAAACCTTCCGCCGCGGCCACCGCGCTCGTCAGCGGCACCACCGCCAGAAGATGAATCTCCTCCTCGCCGCCGATGAGCGGGCGGGCCCGGCGCAGCGCCACCCGTCCCTGCTCGCTACCGTCGTACGCCAGCAGGATCTTTTCGAATCTTTCCACGACACACTCCCATCGCCACCGCCGGAATCAGCGCGGCCACGAATAATAGTCCCAGAACAATGAAAGTATCGGAGAAGCCCCGCGTCAATGCCCGGAGCGCGGCGCCGGAGGCGCGCGCGGCCTCGGCGCCGGCTTCGTAGAAGCGGTGCAGCTCGAACGGGGCGTCGCCACCGGCCGCCAGGTGGTCGGCCACGCGCATCTCCAGCAGCAGCGCGAACAGGTTGACCCCGAGCGCGCCGCCGAGCTGGCGCGCGAAATTGATCACCCCGGAGCCCTGCTGCATGAGGCGGTCCGGCAGGCCGCGCAGCGCGTCCAGGTTGAGGGCGGGCAGGGTCAGGCCCAGCCCCACCCGGCCGATCAGAATCCAGCCCGCCAGGGCCCAGAAGCCGGTGCCCGGCCCGGTGGCCGACAATCCGAACAGGGCGACGGCGAAGATCGCGAGCCCCACCGGAATCAGGCGGTGGGCGGGCCAGATGTCGCTGAGCCGGCCCGACACCGGGAAGATCATGGCCAGGACCAGCCCCGCCGGCATCAGCACCAGGCCGGTCGCGGTCGGCGACAGCCCCTGGACACCCTGGACCAGCAACGGCAGCAGATAGGTGGTGGCGAACAGCCCCATGCCGTAGATCAACCCGAGCAGCGAGGCCAGCACGAAGGTGGGGTGCCGGAACACGGTCAGCGCCACCAGCGGGTGCCGCGCCCGCCGCTGCCGCAGCAGGAACAGTGTCAGCAAGATCACGCCCGCGCCCGCCTGCGGCAGGGCGCGACCCGCGTCGGACGCGACCGCCGAGATGCCGGACAACAGCGCCGCCAGGCCGGCCGAGAGCAGCACCAGGCCCGGCCAGTCGAACCGGGCCGGCGCATCCGCGCGGCGGTCCGGCATGTGCCGGCGCGCCCCCAACAGCCCGACCAGACAGAACGGCAGCGCCGCCAGGTAGACCGAGCGCCAGCCGAACAGGTCGATCAGGAAACCGCCGAAGGCGGGACCGATCGCCGGCGCCATCACCACGCCCATGCCGTAGAGGCCGATGGCCTTGCCGCGCTGGTCGTCCGGGAACACCTGGAAAATCACCACCAGCGCCAGCGGCTGCATGACGCCCGCGACCGCACCCTGGAGCACCCGCGCCAGGATCATCACCGGTCCGTTCCAGCTCGCCGCCGCCAGCAGCGACGCCGCCACGAACACCAGCAAGGCCAGCACGAAGGTCCGCCGCTGCCCCAGCCGCTCGACCAGGCGGGCGCTGGCGAGCATGGTTGCCGTCACCGAGGCCAGGAAGCCGGTGGACAGCCACTGCGCCTGGATCTGGCTCATCCCGAAGTCGGCCATGATCGACGGGATGGCGACATTGACGACGTTGGTGGTCAGCACCACCGATACGGTGCCCATCAGCACCGTGAACACGATCGGCCAGCGCCGCGGCGCGGTATCAGTCGTCATCGCCGGCCAACAATCGCTCTACCTCGGCGGGCTTGGCACGTGCCATGGGCGCCCCGTCCACCAGGCTGTCCGGGGCCCGGCGGATCTCGGCGAGCGGGAACACCACCGCCTCGAAGCCGACTTCTCCCGCCGCGAACCGGAACGCCGGATAATGGCGGTACTCGCCGCGGCCGTAGCGGAAACGCCGCTCGGTCAGGTCGAAGGGCACACCCTGCGACTGCAGGAAGAGATCGAAGGACTCGGAGTGCTCGGCGAAGACATGCAACTGCACGTCGCTGTGCTCGGTGGCCACGCCGCTGAGCACGTCCCCGACCAGCCGGGGACGGAAGTCCGCCAGCATGCGCATCGCGTCCAGGGCCGCGCGGCGCAAGGTCTCCAGGGCGGCGTCGTGGCGCTCGCCGCCGAACAACCGCTGGTACTCGACCAGGGCGGCCTCGATCTCGGTGTTGCGCGGCAGCGGACCGCGCCGGACGTCGATGCCCAAACGCGCGGCCGCCTTCTCCTTGGCCAGACGAAAATCGCGGATGCCCTGCTCGTGCATGAGCTGCGCCGCCGTCTGGGCGAGGAGGCTGCGTTGTGCCGCTGCGCGTTTGCCGTTGGCCATGGTTTTGGCGGTGATCGGTGATTCGTGATTGGTGATTCGGGGCACGCATCCCCCGCCGGCGCGGCAACTCAGAACAACTGCTCGACCGCGCCCCCGCCGTCGCCGTTGGCGTCCGTACCGTCGTTGCCGTTACCGGAGCGGGCGCGGTCCTCCGGCACGTTCTCGGCGCGGAAGGTCTCGAATATGGCGTCGCCGCCGCCGGCCAGCTCGCCGGTCTCGGGATCGATGCGCACCGTCACCAGCCCCGCCGGCCGCGGCAATTCCTTCTCGGGCACGCCCTGCAGCGCGGCGCCCATGAAGTCGACCCACATCGGCAGCGCCGCCTGCGCGCCGGTTTCGCCCGCGCCCAGCGGTTCCAGCTTGTCGAAACCGACCCAACTCACCGCCACCAGGGCATGATTGTAGCCGGTGAACCAGGCGTCGCGCTGTTCGTTGGTGGTGCCGGTCTTGCCCGCCAGGTCCTTGCGCCCCAGCGACATCGCCCGGCGGCCGGTACCGCGGCGGATGACATCGTGCATCATGCTGTCCATGAGGTAGATGTTGGCGGCGTCGGCGCTACGCGGCGCCCGGGGCGCCGTCATCGCCTCGCAATCCTCGCGGCACACGGTCACCGGTTCCGCCTCGTAGAGCACCTCGCCCCGGCTGTCACGGATCTCGGCGATGAAATACGGCTCGACGCGGAAACCGCCGTTGGCGAAGACCGCGTAGCCGCGCGCCATCTCCATGGGCGTGAAGATGGCGCTGCCCAGCGACAGGGACAGGTCCCGTGGCATGCGATCGGCCGGCAGGCCGAAGCGGCTGCTGATGTGGTCGATGGCGGTCTGAATGCCCACCGACCGCAGCAGCCGGATGGACACGAGGTTGCGCGAGTGCACCAGCGCCTGCCGCAGCCGCGTCGGACCGTGGATGCGGCCGCTGTAGTTCTCCGGCCGCCAGGCCTCGTCCAGGTTGGGGTCGTCGAACACCACCGGGGCGTCATTGATCACGCTGGCCGGGGTGAAGCCGTTTTCCAACCCCGCCGAGTACAGGAACGGCTTGAACGCCGAGCCCGGCTGGCGGCGTGCCTGTGTAACCCGGTTGAATTTGCTCAGGCCGTAATCGAAACCGCCGACCAGGGAGGTCACCGCGCCGTCGGCCGGATCCACCGCCACCAGCGCGCCCTGCACCGCCGGTATCTGGGCCAGGACCCAGGGCGAGGCCTCGTCCCCGGTGTAGGCCAGGCGCACGACGTCGCCGCGGGCCACCAGGTCGGCCGGCTTCGTCGCCTCGCTCTCCTCGCCCAGCCAGGCGATGTCTTCCGGCTTCAGGGTCACGGTGCCGTGACTTTCGGTATGCAGCGCCACGCGATCGGCGCCCACGTCCAGGACCGCCGCCGGCACCAGGCCGCCGGCATCCGGGCGGTCGGCCAGGGCCCGGTCCATGGCCTCGGCGTCGCCCAGGTCCGCGCCCGCCAGGCGCGCCTCGGCCCCGCGCCACCCGTGGCGCCGGTCGTAGGCCAACAGCGCCCGGCGCAGGGCGCGGTTCGCGGCCCGCTGGCGTTCGCTGTCGATGGTGGTGACCACTTCGTAGCCGTCGGTGTAGGCGGCCTCGCCGAAGCGCTCGATCATCTCCTGGCGCACCATCTCCGCGACATAGTCCGCGGAGTAGCGCTCGTCGGTCCGTGCCGCGGCAACCTCGACCGGCTCGCCCAGGGCGCGTTCGTGGGCGGCTTCGTCGATCATGCCCTGGGCGAGCATGCGGCCCAGCACGTAGTCGCGGCGCGAGCGGGCGCGCTCGGGGTTCTCCGCCGGATTGTAGTGCGACGGCGCCTTGGGCAGGCCGGCGATGGTCGCGCACTCGCTCAGGGTCAACGCCGCCAGCGGCTTGTCATAGTAGACCTCCGCCGCGGCGCCCACGCCGTAGGCGCGGTTGCCGAGATAGATCTTGTTCAGGTAAAGCTCCAGGATCTCCTGCTTGGAGAGCTTCGCCTCCATCCGCAGGGCCAGGAATATCTCCTTGATCTTGCGCGTGTAGGTGCGCTCGCGCGTCAGGTACAGATTGCGCGCGAGCTGCATGGTGATGGTGCTGCCGCCCTGGCTCTTCTCGCCCGTGATCGCCAGGTGCCAGGCCGCGCGCAGCAACCCCTGGTAATCCACGCCCGGATGTTCGTAGAAACGATCGTCCTCGGCCGCCAGGAACGCCTGCACCAACTGGCGCGGGATCTCGTCGAAAGTGCGCGGCAGCCGGCGCTCGGTGCCGAATTCGGCGAGCAGGCGGCCGTCGGCGCTGTAGATGCGCATCGGCTCGTTGAGCTTGGTCTCGCCGATCTCCCCCGCTTCCGGCAATTGCGGCCCGAAATACAGGTAGGCCACGCCGACCGCGGCCGCGGCCAGGACGGCCGCGACGGTCATCGCCGCGAACAGCGCGAGCAGTATCTTGACGGCGCGTGGCAAGCCTTTCATGGCGTTATCTCGGCGAGAATTGAGGCGTCGCGGCGGGCGGCTCCGGCGCCGACCGGGACAAGCGCGCCATGATACCGGGCTTGCCCGCGGCGTGCAGGCTTAACCCGATGCTTGCCCCGGTCGATAACTTCTGCGAAGGTGCGACCCTGGGGGAAGCCGGCAATATCCCGGATTATCAATTGCTTGGCCGAATAACCTTGAGTCGCATGCGCAGAATGTAGGATATAGTGGGGCCAGGCCGTGCGAAGGCACGCGGGGAGGCACATGGGGATTATCGACAGGTTCTTCGGTCGCGAGTCGCGGGAATTGATGGCACTGGACATCAGTTCCACGCGCGTAAAGCTGCTCGCGCTCTCGGGCGAACCCGGCCGTTACCAGATCGAGGCCTACGCCAGCGAGAACCTGCCGGCGGGCGCGATCGCGGACAACCAGGTGGCCGAGCCCGAGCTGGTGGGCCAGGCCGTCACGCGCGCGGTGCAGCGCTCCGGCACCCGCCTGCGCCAGGCCGCCGTGGCGGTCTCCGGCTCCGCGGTGATCAGCAAGATCATCGACATGCCCGCCACCCTCTCCGAGGACGAGATCGAGCAGCAGATCGGCTTCGAGGCCGACCAGTACATCCCCTACCCGATCGAGGAAGTCAGCCTGGACTTCCAGGTCCTGGGCCCCAACGAACAGGACCCGGACATGAACCGTGTCCTGCTGGCCGCCTGCCGCCGCGACACCGTGGAGATGCGCCTTGCGGCCCTGGAGAGCGCCGGCGTGCAGGTCCGGGTGGTCGACGTCGAGGGCTACGCCCTGCAGAACGCCTGCCAGCTCCTGGCGCCGCAGATGCCGGACGAAGGCATGGGCCGCACGGTGGCGGTGGTGGACGTGGGCGCGAACAACACGGTCATGAACGTCCTGCACGACATGGAAACGGTCTACGCCCGCGAGCAGGCCTTCGGCGGCCGCCAGCTCGTCGACGACATCCAGCGCCACTACGGGCTGGAGTCGGCCGACGAGGCGTTGGCCAAGCTGCGCGCCGGCGAACTGGACAAGGACTTCCTGGAGACCACCCTGCCGATGTTCGCGGACCAGATCGCGCAGCAGATCGACCGCTCGCTGCAATTCTTCTTCTCCGCCTCGACCCAGCACGACAGCGTCGACCGCGTGCTGCTCACCGGCGGCACGGCCCTGGTGCCGGATATCGACAAGCTGGTCGAGCACACCCTGGACATCCCCGTGGCCATCGGCAACCCGCTTGCCGGGATGCGCGCCTCGAACGCCGCGCGGCGCAACCGCGTCGAGGCAGAGGCGCCCGCCCTGATGGTCGCCACCGGACTCGCGCTACGCGCGTTCCACTGAGGCCGCCGTCATGTCCGCCATGATCACCATCAACCTGCTGGACTGGCGCGAGGCCCGTCGCGAGGCCCGGAAGAAACGCTTCCTGACCGCCCTGGGCGCCGCCGCCGCGGCCAGCCTGGGGCTGGTCCTGCTGGTCTGGTACGGCTACGACAGCGCCATCGAGCACCAGAACAAGCGCAACCGGTTCCTGAAACAGGAGATCGCCGAGATCGACAAGCAGATCAAGGAGATCCGGGAGCTGGAGAAGGTGCGCGACAACCTGATCACGCGCATGCGCATCATCGAGGAACTGCAGCAGTCGCGGTCCCAGGTCGTGCACTACTTCGACCAGATCGTGGAGACCCTGCCGGAGGGCGTGCATCTCACGTCGCTCAAGCAGGACGGCGACACCACCACGGTCAACGGCATCGCCGAATCCAACGGCCGCGTGTCGGCCTACATGGTCAACATCGACGACTCGCCCTGGTTCGACGACCCGCGGCTGGTGGTGATCAAGAGCGTGGACCAGGATCGCGGACGCTTCGCCGAGTTCACGCTCACCTTCAAGACGGTGGCGCCCAAGCCCGGGGAAACCGCGAACGGCGACGCGGACGCCGGCAACGGCGGCGGGGGTGACCGCTCATGACCCTGAACGAATTCATCGACGAGCTGCGCTCGCTCGACCAGAACAACATCGGTAGCTGGCCGCGATGGGCCTACGCCGGCGCCATCGCCATCGTCTGCCTGGCGATCGTGGGCGCCGGCACCTGGTACCTCGTGCTGCCCAAGAAGGATGACCTGGCCCGCGTCCAGCGCCAGGAGCGGGAGCTGCGCAGCGAATTCGAGACCAAGCAGAAGAAGGTCGCCAACCTCGACGCCTACAAGGCGCAGCTCGCCGAGATGGAAAAGCGCTTCGGCGAGCTGTTGCGCCAGCTCCCGAGCCAGACCGAAGTGCCCAAGCTGCTCAACGACATCTCCCAGACGCGGCTGGCCAGCGGCCTGGAAGAGAACCTGTTCAAGCCGCGGCCCGAGATCCGCCGCGACTTCTACGCGGTACTGCCCAACGACCTCGAGGTCACCGGCACGTACCACGAGCTGGGTACCTTCGTGTCGGGCGTCGCGGCACTGCCGCGGATCGTGACCCTCGAGGAGGTCAGTATCCAGCCGATCAAGGGCGAGGGCTCGGAACTGCGCATGAGCGTGGTCGCGAACACCTACCGCTATCTCGACGGCGGGGAGGACGACCGATGAGCCGGACCCGTTTCGCGATCGCGGCCGCGCTCGCGGCCCTGCTCGCCGGCTGCGGCGGGGGCGACATGTCCGACCTGCGGCAGTACGTCGAGGAGGTGAAGTCGCGTCGCTCCTCGGATATCAAGCCGATCCCCGAGATCAAGTCCTACGAGCCCTACACCTACCGGCCTGCCGGCCGGCGCGAGCCGTTCGCGCCCGCGCCCCGGAGCCGGGAAGAGGAAGAGCAACGCGCCGCCACGGGCATCAGCCCCGACCGCGACCGGCCCCGAGAGCCGCTGGAACAGTTCCCCCTGGACAGCCTCGACATGAAGGGCACGCTGGTCAGCGGCGGCACCGTGTACGCCCTGATCCGGGACCCGGAAGGCGTGGTCCACCGGGTCAAGCGCGGCGAGCACATGGGCCAGAACTACGGCGAGGTGGTCGACATCACGCCGTCCGAGGTCAAGCTGATCGAGATCGTGCCGGACGGCATGGGGGGCTACATGAAACGCGCGGCGGAAATCGCCCTGGAGTAGCACGACAATGGACCGGACAAGAGCGATGAACCATCACACGAACCGCCGGCGCGCGCATTTGCGCGGCGCGACCGGCCTCCTGCTGGCGTTGTGCGCCCTGGCCGCGAGCGGCATCGCCGGCGCGGCCGAGCGGCGCCTGCAATCGGTGGACCACGTGGCGCTGCCCGGCGGTCAGATCCAGGTCACGCTGAGGCTGTCCGGTCCGGCGCCGGAGCCGTCCGTGTTCACGGTGGACCAGCCCGCGCGCCTGTCCCTGGACCTGGCCGACACCTCGCTCGCCGTCGACAAGCGCTATCGCCGCATCGACCTCGGCGCCGCGCAGGCCGTGGCCCTGGCCGAGGGCGCCGACCGCACGCGCGTGGTCCTGGAACTGGCGCGCATGCTGCCCTACGAGATCGAGGTCGCCGGCAACGAAGTCCGGGTGCGCCTGGGCGAGGCCGGCGCCGGCACCGTGGCCGCCGCCGATCGCGACGACGCCGGCCCGAAACGCCAGGGCGTCGTCAACGCCCCGACCGTCGCCGGCGACACCACCCGCATCACCGACATCGACTTCCGCCGCGGCGAGAACGGCGCCGGCCGTATCCAGGTCCAGGCCACCGGCCTGGACGGCAGCGTCGACATCGGCGAGGAAGGCGGTCGCATCGTCGCCCGCTTCCCCGGCGCCGAGCTGCCGGATGCGCTCGCCCAACGCCTGGACGTGATCGACTTCGCCACGCCGGTCAAGTACATCGACGCCCGCATGCGGCGCGACGACACCGTGATCACCGTCACCCCGATCGAGGGCGCGGAATTCGAGCACGCCGCCTACCAGACCGGCGACCGCTTCATCATCGAGCTCCAGCCCCTGACCCGCGCCGAGGCCGAGGAACGCGAGCGCCGCGAGCCGGAATACTCCGGCGAGCGCATCTCGCTGTCCTTCCAGAACGTCGAGGTGCGCACGGTGCTCCAGATCATCGCCGACATCGCCGACGTCAACATGGTCGTCAGCGACAAGGTCCAGGGCACCATGGCCCTGCGCCTGGAGGACGTGCCCTGGGACCAGGCGCTGGACATCATCCTGGAATCCAAGGGCCTGGGCATGCAGCGCGAGGGCAACGTGATCACCGTGGCCCCACTCGCCGACATCGCCGCCCGCCAGGAGGCCGAGCAGAAGGCACAGGAGGCGACCGAGCAGCTCGCGCCGCTGCGCTCGGAGATCATCCAGATCAACTACGCCCGCGCCGCCGACTTCGCGTCGCTGCTGCGCTCCGGCGAGGTCTCCCTGCTCTCCGACCGCGGCCAGGTCGCGGTGGACGAGCGCACCAACACCCTGCTGGTCAGCGAGACCGCCGCCAAGCTGCAGGAAATCCGGCGCCTGATCGACCGCCTGGACATCCCGGTGCGCCAGGTCCTGATCGAATCCCGGATCGTGGTCGCCAACCGCGAGTTCTCGCGCAACATCGGCGTGAGCACCAGCGTGTCGGACGAAGCCAATATCGGCGACGGCCTCATCGGCGGCGACAAGGACGTCACCTCCGGCTACACCGTCAACCTGCCCGTGGCCAACGCCGCCGGCACGCTCACCACCAGCATCATCGGCAGCAGCTTCAACCTGGACCTGGCCCTGTCCGCCCTGGAGAGCGAGCAGCGCGGCGAGATCATCTCCTCGCCGCGGGTGATCACCGCCAACGGCAAGGAGGCCCGCATCGACCAGGGCGTGGAGATCCCGTACCTGGAGGCCGCCTCCAGCGGCGCCGCCACGGTACAATTCAAGGAAGCGGTGCTCAGCCTCACGGTCACGCCGCAGATCACGCCCGACGAGCGCGTGGTCATGGACCTGCTGGTCACGCAGGACACCCAGGGCCAGGCGGTCAACGTCCAGGGCGGCGGCCAGGTGCCGTCGATCAACACCCGGAGCCTGGCCACCCAGGTCCTGGTGGACAACGGCGAGACCGTGGTGCTGGGCGGTATCTACGAGCAGGAGGACCGCGACACCTACGACCAGGTGCCGGTCCTCGGCGACATCCCGCTGCTGGGCGTATTCTTCCGGACCACCGGCAAGCAACGCGACAAGCGCGAACTGCTACTCTTTGTCACGCCCAAGATCCTCAAGGAAGGGATGACCCTGCGCCGCTGAGCGGCCCAATCGACGCGATGGAATCTATTTTTCGGGGGACTCAATGATCGAGCGACACATCCGCTACGTCTTTCTGGCCATGCTGACCGCCCTGCTGATGAGTTGCGGCGGCACCGGCGGTAGCGACGAAAATGATGACCCTGAGCCGCCGCCAGACGGCGGCCAAATCACGCCGGGCGTGACCTTGATCGCCAACACGACCAGTCTGCCCTCCAACATCGACTCGAACACCAATGGCGCCGTCGAACTGACGGCCCTGATTCGCGACGAGAACAACAACGTCGTTCAGGGCCAGACTGTCGCATTCAGCGCCGACAGCGGTGCGATCCAGACAACCCAGAGCGTGACGGACGAGGCGGGCACCGCCACCGCTGTCTTGCACACGGCCGGCAACCCCCGGAACCGGACGATCGCCGTCCAGGCAACCTCCGGCGGCGAGTCCGACTCGATCAATATCCAGGTCACGGGCACCACGATCGACATCACCGGCCCGGCGGCGCTCGCGCTCGGCGGGGACGGCACCTACACGATCACCCTGGCCGACGCGGCCGGCGACGGCATTGCCAACGAGGCCGTCAACGTCTCGTCCGATCTGAGTAACACTTTCTCGTCGACCAACCTGACCACCGGCCCCAACGGTCAAGTGCAAGTCGACCTGAACGCCAACAACGCCGGCACCGACACGCTGACGGCCAGCTCGCTCGGCATCTCCAACGACATCACGGTCGAGATCGGCGGCGCCGACTTCCAGTTCACGTCGCCGGACGCCGGCGTCCAGATTCCGCTGAACACGGCCCAAGCCGTGACCCTGCGCTGGCTGGACGACGGCTCGCCCGTGACCGGCCAGACCGTCAACTTCTCGACCAGCCGCGGCACCCTGAGCAGCAACAGCGGCACCACGGACGGCAGCGGCGAAGTCACCGTGGATGTACAGGCCACCAACGCGGGACCCGCGACCATCACGGCCTCGGACCCCGCGAGCGGCCTGTCCACCCAGCTCTCGGTCCAGTTCGTCGCGACCGTGCCCGACTCCATCGACGTCCAGGCCAATCCGGCCACGGTGGGGCCGAGCAGCGACAGCGAGATCACCGCGGTGGTCCGCGACAGCAACAACAACCTGGTCACCGGCGCCATCGTGGACTTCACGCTGGACGACACCACCAACGGCAGCCTGCGTGACGGCAGCGTGACCACGGACACGCGCGGCGTGGCCTCCACGGTCTATACCTCCGGCAGCACCTCGGCCGCCGAGCCGGCCGAGATCACGGCCCAGGTACGCGGCTCCGCGACTATCAACGACACGGTCGAGGTCACGGTCGGTGGCCAGGCGCTGCGCATCGTGCTCGGCACCGGCAACGAGCTGGAGGAGCCGAACCTCACCACCTATCGCGTACCCTATTCGGCCATCGTCACCGACGCCTCCGGCAACCCGGTGCCCGACGCCGACTTCAGGCTCAGCATCCGTCCCCTGGCGTACCAGGAAGGCGAAAAGCAAGCCGTGGACATCGACCAAGACGGTACGGCCGACCAATGGCAGGCGATCTACGAGGTGGGCGGCACCTCCAACGAGTTCCGAGCGGGCTGCCCCAACGAAGATGTCAACGAAAACGACATCCTGGACGATGGCGAGGACATCAACGGCAACGGCCAGCTCGATCCCACGAACGTGGCCACCGTGCCCACCGATGCGGACCTGGACGAGAATGGTGCGGTAGAATTCGGCGTGACCTATCCGCAGGAATTCTCGCAATGGGTGCGAGTGCGCCTGCGCGCGGTCGCCAGTGTGCAGGGCACGGAGAGCACCGCGAACGCGGTCTTCGTGTTGCCCATGTCGGCGGATGACGCCACGGACCTGCAGACATCGCCGCCGGGACAGAAGAGCCCGTTCGGCGAGGACGGCGACTGCACGACCATCATCGACCCGGATACCGGTCAGGAGAGCTAACGGTTTCCAATGGCAATCAACCCGAACATCTACCTCGTGGGCCCCATGGGGGCCGGCAAGACGACGATCGGCAAGCGCATCGCCGAGATCAAGGGCATGAACTTCGTCGATAGCGACAACGAGATCGAGAAGCGCACCGGCGTCGACATCTCCTTCATCTTCGACATGGAGGGCGAGGAAGGCTTTCGCCGGCGCGAGCGCGAGATCATCGCGGAGCTCACCGAGCTGCCGAACACGGTGCTCGCCACCGGCGGCGGCGCCGTGCTCGAGGCCGAGACCCGTGACCTGCTCTCGGCCCGCGGCGTGGTCGTCTACCTGGAGACCTCGCTGGAGCAGCAGCTCGCGCGCACGCGCAACAGCAAGGACCGGCCGCTGCTGGAAGGCAGTGACGACGTCGAGGCGACGCTGCGACAGCTCATGGAGGAGCGCGACCCGCTGTACCGCGGCATCGCCGACCTCGTGGTCACGACCGGGGACCAGCCCGCGCGCAAGCTGGCGCGCGAGATCGTGGAGAATCTGGAATCCATCGGCACCGCCGAGCTTTGACGACAGGCCGGGCTACGGACGGACCGGGGAACGGCCGATAGATACAGGGGCGCGCCGTCGCGTCAGCGGCGGCGGCGCCGACCTTTTTCGGGCCGGGGGCCGACCGGACGGGCGGTCCCCGGCTGGACCACGAACATGATGGCTGAAAGCAACATGAATAGCATTCTCCGGCTGTTCCCCGTAGCACTGATCCTGCTGGCGGTGGCGGGCTGCGACAGCAGCAGCGGCGGCGACGACGACATTATCTCCGGCGGCGGCAGCAGCAATAGCGGCGGCGACTTCGACCTGGACAGCGCCACGCTGGTGCTGGACGGACCCAGCGGCATCGCCCCCGGCAGCACGGCGAACTTCACTGCCACACTACTGGACGAGGACGACCTGCCACCGCCCGCTCCCGGCGTGTTCATCGACGTCCAGCCCACCGCGGGCCAGATCGTACCCGAGGGCGGCGGCAACACCGACGGCGATGGCGTGCTGAACTTCAGCTACATCGCGCCGGGCGGCAATTTCAACGGCACGATCACGATCACGGCAACCGTGACCCAGGACGATCAGACGATCACCGACACCATTCCGGTAACGGTGCAGTCGAATGTCTTCCGCTTCACCGCGCCGCTCGAGAACGCCAACGTACGCGTGGGCGAGAACACCGAGGTCCGCTTCCAATGGACCGTCGGCGGGCAAGGCGTGACCATCGACGACGAGCTTCCGTACAGTACGGAAAAAGCAAAGCCGATCCAGCTGGAAGTCACCGGCGGCGGTGGCGGCGGCAAGCTCAGCGCCAACGGCAGCGCACCCACGGCCGTGGTCAGCATCGCCACCAACGACGGCAGCTTCGCCGGCACCGTGGAGTTGACCTCCGACACCATGGGTGGCGAAGCGACCTTGACGGCCTCTGCCAACGGCCAGACCGCCACATTGCCGATCCTGTTCGTGGGCGAGCCGCAATCGGTGGAGGTGTCCGTATCCGAGACCTCCGTGCCCGCGCGCGGCTTCACCCTGATCACCGCCAACGTCCGCGACGAGGCCGGCAACGACCTCACCGGCATCCCGCTGGAATTCGGCATCAGCCGCTGTGCCGGCGGCGGCATATCGCCCTGCGGCGACGGCGAGGAAGTCCTGCCCGTGGACCGAACCACCAATGCCGACGGCAAGGCGACCAGCAGCTACTTCGCCAGCTCGGACAAGGGCTCGGCCCAGGTCAGCGCGACCGTCTCCGGCGGTCCCGGCGCCGGCGTGGACGGCTTCGCCTCGCTGGAAGTCGTCAACGCGGACTAACCCTGGAGACGTGCGCAGCCTGACCGTCGACCTCGGCGACCGCAGTTACCCGATCCACATCGGACCGGGCCTGCTCGGCCGCGCGGACCTGTACGCCCCGGCCCTGAACACCGGGCGAGTGCTGGTGGTGACCAACGAGACCGTGGCGCCCCTGTACCTGGACGCCGTGCTCGCCGGGCTCGCCGACCGCGAGCCGGCATCGCTGGTGCTGCCGGACGGCGAGCGCCACAAGACCCTGGACACCACCGCCCGGGTCTACGACGCCCTGATGGACGAGCGCCTGGGCCGCGACGGCACCGTGGTCGCCCTGGGCGGCGGCGTGATCGGCGACCTGGCCGGCTTCGCCGCGGCCACCTGGCAGCGCGGCGTGGACTTCATCCAGATCCCCACCACCCTGCTGGCCCAGGTGGACTCCTCGGTGGGCGGCAAGACCGGGGTCAACCACCCGCGCGGCAAGAACATGATCGGCGCCTTCCATCAGCCGCGGCTGGTGCTGGCCGACACCGACGTGCTCGCCACCCTGCCCGAGCGGGAGCTCTCGGCCGGCCTGGCCGAGATCATCAAGTACGGCCTGATCCGGGACGCCGATTTCCTCGCCTGGCTGGAAACCAACATGCCGGCCCTGCGCGAACGCGACCCGGCGGCCCTGGCCCACGCCATCGCCCGCTCCTGCGAGAACAAGGCGGCCGTGGTCGCCGCCGACGAGCGCGAGGGCGGCGTGCGCGCCCTGCTCAACCTGGGCCACACTTTCGGCCACGCCGTGGAGGCGGCCCTGGGCTACGGCGAATGGCTCCACGGCGAGGCCGTGGGCGCCGGCATGTGCCTGGCCGCGGACCTGTCCGTGCGCCTGGGCTGGCTGGACGAGGCCGAACGCGAACGGGCCGTGACCCTGATCGCGGCCGCCGGTCTGCCCACCGGCCTGCCGCCGGGCCTGGACCGGCCCCGGATGCTGGAGCTGATGGGCCACGACAAGAAGGTCCTGGCCGGCAGGCTCCGCCTGATCCTGCTGCGCGGCATCGGCGACGCCGTGGTCACCGGCGACTTCGACCCCGAGGCCCTGGACGCCACGCTCGACACGTACGCGGAATAAGAAGACCAACCCCCGGTCGAATCTCCGCGATCGAGCCGTCAGGCCCATATAAAATTGTACATAAATACAGTCATTGTTATCGTATAGTCAGTGCCGGAGACCCAGGGAGGCGATGGCATGACGATTTCAGCATTTGCCGCCGCCAAGAAAGTGTGCGAGCTGTCGGATTGGACGCTTTCGAATCTTCAGCTACAGAAGATTCTGTACTTGGCCCATATGATCTATATGGGGGAGAACGACGGCGAACCCCTTGTGGACGGGCATTTCCAGGCCTGGGATTATGGCCCGGTGCATCCCGCTATCTACCACAAGGCGAAAGCCTTCGGTCGGGGGCACGTCAAAAATGTCTTTCACGGCGCCAAGGACTTGCCGGATTCCTCGCGCGAGGCCGCCCTATTGAAACGGGCGGTCGACTCCCTCGGCAAGGTCAGCCCCAGCACTCTGGTTTCGATAACCCATAGCTCGACCGGGGCTTGGTACAAGCATTATGAGCCTGGGTGCAACCGCTCGATAATCCCGGACCACGATATATACCAGGAATACAAGGCGCGGTTCGGCCGAGATGAGTGACGATTTCGAATCCCTCTCACATGAGCCTGAGGGGGACAAGAAAGACCGGCAAATATCCGAGCTGCAAGAGGCCCTTGCGCAGGAACGAGACGGCAGAAAATCGGACCGTTTCGTCGCGATCCTGATTGCAGTGATCCTGCTCGATATCCATGTATTCACCGGGATGCCCGGATGGGGCGGGCCAATAGCCATTCTGGCATTGGAGATTCTGTTGCTTCTCGTGCTGGCGGATAAACACGACGTGAGCATTGTCGAGCAATGGCTGGACAAGGCTCTGAACAACGTCAAGGGGGACGCCTAGACGCGTAGGCCGGAATAAGGACCGAAGGTCCGTTTCCGGCAAGGGGCGTGCCGGCACCGAACCCGCCGGAAGCCGGGAACGCGCTGACGCGCTTATCCCGGCCTACGCACTCAGTCTGGGTAACGACTTGCCGGCCGCATTGACATGCGTCACGTGACGGACTACATTGGTGTCGAATGATCAAGACGTTTGCCGACCGGCGCACAAGGGAACTGTACACCACGGGCAAGGCGAAACGGCTTCCGCCGGAGATCGCCAGGCGTGCGGCCCGCAAGCTCGAATACCTGAATCTGGCCGTGCGCCTGGACGATTTGAAAGTGCCGCCGGGCAATCGTCTGCATGCCCTCTCGGGAGACCGGCAGGGGCAGTATTCGATAGCCATCAACGACCAGTGGCGCATTTGCTTCCGGTTCGTCGACGGCGACGCCCATGACGTCGAGATTTGCGATTATCACTGACACGAGGCGGCGGACATGAGCATTCCCAACACCGGCATCGAGCGAAGGCCGACCCACCCGGGCGAGATCCTGCGTGAGGACTTTCTTCCGGACTACGGTCTTTCGGTTTCGGCACTGGCCGAGGCCGTCGGGGTGTCCCGCCAGTCGATAAACGAACTGTTGCGCGAGCGCCGGGCCGTGAGCCCGGAGATGGCGTTACGGCTCGCGCGCCTGTTCGGCAATTCGCCGGAGTTCTGGCTGAATGCCCAGCGAGCCGTCGATCTCTGGGACGCTGCCGAGGCCATCAAGGAGGATGTGGGCCGGATTCGACCCCTCGACGCCGCGTAGGCGGTCTCCCCCGCCAGGGTGATCGGAGGCGGGGCCTGCCTGAACTGCCGGGAACGCGCTCACGCGCTTATCCCGGCCTACGCACTGGACGCCTACGCCGCGGCGGCGGTTTCCTGAGACGGGGAAATCCCCCTCTTTCCCCCTTTATGAAAGGGGGAAGTGGTGCTTTGCTCTTCTCGGGGGCATGGAAACACCTCCGGCAGCTCCCCCCTTGCGGAAGGCCGGCTACGTCGTTCCCCCCTTTGCAAAGGGGGGGCAGGGGGGATTTCCGAAACCCGTTTCCCCTTGTAAATACTTGTCTCGAGGGCTTTGCCGCACCGCCGCAGATTGATCGTGGACCGCCGCCCTTCTATAATTCGGGGTTCGCTCAATATGTCCCGCGCGACCGATCCACGCCATGCGCCCGTGGCCGGGAGCAGGCGCGGGCCGCCCACCTCCCCGTCGCTATCGCGATCCACGTTCGCCCTTTCGAGGGGGAGGCAGGTCTGACGCCGGCGCCAGGGGAAGGATGATTGCTATGCACAAGATCAGTGGCGGGCTCTACCGGCCCGAATTCGAGAAGGACGCCTGCGGCTTCGGCCTTATCGCCAACATGGACGATAAGCCCAGCCACTGGCTCGTCGATACCACGATCAAGGCCCTGCAGCGCCTGACGCATCGTGGCGCGGTCGCCGCGGACGGCAAGACCGGCGACGGCTGCGGCATCCTGATGAAGAAGCCGGACGGCTTCCTGCGCGAGATCGCCGCCGAGGCCGGCATCGAGCTCGCCGACCACTATGCCTCCGGCATCGTCTTCCTGAACGGCGACGAGGCCAAGGCCGACGCCGCGCGCGAACGCCTGAACGCCGAGCTGGAGGCCGAGGGCCTGATCGTGGCCGGCTGGCGCGAGGTGCCGATCGAGCCCGACGCCTGCGGCGCCCAGGCCCTGGAGACCCTGCCGCGCGTCGAGCAGGTATTCGTGAACGCCCCCGGTGACATCGAGGAGGCCCTGTTCGAGGCCCGGCTGGTATTCGCCCGGCGCCGCGCCGAGAACGCCCTGGAACCGGACGACGACGTCTTCTACGTGCCGTCGCTGTCCGCGCGGGTGCTGTCGTACAAGGGCATGGTCATGCCCTCCTACCTGCCGGTGTTCTACAAGGACCTGGCGGACGAGCGCCTGGAGACCTCGCTGTGCGTGTTCCACCAGCGTTTCTCCACCAACACCCTGCCGCAGTGGCGGCTGGCGCAGCCGTTCCGCTATCTCGCCCACAACGGCGAGATCAACACCATCATGGGCAACCGCAACTGGTCCACGGCGCGGGCGGCCAAGTTCGCCTCCGACAAGCTGCCGGACCTGCCCAGCATCCTGCCGCTGGTGTCCATGACCGGCTCCGACTCGCAGAGTCTCGACAACATGCTCGAGGTGCTGCTCGCAGGCGGTATGGACATCTTCTATGCCATGCGCCTGCTGATGCCGCCGGCCTGGCAGAACGTGGACTACATGAGCGCCGACCTGCGCGCGTTCTACGAATACAACTCCATGCACATGGAGCCGTGGGACGGTCCCGCCGGCATCGTGCTCACCGACGGCCGCTACGCCGCCTGCTGCATGGACCGTAACGGCCTGCGCCCGGCGCGCTACGTGATCACCGAGGACCGCCACATCACCCTGGCCTCCGAGATCGGTGTCTGGGACTACGAGCCGTCGGACGTGGTCGCCAAGGGCCGTCTCAAGCCCGGCGACATGATCGCCGTCGACACCGAGACCGGCGAGCTGGTGCACCCGCGCGAGATCGACCGGCGCCTGGCCGAGCGCGCCCCCTACAAGCAGTGGCTCAAGGAGCACGCGCGCGAGCTGGAATCCAGTCTCGACGCCGAGGAATCCGACGAGTGGCTGGAGCGCACCGAGGTCAAGACCTACGAGAAGCTCTTCCACGTTTCCTTCGAGGAGCGGGACCAGGTCCTGCGCCCGCTGGCCGAGGCCGGCCAGGAGGCGATCGGCTCCATGGGCGACGACACGCCGTTCCCGGTGCTGTCCAAGGTCGACCGCGTGCTGTTCGACTACTTCCGCCAGCAGTTCGCGCAGGTGACCAACCCGCCGATCGATCCGCTGCGCGAGCGCATCGTGATGAGCCTGGAGACCTGCTTCGGGCGCGAGCGCAACGTCTTCGACGAATCGCCGGAGCGGGCCAAGCGCCTGGTGGTGGATTCCCCGGTGCTGTCCACCGGCAAGTTCCGCCAACTCCTGAGCATGGGCGAGAACGAGGACGAGTACGCGCACGAGCGTATCGACCTCAACTACCCGGCCGACGGCGACCTGGAGACCGCCCTGGACGCGGTCGCCGAGCGTGCCGTCGAGGCGGTGCGCGCGGGCAAGGTCATCATCGTGCTGTCGGACCGGGCGGTCGCGCCCGACAAGCTGCCGATCCACGCCCTGCTGGCCACCGGCGCCGTGCACCATCGCCTGGTGCACGAGAACCTGCGCTGCGACGCCAACCTCGTGATCGAGACCGCCACCGCGCGCGATCCGCACCACTTCGGCTGCCTGATCGGCTACGGCGCCACCGCCGTCTATCCGTACCTGGCCTACGAATCCCTCAACGACCTGGTCCGCTGCGGCCAGGTGCAGGACCGCGACGCCGCCGAGCTGTGCGGGTCCTACCGCAAGGGGATCAACAAGGGCCTGTACAAGATCATGTCCAAGATGGGCATCTCCACGATCACCAGCTATCGCGGCGCCCAGCTCTTCGAGATCGTGGGCCTGCACGACGAGATCGTGGACCGCTGCTTCGCCGGCACCGTCAGCCGCGTGCAGGGCACCCGCTTCGAGCATCTGCACGCCGAGGCCGCGGCCCTGGCCGAGAAGGCCTGGAACCCGCGCGTGGCGATCAACCAGGGCGGCATCCTGAAGTTCGTGCACGGCCAGGAGTACCACGCCTACAACCCGGACGTGATCGCCACCCTGCACGAGGCCGTGCAGACCGGCGAGTACACCAAGTACCGGGAATACGCGGCCACCGTGCAGGAACGCCCGGTGACCGTGCTGCGCGACCTGTTCAAGCTGCGCGACGACATCCGGCCCATCGACGTCGACGAGGTCGAGCCGATCGAGGCGATCACCAAGCGCTTCGACTCCGCCGGCATGAGCCTGGGCGCGCTCTCGCCCGAGGCGCACGAGGCCCTGGCCCAAGGCATGAACCGCATGGGCGGGCGCTCCAACTCCGGCGAGGGCGGCGAGGACGACGCCCGCTTCGGCACGGACAAGATGTCCAAGATCAAGCAGGTGGCCTCCGGCCGCTTCGGCGTGACCCCGCACTACCTGGTCAACGCCGAGGTCCTACAGATCAAGGTCGCCCAGGGCGCCAAGCCCGGCGAGGGCGGCCAACTGCCGGGCCACAAGGTCAACGAGATGATCGCCAAGCTGCGCTATTCCAAGCCCGGCGTGGCGCTGATCAGCCCGCCGCCGCACCATGACATCTACTCGATCGAGGACCTGGCGCAGCTAATCTTCGACCTCAAGCAGGTCAACCCGCAGGCCCTGGTCTCGGTGAAGCTGGTGTCCGGCCCCGGCGTGGGCACCATCGCGGCCGGCGTGGCCAAGGCCTACGCCGACCTGATCACCATCTCCGGCTACGACGGCGGCACCGGCGCCAGCCCGCTGACCAGCGTGCGCTACGCCGGCACCCCCTGGGAACTGGGCCTGACCGAGACCCACCAGACCCTGCGCGCCAACGACCTGCGCGACAAGGTCCGGGTGCAGACCGACGGCGGCCTCAAGACCGGCCTGGACGTGATCAAGGCCGCGATCCTGGGGGCCGAGTCCTTCGGCTTCGGCACCGCGCCGATGGTGGCCCTGGGCTGCAAGTACCTGCGCGTGTGCCACCTCAACAACTGCGCCACCGGCGTGGCCACGCAGAACAACGTCCTGCGGCTCAAGCACTTCATCGGCCTGCCGGAGATGGTCCAGAACTTCTTCGGCTTCGTGGCCCAGGAGACCCGCGAGCTGATGGCCCAGCTCGGCGTGGCCAGGATGGAGGACCTGATCGGCCGCACCGACCTGCTGGAACTGCTGCCGGGCGAGACGCCCAAGCAGGAGAGCCTGGACCTGTCGCCGATCCTGTCCGACGCCGGCCTGGCGGCCGACATCCCGCAGTTCTGCGTGGAGCCGCACAACGAGCCCTTCGACAAGGGCGAACTGGCCGAGCGCATGGTGGCCGACACCATCGAGGCGATCGAGAACGCGGCGGGCGGTACCTTCGAGTACAAGGTCCAAAACAACAACCGCTCGCTCGGCGCCCGCGTTTCCGGCGAGATCGCGCGCCGCCACGGCAACCAGGGCATGACCGCCGCGCCCATCACCATCAAGCTCACCGGCACCGCCGGCCAGAGCTTCGGCGTGTTCAACGCCGGCGGCCTCTACCTGGACCTGACCGGCGACGCCAACGACTATGTCGGCAAGGGCATGGCCGGCGGCCGCATCGTCGTGCGCCCGCCCGCGGAAGCCGGCTACAAGTCCAACGAGTCGACCATCATCGGCAACACCTGCCTGTACGGCGCCACCGGCGGCACCCTGTACGCCGCCGGCCTCGCCGGCGAGCGCTTCGGCGTCCGCAACTCGGGCGCCCTGGCGGTGGTCGAGGGCGTGGGCGACCACGGCTGCGAGTACATGACCGGCGGCTGCGTGGTGGTGCTGGGCAACACCGGCATCAACTTCGGCGCGGGCATGACCGGCGGCTTCGCCTACGTGCTGGACGAAAAGCGGGAGTTCGTGGACCGCTACAACCACGAACTGATCGACATCCACCGCGTGGTGGCCGAGAACATGGAGGCGCACCGGCACTACCTGAAGCACATGATCGAGGACTACGTCGACGCCACCGGCAGCGACTGGGGCGCCCACATCCTCGAGAACTTCCGGGACTACGTCGGCCAGTTCTGGTTGGTCAAACCCAAGGCCGAGGACGTGCACACCGTGCTGGACACATTGAACAAGGCCGCGTGATTGGTGACGGACGACCCGCGGCGGGCGCATGGCGCGTCCGCCGCGCTCGCCGCGCCGACTAATCACCGATCACGAATCACGGATCACTGAGCAATGGCAAAAAATCATCTGCAATTCCTGGAGATGCCCCGGCAGGACCCGCCCAAGGTCGAGGCCGCCGTGCGCATCCACGAGTTCAAGGAAATCTACGGCCAGTTCGACAAGGAGACCGCGGCCAAGCAGGCCGGGCGCTGCATCTCCTGCGGCAACCCCTACTGCGAGTGGAAGTGCCCGGTCCACAATTACATCCCCAACTGGCTGAAGCTGGTCAACGAGGGCAACCTGTTCGAGGCCGCCGAGCTCTGCCACCAGACCAACTCGCTGCCCGAGATGTGCGGCCGCATCTGTCCGCAGGACCGCCTCTGCGAAGGCGCCTGCACCATGAACGACGGCTTCGGCGCCATCACCATCGGCTCGGTCGAGAAGTACATCACCGACGAGGCCTTCAAGGCCGGCTGGCGCCCGGACATGTCCCACCGCGTGTGGACCGACAAGCGGGTCGCCGTGATCGGTGCCGGGCCCGCGGGCCTGGGCGCCGCCGACCGCCTGGTGCGCGCCGGCGTCAAGCCGATCGTGTACGACAAATACCCGCGCATCGGCGGCCTGCTCACCTTCGGCATCCCGCCCTTCAAACTGGAGAAGGAAGTCGTCGAGACCCGCCGGCAGGTGCTGGAAGAGATGGGCGTGGAATTCCGCCTCGGCGTCGAGGTCGGCAAGGATGTCCAGATGCACGAACTGATGGACGAGTACGACGCCGTGTTCATGGGCATGGGCACCTACACCTACATGAAGGGCGGCTTCCCCGGCGAGGAACTGGAAGGCGTCTACGAGGCCCTGCCCTTCCTGGTGTCCAACATCAACCGCGAGCTCGGCCTGGAGAAGGACGCCAAGGACTTCATCGACATGCAGGGCCAGCGCGTGGTCGTGCTCGGCGGCGGCGACACCGCCATGGACTGCAACCGCACCTCCATCCGCCAGGGCGCCGCCAAGGTGATCTGCGCCTACCGGCGCGACGAGGAGAACATGCCCGGCTCCGCGCGCGAGGTCGCCAACGCCAAGGAAGAGGGCGTGCACTTCATGTTCAACCGCCAGCCGGTGGAGATCGTCGGCGACGGCCGGGTCGAGGGCGTGAAGGTGGTCACCACGAGGCTCGGCGACCCCGACGAGCGCGGTCGCCGGCGCCCCGAGGCCGTGCCCGGCACCGAGGAAGTCATCCCCGCCGACAACGTGATCATCGCCTTCGGTTTCCGCCCGAACCCGCAGGACTGGTTCGACGACCACCGCATCGAGATCGACGACGGCGGCCGGGTGATCGCCCCCGAGCGCGGGCGCTACCCGTTCCAGACTTCGAACCCCAAGGTGTTCTCTGGCGGGGACATGGTCCGTGGATCCGACCTCGTCGTCACCGCTGTGTACGAAGGCCAGGAGGCGGCCAAGGGCATCCTCGACTACCTCGGCGTCTGAAGCGCCCCAGGGACCGCGACGACGAGGCCTGCGCGCGGCATCCATGCCGCGATAGGTCTCTCGCGCCCTCCATGGCGCTCGGGTCCGTGGATCCGACCTCGTCGTCACCGCTGTATACGAAGGCCAGGAGGCCGCCAAGGGCATCCTCGACTACCTGGGCGTCTGAAGCGCCCCAGGGCCCGCGACGACGAGGCCTGCGCGCGGCATCCATGCCGCGATAGGTCTCTCGCGCCCTCCATGGCGCTCGGGTCCGTGGATCCGACCTCGTCGTCACCGCGGTGTACGAAGGCCAGGAGGCGGCCAAGGGCATCCTCGACTACCTCGGCGTCTGAAGCGCCCCTCCACCTTCGGAAACATCGCCCCCTCTCCCCTCCGGGGAGAGGGTCGGGGTGAGGGGCAACAAACAATACCCGGCCGACTCCTAACCACCCCGCCCAATGGCGAACCGCGCCACCACCCGCGTGCCGGCCTCCCCGCTGATCACCTCCAGCGTGCCGCCCATGGCGGTCATGCGCCGCCGCATGTTGGACAACCCGTTGCCCCGCGTGACCCGGCGCGTGTCGAAGCCGCGGCCGTCGTCCTCGATCCGGATCGTGAGCACGCCGTCGCGCTCCGCCACGGCCACGCGCATCACCGACGCCCCGGCGTGCTTGACGACATTGCCGGTGGCCTCGCGGATCAAGGACCGCAGCACCTGGATGGCCAGCGTGCCGGGGGCGACATCCGGGGTCGTGCCGGACACCCGGTCCCAGCGCAGCGCGACATCCGCGACCGCGAGGTGCTCGGCCACCTCGGCGCGCAGGTCGGCCAGCACCTCGTCCAGGGACCGCTCGGCGCCGGCGGCGTTGTTGATGATGTCCCGCAAGTCGGTCAGGGTCTCGCGTATCAGGGTGTTCTTGCGCGGCGCCTCGGCGCTGTGCAGCGCGCTGAGCAACTGCACGCCGATATTGTCGTGGATATCGCGGGCGATACGCTCGCGCTCCGCCGCCACGCCCTTCTCGTAGGCCTCGCGTCCCTCCAGGGTGTGCCGGAGCACGGCGTGGATCTCGCGCGCCAGCTCCGCGTCGCGCGAGGTGAACAGCCGCCGCCCGCCGCGGGCGTAATCGAGCCGGACACCGGGCAGCGCATCCACCCCCGGCACGCGCAGCGCGACACCGTCGTCCTCGATGGCGACCTCGGCGGCATCGTCCGGCACCATCCGCAGCGGACCGAACACCTCCGTGAGCAGGCCTTCCCAACGCGCACGCTGGCTGGTCCCGGTGGGCGTGAGCGCGACATCCACCGCCCGCTGGTACAACCCGGCCCGGTCCGGGACCCGGCCCTGCCGCAGCCGCCGGTCCAGGGACTCGCGGAACGGCAGGTAGGCGAAGGCCACCACGAGCAGCGCCACCCCGAAGGCGGACACCGGCTCGACCGACACCGTATAGATCAGGAAGGCGTCCAGCGCCACCAGCAGGAACACGCCCCCGAGATAGAAGAAAATCCGGAAAGCCCAATCGTCCAGGTCGAACAGCCGGAAGCGCGCCACCCCGAGCGCCAGGCCCGCGTGGATCAGCAGGAAGAACAGAAAGGCGTAGCCCTGGGGCAGGCCGGGCGCGATTCCCAACAGGTTGGGGATGACCACGGTCAGCACGAAGGCCCCCGCCCCCACGGCGATGCTCAACCCGAACCAGCGCAGGGCGGCGCGGGCGCGCGGATCACCGCGCGTCGCCCGGAACTGGACGGCGGCGCAGGCCAGGATACCGGCCATCTCCAGGACGGTGGGCAGGTGCAGGCCCAGCGGCGGGCCGGGGAACAGCCACAGCGTGTCCCCCGCCCACCAGCCACCGAACACGGCCGCCGGCACCAGGAGGTAGCGGGTACGCACCAGGCGTCGCGGGTAATGCAGCAGCAGCGCGATCATGGCCGCGCCGAAGGCCAGCGCGCCCGCATGGTTGGCGGCGGACAGCGCCCGGAACAATCCGCCGTCCAGGGCCAGCTCGCGGGTGCTGTAGATGCCGGCGGCGAAACTGAAGCAGAGGATGCTCGCGCCCACCGCCGCGAACAGCCGCGTGCTGGTGTCGCGCCAGCGCAGGCTCCAGACCCAGGCGCTGAAACCGAAGCCGGCCACCCCCACGAACAACTGGATCCAGAACGCCGCCGGCAGGTCGTGCAAGGGCCGGGCGGACGCGGGACGCACCCGGACCGTGGCGGTGCCGCCGTCGTCGGCCGCCACCTCGATATCCACGTAATCGGCGCGCAGGACGCGATCGAGCCGGTCCTGGCGCTCGAAGAAGGCGCCCATGCGCCGATAGGTCTCGAAAGCGTCCGGCTCGTCGATCAGGTCCATGCCCACCGGGGCGACGGCGCTGCCGTCCGGCGCGCGCAAGACCTTGAGCTTGGCCGGCACCGGCACGTCGCGCGCCGGCCCGTCCGGATCGACGGCCACGATGCGCACGTCCGCCCCCTCGCCCGCGGCCAGCGTCAGGCCCAGCCAGGGTTGGTTCGTGGCCAGACCCAGCGCCCCCAGCGCCAGCGAGGCGACCGCGAGCAGCGAGAGCGTGAGGATGGTGACGGGTGCGGGTCGCGCGCGTAACAAAGGCCGGATTCCTCTCCCTGTGCCGGCGGCACGCCGGCCACCCGCCCGAGTTTGCTACAGCCCACCGGCGCATGCCACCGGCGGAACCGCGCGTCACGGCGACCCACCCGTCGGAAGGGGCACGCCATACCCGATTCGTGGCTAGGCTGTCGGATCGGCGCACAACGCACAAGAGGAGAGCCCGCCATGCGCAAGGACATCGAGTTCCAGACCTCCGACAAGGTCACCCTCCGGGGCTGGCTGCAGACGCCCGACGAGGGCGACGGCCCCTTTCCCTGCGTGGTCATGGCCCACGGGTTCTCCGCGGTGAAGGAAGTCTTCCTGGACCAGTACGCGGACGTCTTCAGCGCCGCCGGCCTGGCCTGCGTGGTCTACGACCACCGCAACCTCGGCGCGAGCGACGGCGAGCCCCGCCTGGAGGTCGATCCCTGGCTACAGGTCGAGGGCTACCGCGACGCCATCACCTTCGCCGGCCTGCAACCCGAGGTCGACACCGACCGCATCGGCGTCTGGGGCACCAGCTACAGCGGCGGTCACGTCCTGCCGGTGGCGGCCCTGGACAAGCGCGTGAAGGCGGTGGTCTCGCAGGTGCCGTTCATCTCCGGACGCGCCAACATGCGCCGGGTCTTCCGCGAGGAGGAATTCGAGGACCTGCGGCGGCGCTTCGACGCCGACCGCGTCGCCCGCTTCCAGGGCGCCGAGCCCGAGATGATCCCGGTGTTCGGCGAACGCGGCTCGCTGTGCGCCCTGCCCTCGCCCGAGGAATGGGTTTTCATCCGCGACTCGGGGATGCTGGGCACGCCGCTGTGGCTCAACGAGGTCACCCTGCGCTCCACCGAGATGATGATGGCCTACGAGCCGGCGCAGTACATCGAGCAGATCACGCCCGCGCCGCTACTGATGATCCTGACCACCGACGACATCGTCACCCCCACCGACATCGCCCTGGACGCCTTCAAGCGCGCGCACGACCCCAAGGAGCTGCTGCTGATCGAGGGCGGGCACATGGAGGTCTACGACGCCCAGTTCGAGCGCGGCGCGACAGCCGCCCGCGACTGGCTGGCGACCCACCTCCGCGCCGGCGGCTGACCGGCGCGGGGCGGCCGCCGGCGGCTCACAGGTCCGCCGGCGTCTCCTGGCGTCCGCGGGTCAGGAAGTGCTTGATGGCACCGAGGAAATGCAGACCCAGCAATACGGGCAGGATATACAGCCCCGTGATCACGTGGATGGTCTCCATCGGCTCGTGGATGGCGGACAGCGACTCCAGCGGCACCGCCACCTCGAACCAGCCGAACACGTCCACAGCGCCGCCGTCGGTGTAGATATACAGCGGCCCCGTGAACACCAGCACCACGATCGCCAGCAGGATCAGGCGCGGCACCACACCCGCCAGGAACCGCTGGGCGGCCGAGTCGCCCTCGGCCGGCGGGAAGCCCTCGACCAGCCGGACCGCCGTGCGCCACAGCACGAACAGGAAGACAAAGAAGCCGAGCCCCACGTGGATACCCATCACGTAATGCTCGACATCGTCGTTCGGCGCGGCGGCGGCCATGAAGCCGAGCAGCAGCATGGCGAGCACCAGCACCGCCGTCACCCAGTGATTGATGGTGGAAAGCCCCGAATAACGATCCGCGTTCCGCATTCTCCGTCCCTTCTCGGTTTGTCTTGTGATGGCATCGCCCCAAGCGGCCATTATCGCGCCGCGGCCTGAACGGACCATTAAAGCGGGCCGCGCCGGACCGGCCATGACACCCCATACTAGGCTAGCATCCGGCACCACCCGGCGGCTTGATCCAACTCAATGACGCGCCGGGCCATCCCGGATGGCCGCCGCCCCCCATTTAGGGGCTGTGGCAAGTCGCGACGAGCAATCACATTATCAACGTGCTCGACGTCGCTCACAGGCCGGCGACAGGACAGTGGCACTTCATCGCCGTCAATTGAATTGACACAGAGGCAATACGAATCCCGGACTTGGGGGACGCATACATGAAGTTCTTGATGAAGTCGCTGGCAGCCGCTGTCGCCGTTCTCGTCATGTCCAGCCATGCGTTCGCTCAATTACCCCCCGGAGCCGAACGCTGGCCGGACGAGTGTCGGGCAGGGAATGCCAAAGCCTGCCTTTTCCACGGCTATCGCCTGATGAAAGGCGACCGGATTGAAGCGAGTGAGACAAAGGCCACACACTTTTTCAGCCTAGCCTGCAAATTGAAACTCGCCGATGGCTGCCACCACGCCGGCTACAATCTTTTTTATGGCAAGGGCAATGTCGTCAAGAACCGAGCAAACGCTTTCCCCTATCTCGCCAATGCCTGCAAGCTTGGCTACTACAAACGTCGGACCTGCTATCTCGCGGCCTGGTCGGCCCTGAATCTGGACGAGCTCAAGCGTTATCGCGCGGACGCCGCCAGCCTGGCACATAAAGGCTGCGCCACGACCGTTGATCCGAAATCCTGTGGCCTGGCGGCCTGGATCTATACCGGCGCCGTGGAGGAAAAACATCCGGGTCGGATGAAAAACTATGCGACGAGAGGCTGCGACTTGAAGGATGATTTTGCCTGTTATCACGCCGCGCTGGCCCTGGCCTTCGAACCGGACATCAAGAACGATTTCGAAGAAGCCAACAAGTACGCACTGACCGCCTATCAGCTCAATAAAGACCCGAAACACGCCTACATGGTGGGCATGACCTATGTGAAGCTGGAAAAGTACGCGGATGCTCAGGCCTACTTCGAAAAAAGCTGCAATGCGGACATGCCGGCCGGTTGTGTCGCCACCGCCAACACCATCAGCTCGCAAGGGAAAGACACCCATATAGCGCGCCAGTGGTACCAGAAAGCTTGCGACCTCGGTGACGAGTCAGGGTGTCGCGGGGCCAGAAACCTGGACAACTACCATGAGCAATGGAGGGCTTACAGAGAACAGGTTGCCGCCTATGAGGCACAGCAGGCCAAAATCGCCGAGGCACGAACAAGGGTGGAGACCGCCCTCGCGCAGGGTCATTTCAACCAAGCGCTGGAAATTGCCACTTATGGCGTTGGCAGCCGACAACTCTCGGCCGAAGCCATCCTGGCGGCCCAGCGTGCCGGCGCACTTGGAAGTATCGACCCGGTCTACTTCCATGCGACGTCAAACTGGTTTGTCTATACCAACGCAAACGCCGATGCCGTCGTGCGGAAACAACTGGCGAAAATCAACGCTGCCGAAAAAGCCTCGCAAAACCAGATTCGACCCACCCCCACTTACAGTGGCCCCAAGCCGCCGACTGGCCTGCATGAACAGTTCATGAAGAACCGCCGACAATCCTATACCAGGAATCTTCAGCGATACATTGATGGCGGGCGTCCTTCGGATCCCAGGGTTTATAGTCAGGACGGGCCCTGATTGCCGGCGGCCCCGTCCGCCATCGCCGCTCAGACATCGCCCGTGTAAACCAGCGACGCCAGCACCCCGCCGGCACCCGCCCCGGCGGCCAGCCCGATACCGACCCCCACCAGGGCATCGCCCATCAGCCAGCCGATGCCGAGACCGGCACCGATGCCGCCGGCGAGACCGGCCGCCACGATCCAGACCGCCGCCCGGGTATTGCGGGCGTCTCCGCGCGCCTCGGATGATTCCTGCCTGGTCATCGTCCTTCAACGCCCCGGCGCGAGACGAAATCCGTCACCGCCTCCTTATAGACCCGACTCTCGTCCGCCGTGAAGAAGGTCACCCAGAAAACCGGGAACAGCACCAGATGGCTGTATGACTTCCTATCGACGGTATAGACATTCTCGAAGCCGCTATCCGTATCCCGGAAGGTATATCGGTATTCGGACGGCCGGGTTCCCCAGCTCGGGATCAGGCCGAAGCTGAGCCCGGTAAGCCACTCCTGCGGCAGGGCGCTCAATTTCGGAAGCCGTTCGACGCGGATCACCAAATCGGCGTCGCCCTCCGCTTCGACGAACTCCGAATCGCAACCCAACGCCTCCAGTGCCGATGCCGTATCGGCCACATACTCGCTCTCGATCTCGCTTGCCTGGTCGGCTGGCGTTTTCTTAACGCCGAAGGTATTCGTGTGATGACCACTGAGCAGCTCCAGCGAGTACGCCAGATCACAGCCTGCCTCCGCCTTGTCCGACCGTGCCGGCAATTCACCGTGCAGCTCGTTATAGGCGACTGTGCATCCCTGCAGGACCGCGGCAGCCAGCATCGTCACAATCGCGGATCGTGCCTGCATCCCGACCTCCCTTGCGTTCCTTGCCTGACAGACAGACCCCGGCGGGCCTCGCCTGCCCCTTAGTCTAGCCAACTCGTCCAATCCGATGCCTGCGCCCCTTCAGACACAAGCCTCCGCTCATCGGGCGCCATATCGCCGGCGAAAGGCGCGCACGTAAACCCGACCACGCCCCCGCTACCGCCGCCGGCGTTGCCAATGTCACACACGGACTATAAAATGAATCATGAATTCATTATTCATTTATCGAAGCGAGACTTCGATAATGGCGGGGACAGCGAGATGCGGTCACACGATGACGAGTTAGGGACCCTGGATGCCACGGCACAGGCGCAACTGGTACGGGACGGCGAAGCGTCGGCCCGCGAGCTGGTGGACGCGGCCATCGGGCGTATCGAGCGCCTCGATCCGGCACTCAACGCGGTCGCGGCGACAGGTTTCGAACAAGCCCGGCAACGGGCGACGGACATCGATACCACCACCCCGTTCGCGGGCGTGCCCACGCTGCTGAAGGACCTGATCGCGTACCCCGGCCTGCCCTTCACGCTCGGCTCCCGGCTCTTCGAAGGGCAGATTGCGCCGGTGGGCTCGCCGTACACCGATGCCCTGGATGCCGGCGGGCTGATCGTATTGGGGAAAAGCACCACCTCCGAGTTCGGCCTCCTGGGCACGACGGAGACGTTGGCTTGCGGGGCGACCCGTAACCCCTGGGATCCGAGCCGTTCGCCCGGGGGATCGTCCGGCGGCGCGGTGGCGGCCGTGGCCGCCGGGATGGTGCCCGTGGCCCACGCGTCGGACGGAGGCGGCTCGATTCGCGGTCCCGCCTCCTTCTGCGGCTTGTTCGGCTTCAAGCCGAGCCGGGGACGGCACCGCGCCACGGACCAACCCGGCGAGACCCCGTTCACCCGGATGATCAGCGAGCATTGCGTCTCCCGCAGCGTGCGGGACAGCGCCACCTGGCTTGCCGTCACCGAGCGTACCGACGGCGAGGCCCGGCTGCCTCCCGTGGGACGGGTGCGCGAACCGCTGGACCGGCGGCTGCGGATCGGCATGTATCGGCGTACCGGCTCAGACGACGAACCCGATGCGGACGTCGCCGGTGCGCTGGCCGAGACCGCCAGGCTGTGCGAATCGCTGGGCCACGAAGTCGTGGAGACACAGGCGCCGGCATACGATACCGAAGCCGCGGCCCGGGCCTATTTCACGCATGCGGCCCTGACCATCGATGCCGCATGCGAGCAGATACGCGCCTACATCGGGCCGGCCTTCGACGAAGAGCGACTGGAGCCCTACACCCGCCGGTTGATTCAACACGCGAAAGAGCTGCCCCCGACGGCCTCCACGGAGGCGGAGGCCGCGCTGGCGGCGGCCGCCGCCGCGGCCGATCGGCGCATGGGCGAATTCGACGTCTTGCTCTGCCCGACCGTGCCGTTCCCGGCGTTCCCGCTCGGGCACCACGGCGGCACGGAGCCCTTCGAGCAGGCTGTCGCTTTCACCGAGACACTGGCAGGCTATACCGCCGTCGCCTCCATCGCCGGCTGGCCGGCCATGTCGGTGCCGCTGCATATCTCCGCCCGGGGCCTGCCCGTGGGCTCGCATTTCGCCGCGCCCGTGGGCGGGGAGGCGCTGCTGCTGGGCCTGGCCCTGGAGCTCGAGCGTGCCTCCCCCTGGCAACAGCGTTTGCCCGTGACCATGAGTTGAGCCTATGCCACAACAACTGAAGCCATCGGTACGGGCACGGATACTCGCCGCCGCGGCCGAGGCCTTCGCCCGCCACGGTTACTCGGCCGCGCGGCTAGCCGACATCGCCGCCCGGGCCGATGTCGCCACGGGCAACCTCTACCGTTACTACCGCAGCAAGGAGGCCCTGTTCGAAGCCGTGGTGCCCCGCGCCGTCGCCGCGCAACTGCTCCGGCTTATCCGGCAACGGGTCCGCGAGCTCGCCACCCGGGACGACTGGCGCACCGCCACGGCCGGCCGATCATCGAAGGCGGACGCCCTGCTCGACTTCTGGATCCGCCAACGCACGGTGGTGATCATCCTGCTGGCCGGCGCCGAAGAGTCGCCGCTCGCCCATGTCAGGCCGTTGATAATCGCCGAGTTGACGCGCCTTGCCGACGGATACGCCACGGCGCAAGCCCCGGACCGGGCGAACGGCCGGGTGCCGCGGGTCGTCCTGGCGCAGCTATTCACGAGCACCGCCGACATGATCGTCGCCATTCTCCGCGAGTATGACGACGAGTCGGACATCCGGGCCGCGTTCCAGGCGTTCTGGCGCTATCAGCTTGCCGGGCTGGAAACGCTGCTCACGAGCCCATAGGGGGCCCCGGTCGCATACGGCCGGCCAACGCGACTGACCGCCCGGCGGCGCTGCCATGCGCCAAGATGGCCGGCTATCGGACCTGCCCGGCAGCGTCGGCGGCATCGCACTCGGTCAACGCCAAAAGGCGCCGCGCCAACTGCCGCCGGCGCTCGCTGGAAAATCGGACCAGATCAAGCATTTCCCCGAACCAGAGCCCATCGGCCGCGAAACAGACGATCTCGGCCAGGCCGTCGTCCAGACCATCCTGCATGAGGTTGTCCAGTGCGCGGCGGGAATACTCGCGCAGCGGTTGCAATACGTCCGGCGAGGCCACCGCCACCTGCAGGATGGCCCGCTTGTAGCCGTTGTGCACCCCGGCGTCATCCAGGGTGGTCCGGATCAGCGCCCGGGCGAACCGCCCCGGCCCCGCCGGCTCGCGGGCAAGCGTTTCGTGCAGCCGCGTCTCGAACAACTGGATGTAGCGGTCCACGAGACCGCTCACCAGGACCTCCTTGGAGGCGAAATGGTAGAAGACGCCGCCCTTGCTGACGCCGGCCCGCCGGGCCACGGCGTCCAGCGTGAATGCCGACAGACCGGCCTCGGCAAGCAGCTCGCGGGCGGCGTCGAGGATACGTACGCGGGTGTCAGTCATGCGCCTTGGGAACCGCTTGCGCGGCCTCGATGCTGTCTCGGAAATACGCCAGTTCGACCAGCGTATGCTGCCGTGCATCCGCTTCCAGGTCCATGCACCATGCCGCCACGGCGGCGAGGATCCGGTCGGTCAGTGACGGGCCGCTGTGCGCCCAAACCCGGTGCGACAACACCACGCTGCCGGCGGCCGGTGCCAGAACCACCGACCCACCTTCCCGGACATCCATCGGCAATCCGAAGAACGTGTACCGGGTCCGCGCGCGCCAGCTAAAACGGCGCGGCGGGCGCACGTCGTAGATGCGTCCGTGCAGCATCCCGGTCACCCCGCCGACCGATTCCCGCTGGAGGAAGCGAAGCCCGTCGCGCAGCGGCCTCTTGGGCGACGTCAAGACCCAGATGCCGTCGTGTTCCGGGTTGGACGACTCCCAGCGGCCCTCGAAGTCCTGCAAGTCACGCCACACCCTCTCTCGGGGCGCGTCGATGGTGACGCTGGCCGTGGTGTCCACCAGAGGCCCCTGCCCGGAGACACCGGCATTCACCGCCAGCAACAGGAGGATCAGACCGAATCCGGCGATCAACAACTTCATTGTCCCACGCATGACGCACCTCGCGGTTTTCCGGATCGCAGGATTGCGACTGTACCGACTGGCCGGTACAGTCGCAATCCTGGAGAGACATGACGGACCGGAAGGACAGACCATGAGCCTCGGGAACGAACCAGACGATGTCGATGTGCTGGTATTGGGCGCCTACGGCCAGGTGGGCCGGGCGCTGATCCCCCGGCTGCTGGCGGCGGGGCACCGCGTCCGGGCCACGGGCCGGCGCCGGGCGCCGCTGGACGAACTGGCCGACGCTTGCACGGACGAGGACCAGCGGCGGCGCCTGTCGCTGGCCTTGCTGGATATCGAGAACCCGGACCGCCTACGGGAATTGGCGGCCCGATCGCGAGTCGTCGTCCATTGCGCCGGACCGTTCGTCATCGGCGGGCACCACGTTGCCGAGGCGGTCGCCGGCGTCGGGACGCACTACGTGGATATCGCTTCCGAACAGGCCCATTACCGCGCACTGGGCGCCCTGGACCGGCTCGCGCGCGGCAATGGCGCGACCATGGTGCCGGGCGCCGGCCTGTATCCGGGCCTGTCCGGTCTCCTGCTGTTGGAGATGCTCGCGGATTACCCGGCGGCCTCCGCCGCGTCGATAGTGATGGTCACCGGACTCCCGGAAACGCCGGACAGCGGCATCGCCAGCCTCCTGACCGGGGCCCTGGAGCTGGCCATCGGCGAGCCGCTGCGTGAGCACGTCGGCGGGCGCATGCAGGCCACGAAGCCGACCGCCACGCGGACGTTCACGGTTCCCCGGTTCGGCGAGACAGCGGCCGTGCGCTGGCCGACTCTGGAGATCGAGGCCCTGGGCGACGAACTCGGCAACGTTGACTTGCGGACCTATGCCGCGCTGGGCGGCGCGCCGGCGCCGACGGCATCCGAGATTGCCCTGCTCCGACTACTGCGGCCGGACCGGCGCGGCTGGGCCCATCGGCTGCTGTCGCGCTACGCGCGATACCTCAACGCCCGCCTCTACCGTGCGGGGCTGCAGCGGCACTGGGGCAGCGAGTGCATCGTGCAGGTCAATGTGACCGACCCGGACGGCCACCACCGGCGCGAACTCGTGGCAGAGGACATGGCCCTCGGCACGTGCTTTCTGGTCTCCCGGCTGACGGAGCGATTGCTCGCCGGGACGCGGCCACCCGCGGGCCTGGCCAAGCCCGCCGACCTGATCGCCCCCGGCGAGGTACTGGCCCGCCTGGACGCCGAACCATCGTGGCGCATCACTGCGACCGCCGATCGGGATAGGCCAACGCGCGGCGGCGCCGCCCGTTGAGCCAATCGCGGGCGCACCGCCCATGACATGAAACAATCTTCATTTCTTGTTGCGGGCGGCTGCCCGGTCGACTAGCGTGTCCTCGAAGCGACCGCACCGACGGATCGACAATCGCGGACACCCGCCCCACCGACGCCATCGCCAAGGAGTCACCAGCATGGAAACGACAGCCAAATACCGGACCCTCATCGAGGAATGCCAGTCGGAATCGCGACGCTACGTGGACACGGAACGCGACGGCGCGGTGGCCACCGTCACGCTGAACAACCCGGCGCGATACAACTCGCTGACGCCGGTGCTGTGCTATCAGCTCCATCAAACCCTGCGGGAGCTGATCGCGGATCTCGATATCCGGGTGATCATCCTCACCGGCACCGACCCGGCCTTCTGCGCCGGCGGCGACATGGAACTCATCGCGCGGGCCGACGAATTCGCGCGCAGCGACGACGACGGCGCGGCCACCATCTGGCGCTGGATCCGCTACCAGTTCGGCGGCGTCGCACGGCTCCTGAGCCAGTCCGACACGCACATCATCGCCGCGCTGAACGGCCCGGCCGCCGGTGTCGGCCTATCGTTCGCCTTCGCCTGCGATCACCTGCTGGCGTCGGAGCGCGCCGAGCTGGTCATGGCCTTCGGCAAGATCGGCCTGGCACCGGAGGTCGGCTGCAACTGGCACCTGACCCGGACACTGGGCTACCACAAGGCCATGGAACTGTTCATCTCCGGCGAGCGGGTATCCGCCGCCGAAGCGCTGCGGCTGGGCCTGATCAACCGCACGGTGCCCCACGAAGAGCTGCTGGCCGAGGCCCGGGCGTGGGCGGACAAGGTCTGCCGGCTCCCGGAGAGCGTCAGCGCCATGGCCAAGACGCAGATGCGCAAGGTGGCGGACATGAGCTGGGAACAGGCCATCACCATGGAAGAGTTCGCCGAGCCCATCTGCTTCACCACCGCCGCGCATCGCGAGGCGGTCCAACGAATGCTGAAAAACGCCTGACGCCCGGCCGCCAACGCGCCGGGCAAACGAGCGCGAACCGGGCCGGCCGGCCATGCCGGCCCGGGCCTCCGGCTACCGCGGCGCCTGGCCGGCGGCGCGCGTGCCCCGAAGCAGCATCGTGCCCAGCCACGCCGCGAGGACGACATCCACCATCAGACAGAACCCCGGCCACCAGGCCGGCACGCCGGGATTCCCGAACAACCGGGGATGCGCATAATCGAACAGGCCATGCACCAGCAACGCCGCGGCCACGAGCCACAGCCCGCGCCGGTAGCCGACGATCGCGGCCAGCATGAACGCCCCGGCGATCAACGCCTCGGCGAGCACCACCCCGCCCCGGGCACCCATCACCGCGAACAGCACATAGAACGCCGCGATCACGATCAGCACCGTGGGATAGAACGACCGGTCCCGATCGAAACCGACGACCGCGGCCACCGCGCAGATGGCCGCACCGATGATCAACCCGGCCAGATATTCCATGGCATCCCCGTCGCCTCGCTCCCGCCGGCGCTCCGCAGCATACCCGTGCGGCACAGAGCTGTAGACATCGCCATGCTCGGCACGCACTAGCCCACACCGCTCGCCTTGTAGCGCATCATGCTTTACTGCATCATTTTATTAGTTTCCACCCTTACCGGGGTCATTATGGGTGCGGTCGAAATCGAAGCCGTCAGGGAAGCCGCAATGGGCCTGTCCGAACGAGAGCGGGCCAAGCTGGCCAGCGAGTTGGTGGCGAGCCTGGACGGGCCGGCCGAGGACGACGTATCGGAAGCCTGGGACATTGAAATCTGTCGCCGGCTCAACGAGATCGAATCCGGGAAGGCGGAACTGCTCGATGTCGACGAAGTCCTGGCGCTTGCGAGGGAACGCCTGAGGAGTTGATTTGGGACTCTCGGTTCCGTCGTGCCATGAATCCTCCCTGACGCTACCTGCCTCCTCCCTGGAGAGGACCTTACCGCTCAAGCCGGCTGAAGTCACCGAATGCCTCAGGTTGTTACTCTGACCCCGGATTCCCTCAGCGGCTGGGGGTATCCAGCTCGACTGCCCTGTTATGCATACATCAGCCGACCCTTGGGCTCGGGGACCGGACGCCCGAGTTCCTTGGCCGTTTCAATCCATTCCTCGATGACTCGCTGAGCATTGGCGACGGCCTGCTCGTAGGTCTCACCATCGGCCATACAGCCTGGCAACTCCGGCACCTCCACGATGAAACCGCCGTCGTCCTCGCTCCAATAAATGATCAGCTCGTACTTAATCGACATCGGTCTCTCCCAGCCGGTACTTGACCAGTATAGCCCTGACTTGTTTGACCTGATACGGCTTGGCCTTGCTCCCCTTGGGCTGGAGATTCAGGATTTCCTCAACGTCACGCCGGGTGAATATGTGGTGACTACCCCTGACCCGTTCATCAAAGCCCAGCCGCAACAAGAGTTGGCACAGGGCAGAGAATTCGAGATTCGTATCGGAACCACCCGCAAGTATCTTTCGCTGCAGTTTGGTGTATTTGCCCATTGAGACAGAATTCCTTTTGCGGTCTCTGCCAGCGGCACATAACGCTTAGCCCAGTTGCCGCTGTGGAACTAAACGGCACCCGAATGAACCACTGCAGGCGCGCACGGAGGATACTGTGAAGCGTCCCCGACCAGCATGCCCTACTCCATCCGGGAAGGTCATTACGCACCAGGAGCCGGCTGTCGTCGGTCATGCAAGAAAAAGGTGTCTGGCGCCTTTCAAACCTCTAGGGACCTGACCCCCGATTTCCCCCTACATTGCAATACAGACCATGCGCTATGGCCCACGCATTCCGCAACGCTCTTCCGTTCCGACATACCGCCAGCACAGCACCAAGAGCACCGCCAGCACCAGGTTCCCGTAGAGCATGAACGGATACATCGCCGACGAGATCCGCAGCCACTCCCCGGTGAAATTCATCATGCCGTGGAAGACCAACACCGCCAGGATGCTGCGCCCGGTGCGGCTGTACACATGCACGATCAGCAGCGTGTGGCAGACGATCATGGGCAACCACCACGATAGCGCCGGATGGAACGTGGTGTTCGCGTAATAGCCCGCGAACCACACGAACGGCGCATGCCACGCCGCCCAGGTCACCCCGTTCACCAGCCCCGCCGCGGTCACCCCCAGCCGCGCCTGCAACCGCTCCAGGTAATACCCCCGCAGCCCAATCTCTTCCACCGCCGGAAACACAAAGGACAGCAACAGCAGGAACAGCAACGCCTCCGGATCGAGCCACAACGACCAATGCATAGCCAACGGCGACGCCACCACCCCCAGCAACACCGCCAACCCAGCCATCGCAAGATCGAACGCCAGCCAGAACAGCAACAAAACCAGCCACCACCGCCCCGGCACACGCCGCCAATCCACCAACCGCCACCACAGATCGCGCAGCCCCGCCCGACCGTCCACGACAGCCGCCAGGCCTAGCCCCGCGATCAACGGACTGGCCCCGCCGATCAGGAACCAGAGGATGGTCGGAAACGTCCAGACGGACGCATCGGAGAGCAGCAGGGGCGCCCAGAAGAGGTAGGCCCAGCCTAGGTAGATCAGGGGGAAGGCGAGGATCGGGTGGGTTTTCAACCGTTGGCGGAGGCGAGTCGGAGCTTCAAGGGGATTATTCACGCTTCACAAAAAGGTGTATCTCACTCTGTATGCAAGGACGCGGGGCAATGCCGCAGCGTGTCCGCGTCGAACGACCTGCTAGAAGGCATCTGAAGAAGCCGGCGGGAAACCGGCGACCTCGAGCCAACCATTCTCGTCGCACAGATAAAGCTGCCCATGGCCCCAGCCAATCTTCCGTCCCCGCTTGTTAAAACAATCCGCACACATGCAAGCCCACACTCCGAGATCCTTCACAGCTCCATCGATCATGTACTTGTCGTTCGACAGTGACTTTCTGCACAAGTCACAGTGCGTTGGGGGCGAGCTGAAGTACACCTTGTCCTTCTTCGCTCTGTCCATATCAACAAGGGAATCGAGCATCGCCGACCCACTGCCTTCCGTTACAGCTGACATGGTTCTCGTTCCGCGAGCGTCATCAAACGGACTTTGCGGGACACCAATCACCCACGGCGTCACCGTGACGGTGCTCGCCTCATAATCGACTCCCGTTACACAGCCGAGACCGGAGAACACGCTTTGGCCCGACGAAGGCCGAAAGAGAACCAATGCGGTAGACGTTGTAATCCACCGTGGGTCGATGAACATCACAATCTTGAAGCTGCCGAGTTGACAATAAATATGAGGATCCTTCGCGAGGACACCCGTGAATTTGCGCAGCTTGGAGGCGTCGGCAGGTACTTCGATCGGAACATTCTTTGTGCGGAAGCGCTGCCGCTCGAACGAAATGGCTGCACCCACCATGGACTCGTGGAGGATAGCGTCTTGCAAAGGAACCGCGTCTAGGGAGAGATGTACCAGGACTGTTTGGAACGCGGACATCACGTGATTCAGCTCCCAGCCAAGACTGTGGAGAGTCTGGTTCTTCTTGTAGTGCCGTAGGTCAACCTTATACCCGCGCATCTCGGCCTGCTCACAAATGCGAGGAACGTTTATGTACGTGAGTTGCGAAATCGTCGAGCGCCAAACTCGCGGCTTTACCAAACTAGAGGCAATCCACGACAAGTGATCTGTCTTGATTTTATGTAGCCGAGCGACTGGGTAAGTCACTGGATCATCATCCACAATCTTGTGATGCTCACGGCACAACAGCAGTAAATTCCCCGCCTCGTTTCTTTCTTTTGAGGAAAGAGACGATGCACCGCGCGCCGCCGTTTCTGTTTCCCCCACGATGTGCGCAATCTCCCCGATTAGCGACGAAACGGCCCCGTTAGATTCGAACAAGAGATCCTTCTTACACATGCAACAACGCGCAGCACACTGCCCCCAGACGATCTTTGATGTTCGTTCCGAAACAGGCATACAGCCTCCTGCCCTTTATATTCGGGGTCATATATTCGGGGTCAGAGTAACGATCCACTCTCGACAGTCGACCCAGGGACACAATCGACCGGTTCGCCCCCTGTCTTCGGTCCGGGTTTGCCCGGCCGCAGCCGTGTACCGGTCCGCGCTTCCATTTCCCGGACAAATCTGTCATTGCCCAACGCGAAACCCCGTCGCGCGGCCTCGCGAATAGCCGCTATCGGCTCGTCATCGACATGGGCAGTAAACAATGCTCGGTACGCCGCAAGTCGCTCGGCACCCTCTCCAAGCGCACAGTAGATTTCGTGTGGGGTGCGGAGCTCGGAGTCGATGCCGAGCGCATTCGCGCGATAGCTCGACCAGGGGTAGTCGGCCGGGTCCGAGACCATCCCGGCCCGAACCGGGCTGAGTTCGATGTAGCGGTAGCAGTGCAGCAGGTACTCGTCGTCCTGCACCAGACAAGCTTTGAAGCGACCTTCCCAGAGGGTTCCGGTCCGTCCGTGCACATGGTTGAAGTACCGCACGTAACAACGCCCGAGGTGCTACATCATGCGGGAAATCCCGTCGTCCTCGTCCGGCGTGACCAGCAGATGGACATGGTTCGTCATGAATACCCAAGCGTGAACGGCTACCCCGCACCGTTGGGCGGCCTCACGTAACCAGTGCGCGTATGCGGCAAAATCCTCGCTGCGACCGAAACAGGGCTGGCGATTGTTGCCACGCTGGATCAGATGCTGAGCCACACCCGCCGGGCATGCACGGTTCCGTCGTGCCATGAATCCCCCTGATGCTACCTGCTTCTTCCCTGGAGACCTTACCGCTCAAGCCGGCTGAAGTCACCGAATGCCTCAGGCTGTTACTCTGACCCCGGATTCCCGTTGGGCGCGCTCGTGATCATTGCGCAGCAAGCAATTCCTTTCGTTTATCGGACAAGTCGGGATCGAGAAGTCGATCATAAGCTTCTTCAAGAATCTGCGATGCCCATATTACTCGACCGCTTTCCGCGGTGAGACTCTCCCATTCCAACGCTGCGTCAGCCAACGCGAAATACAAATACTTGCTGTCGGGAAAGTTCTTTATTCCAGCTTCAGCTTCATTTAGCGCGTTATTCAGCATCGCTTTGCGGTCTTCTTTTAGAAGACCTTCAGATCGCGCCCTCGCCAATTCGATCCGAATCTTGTAGCGCTGTAACGGGGGGTCAAGCCCGACATCTTCGACTGCCTTGCGCAGCTCAGCCTCCGCATCGGCGATAAGATTCTCGTGTAATAATTCTCCGACAAGCCGATGCCTTGCCACCCGATCCGCAGGCATTACATAGCTAATTTTACGGTATAGCCTTAGCTTCTTATCGGCATAAGGAATGGCCCTAATGCCACGACTCGCACTACACATCTCGCGGAGTGTTCGAGATTCTTCATAATAGGTCGGATTTGCCGTTTCAATGACTGAATCAAGTAGCGCGAACAGCTCATCAGGATCGGAATACTTGTATTTTGATATAAGCTCGGCAATGACTTCATGACGACTCCGCCATGAATAAATTCCGAGTTTTGAACTTTCTTCAGACTCTTCGATTAACCCCTCAAGGACGTCAAGTGAGCCTCCAAGCTGGGCGAGCTCTATTCCAGAAAGGCGCAGAACCATTTGGCGATGTGGTAACGCTCCAGCGGCCTCCAACGCGCATGTGAGCCTGTAAATATCCTGACATCCCGGGCTGAGCTGAGCGTACTCGCGCAGTACAATTTGGTCGAGCGAATCTGCGGAAAAAAGTGCTTTCAAGCAAACGAACATGTCAGCTTCACATCTTCTTTTTAGTGTACGGCGTTGATCTGCGTTCGATTGAGACAGAAACCCACCTTCAATAAGATCGCCTAGTTCTGGCTCTTGTCGCACAAGATCAAGCAGTCTACCAAGCTCGGGATCGCTAAGCTTGGATAAAACAACGGAATCACCATCGGAAAAAAGCCTTGCTTCCTTCTGACGAATCTTCCAGGTTGAAGTCTCTGCCGTTAAGATTACGCGCAGCGAACTGTTGTCCGGGAGTTTGCGAGCCAATCTGTTGAGCTCACGTTGAAACTGGGGACAGTTGTCAATTAGCAGGACTGCCTTCTTTCCTTCAGCCTTTAGGCTCTTTTCTAAATTTACCCATTCGACATCCTGCAATGGGAACTCCCGCCTATGTTCGTATAATTCAACGTCTGCTTCGTTTTTGATTCTTTCAACCACTCGCCTTGCCAGGGTCGATTTCCCTGTTCCCGATACTCCAGTGATTATGACAAAAGTGGCATGCGAATCCGCAAGTCGACGTTCTTCATCACGTTCAAATGTTAGGCCGGCTCGAATATCGCCGTAGGTTGCAGTTGCCCCGTAAAATAGTCTTCTAGGATGAGGGACAGATGTGAGGTCCCGAACAACAATTGTGCAAGGGGCCAAGGCATGCGGCAGCTCGGTAGTAGCTCCTTTCGCAGGAGCCGCTGCAGGAGCTGCAATGCTATTTCCAAGCTCGACAGCAAAGGAGTTCACATCGCCCTGTGCGACGTTGTCGGCGCCTCTTCCCCGCCAAATGTCAGCTCTCTCGGAGTCGATTTGATACATGAGAAGGTTTGCTCGCCCGGGTGCACCTTGGCCTCGCTGCAACTTGATCGACTCACGCAGTATTTCTTGAACGTCTGCGTCCTGGAGTGAATGCCCAATCACAATGGCAGTAGCACCAGCAAAATCAGTCTCGAGACGCTTGTAGATCAGCTGGCGATAGTCAGCGCAGTTATCGTAGTCCTCTAGAGTCAGAATCATCCTCGCACGGTGGCCCAAGGCAATGTCTTGCGATACGCACCCGTGAATCTTGAAAAGTGGAACCACGCCAGGAGCGTGCGCGGCGTCCCAGTCATAGTTGCTTCTGATTACGGCTAACTCCTTGTCCGCACGGAGAAAGGCTCTTTCGATGAGCTGATCATAGTTGGTTGTATAAATGGCCGCCCAAGGATATTTGGCTAATGATATCAGTGCACCATCAGGATTCAGTTCTTCGAGGCGCGCGACTACTGCTTCCACGAGCTGCTTTCTTGACGTTCGACGCTCCAGAATGCTCGCGAGCTCCGCGAGGTCGTCGGAGATATATTCACCGTTTGCCAACTCACTCTCGAGGTGCCTACATAAATCCAGAGCGTTCGGTGCCCCCGAGGAGACTGCCGCGCCCGCCCCAAGGAACAACACCGTCCGTGCAGGTTGTAGTCCATTTGTAATGCGAGTTACGTCATCAAGGCCGGCCATTCTTGTTCCCCTTTAAACTTGCACGAAGCGCCCAACAGAGATTAGATGGAAGTCTCTGATATGAATATCTAGGAATTCTATATAACACCGCACCATCCTTAGCTCGGCCTAGCGGGATATGTCCTGTAATCAAAAACCTAGAAAAACCCCGGCGTGCCATGTTTGCAATACCGCGACTTCCACATTTGCCGCAGCCAATAAGCAGATAACGGCCGAGTCCGCCTGTTCACTCACGCATATCGGTCACTATTTCGTCATCGACCGATTTTCAGGAGCCTGAACCCACCACGGCTCTGCTCATACCTGCCACCGGAACAAGCCACCCATCCCCGGAACGCGATACCATTCCCCGCGCCCGGTTTCCGTTCACAGGCTTTCGAATGACTGCGATACCCGCCCGCGAGAGGTTGATCTTCGCCCTGGACGTGCCTCACCACATCGCCGCGCAGCGGCTGGTGGACGATCTCGGGGACAGTGTCGTGTTCTACAAGGTGGGCCTGGAGCTGGCGCTGGCGGAGGGGTTCCTGGACCTGATCGACTGGCTGCGCGAGCGGGACAAGAAGGTGTTCGTGGACCTGAAGCTGTTCGACGTGCCGGCCACGGTGGCGCGGGCGATCCACCGGCTGTCGGAGCGCGGGGTGGACTTCACCACGGTGCATGGCAACCAGGGGATCATGGAGGCGGCCGCGGAGGCCAAGAGCGGCAACCTCAAGGTGCTGGCGGTGACGGCGCTGACCAGCCTGGACCGGGGCGACCTGACGGACCTGGGCTTCGACTGCGACGTGGAGTCCCTGGTGCTGTCGCGGGCGCGGCGGGCGCTGGCGGCCGGCTGCGACGGGGTGGTGTCTTCCGGGCTGGAGGTGCCGGCCCTGCGGCGGCACGCGCCGGAGAAGCTGATCGCGGTGACGCCGGGCATCCGGCCGGTGGCGAACGACGACGACCAGAAGCGCGTGATGACGCCGGCGGCGGCGATCGAAGGCGGCGCCGACTACCTGGTGGTGGGGCGGCCGATCCGGGACGCGGACGATCCGCGGGCGGCGGCGGAGGCGATCCAGGCGGAGATCGCTACTGCCCTGAATGAAGATGATTAACCACAGAGGCACGGAGGCACAGAGTGGATACAAATAATGTGAAAGCTCTGTGTTCTCTGTGGCTCTGTGGTTGTACCAATGCGACGGTAGACGACGGACGTCCATAAGAAATGAACCACAGAGGCACAGAGGGCACAGATTGAATGTGACAATGTGAATTCTTTGTGTGCTCTGTGACTCTGTGGTTGTACCAATGCGGCGTCGAGTGCGACTGGCCTGAAGAAGATGAACCACAGAGACACAGAGGCACGGAGTGAATGTGACTATGAATTCACTGTGTCTTTCTCTGTGCTCTCTGTGACTCTGTGGTTGTATTAGTGTGGCGGCCGAGTGCGGACGCCCTGAAGAAGATGGGCCACAGGGGCACGGAGCGAATGCGACAATGCCTCTAGCCGTGTTTTCCTCTGTGACTCTGTGCCTCTGTGGTTAGCAACACCCAATGAAAAACGACCGATTCCTTAAAGCACTGCGGCGCGAGCCGGTGGATGCGACGCCGGTGTGGCTGATGCGGCAGGCCGGGCGCTATCTGCCGGAGTACCGGCGGGTGCGCGAGCAGGCCGGGAGTTTCCTGGACCTGTGCCAGAACCCGGAGCTGGCCTGCGAGGTGACGATGCAGCCGCTGCGGCGCTTCGACCTGGACGCGGCCATCCTGTTCTCGGACATCCTGACCATCCCCGAGGCCATGGGCCTGGGGTTGCACTTCATCACCGGCGAGGGCCCGAATTTCCATCATCCGGTACGCGACGTGGCCGCCATCGATAACCTGGGCGTGCCCGATCCCGAGGACGACCTGGGCTACGTGATGGACGCCGTGCGCCTGATCCGGCGGGAGCTGGACGGCTCGGTGCCGCTGATCGGTTTCGCCGGCAGCCCGTGGACGCTGGCGACCTACATGGTCGAGGGCGGCCCGAGCAAGGATTACCGGCGGATCAAGGCCCTGCTCTACAACGAGCCGGCGGCGATGGAGCGGCTGCTGGGCAAGGTGGCCGACGCGGTCGCCGCCTACCTCAACGCCCAGATCGCGGCCGGCGCCCAGGCGGTGCAGATATTCGACACCTGGGGCGGCGTGCTCACGCCGTCCGCCTACCGGCGGTTCTCGCTGGCGTTCATGGAACGCATCGTGGCCGGCCTGCGGCCGGCGCCGGACGGCGAGCGCGTGCCGGCGATCCTGTTCACCAAGGGCGGCGGACCGTGGCTGGAGGCGATCGCCGACAGCGGCTGCGACGCCGTGGGCCTGGACTGGACCATCGAGATCGGCGAGGCCCGGCGGCGGGTCGGCGAGCGGGTGGCCCTGCAGGGCAATCTCGACCCGGCCATGCTCTATGCCCGGCCGGAGACCATCCGCGAGGCCGTGGGCGGCATCCTGGCGGATTACGGCCACGGCCCCGGCCATATCTTCAACCTGGGCCACGGCGTGACCCCCGAGGTGAACCCGGACCACGTGGCCGCCCTGGTGGACGCCGTGCACGAGCTGAGCCCGCCCTACCACGCCACTTGAAACCCGCGGCGCAAGACTCGAAACTGCGCCTATCCGGATTTTGGGGCCAAGGCCGGGATTCCATGCGCCGAATCGTCGAAAACGCACGCGGGGTCATCTTCTCGATCCTGGTCACCGTCGTGACCCTGATCGGCGCCGTGCCGCTGCTGCCGGTCGGACTGGTGAAGCTGCTGCTGCCGGTGGCGCCGGTGCGGCGCGTGGCCGACCCCATCCTGCTGGGCATCGCCCGCTACTGGGCGCGCGCCTTCAATTGGGTGATGATGACCACCGCCCGCGCCGACCTGGAGCTGCACAACAGCGTGCCGCCCAATCCCGACGGCCGCTACGTGCTGATCTCCAACCACCAGTGCTGGGCGGACGTGATGCTGCTGGTGCACGTGCTCGACCGCGAAGGCCTGCCCTTCCCCCGCTTCTTCATCAAGGAAGTCCTGCGCTGGCTGCCGATCGTGGGCTTCGCCTGCTGGGTGCTGGATTTCCCCTTCATGAAGCGCTACAGCAAGGCACAACTGGCAAAGAACCCGTCCCTGCGCGGCAAGGACATGGAGACCACCAAGCGCTCCTGCGAAGTGTTCCGGCGGGTGCCGGCCACCATCGTGAACTACGCCGAGGGCACCCGCTCGACGGCCCCCAAGCGCGCGGCCCAGAATTCGCCGTACCGGCTGATGCTGCGGCCCAAGGCCGGCGGCACCGCTTTCACCCTGCAGGCCATGGACGATGTCCTGGATGGCGTGCTCGACATGACCGTGGCCTACACCGGCTCGCCGGAGCCCACCTTCTGGGATTTCGTCTGCGGGCGTATCCCGCATGTCTACATCAAGCTCCGGCCACTTGAGGTGCCCGCGCACCTGCGCGGCGGCGACTACCAGAACGATCCCGCGTTCCGGGAGGCGTTCAAGGCGTGGCTGGAGGCTATCTGGGCGGAGAAGGACGAGGAGGTCGCCTCGCGCCAGGACCCTTCGGCGAAGGCCGGCATCCACACCGACGAGGCGGCCTGAGACCATGAGCGGACGCATCGCCTGGATCACCGGCGGCGGCAGCGGCATCGGCCGCGCCCTGGCCCTGGAGCTGGCGAACCACGGCTGGCGCGTGGCGGTAACCGGCCGCACACGCGAGACCCTGGACGAGGTCGCCGCGGCGGCGCCCGAAGGCACCGTGCGAGCCGTCCCCGCCGATGTCACCGACCTGGCCGCCACCCGCGAGGCGGTGCGCAAGATCGAGTCGGAGCTGGGACCCATCGACCTGGCGGTACTCAACGCCGGGGTGTTCAAGCCGTTCGAGGCCGAGAATTTCGACGCCGAGGCCGTGAACGCCACCATGGCCGTGAACTACACCGGCGCGGTCCACGGCATCGACGCGGTGCTGCCCGGCATGCGCGAGCGCCGCTCGGGGCACATCGCGCTGGTGTCCAGCGTGGCCGGCTACCGCGGCCTGCCACTGGGGGCGCCCTACTCCGCCTCCAAGGCGGCGCTGATCGCCCTGGGGGAGTCGCTGAAGTTCGATTTCGACCGCCTGGGCATCCGCACCAGCGTGATCAACCCCGGCTTCGTGAAGACCCCGCTGACGGCCAAGAACAAGTTCCCGATGCCGTTTCTGATGGAGGTGGACGACGCCGCGCGGGCGATGCGCAAGGGCCTGGAGAAGGGCCGTTTCGAGATCGCCTTCCCCCGGCCGCTGGTGTACGGCCTGAAGTTCATGCGCCTGCTGCCCTACGCCCTGTACTTCCCCCTGATGCGCAAGGCCACCGGACGATGATACGGCTCTGGATACTGCTGATCCTGCTGGTGCTGGTCGCGCTGGGCCTGGCCCACCTGGTGCGCGGCGCGATCCGCCGCAGCCGCGAGGAGCTCAAGGACGTGGACCGCAGCAAGCTGCGGGACCTGGACAAGGACGACTGGGACAAAGAAAATTAAGGGGACGGTATACTTAATTCATTGGCTAATTAAGTATACCGTCCCCTTAATTATGCGCGTTGCAACCCGATGGCGTACGACCTAACATACACCAGAAACGTACACCATCATTGCCAATGATCCGGAGCCAAATCTACTTGTCCGAGGAAGAGCGTCGTCGCTTGGCTGCACTGGCGAAACGCACCGGGCGCTCGCGTAGCGCCGTGATTCGCGATGCCATCGACGATTACTTGGCACGTCACCAAACGAATGACCGCCTAACGGCCCTGCATGAAGCACGTGGCATGTGGTCTGATCGAACCGACCTGCCGGATATACGGGCGCTGAGACAGGAATTCGACCGCGACACGGGACAGTAATGCGGCCTGCCCTGCTCGATACCGACGTACTGATCGATTACTTGCGGGGCATCACGCCAGCGGTGCAATACCTGGAGTCTATGAGCCAACCGGCCTTGATATCAGCGGTAACCGTGGGCGAATTGTTCGTCGGCGCCCGTGACGCGGACGAAGAGACCAAACTGGATCGCTTCATCAATACTTTCGATGTGCTCCCGGTCACTCACGAGATCGCGCGCCTGGGAGGCCTGTTCCGTTGCCAGTACCGAAACACTCATGGTACTGGCTTGGCGGACGCTTTCATCGCGGCCACGGCGGTCGAATACGAAGCACACCTCATGACGTTCAACCTGCGGCATTACCCTATGGTTGACGGCGCCAACAAGCCCTACAAACGGCCGACATGACCCGTACAGCCCTGGTCACCGGCGCCAACCGCGGCATCGGCCACGAGACCGCCCGCCGGTTGGCGGACCTCGGTTTTCGCGTGCTGGTCGCCGGCCGCGATGCCGACGCCTGCCGGGACACCGCGGCGGCCCTGCGCGAGGCCGGCGGCGACGCCGAGGCCCTGACCCTTGACGTGACCGATCCGGCGGCCGGCGAGACCCTGGCGGGGCTCGCGGTGGACGTGCTGGTGAACAACGCCGGCATCTTCCCGGACTACGGCGTGAGCGTGTTCGACGTGGCCGAGACCACGGTGCGCGACGCCTTCGAGATCAACTTCCACGGCCCGTTGCGCATCGCCCGCGCCCTGGTGCCGGGCATGATCGAGCGCGGCCACGGCCGCGTGGTGAACCTCACCTCCGGCTACGCCACCCTGGACGGCATGGGCGGCACGCTGACCGCCTACCGCACCAGCAAGGCCGCCCTCAACGCCCTGACCTGCATCCTCGCCGCCGAATGCGAGAGCCGCGGCGACGTGAAGGTCAACGCCGTCGATCCCGGCTGGGTGCGTACCAACATGGGCGGGCCCCAGGCCCCGCGCTCGCCGGCCGAGGCCGCGGCCGACGTGGTCCACGCCGCCACCCTGCCCGCCGACGGCCCCACCGGGCGGCTGCTCAAGCGCGGCGAGCCGGTCTCTTGGAATCAAGGGAATTAAGGGGACGGTATACTTAATTCTTCAAAATTAAGTATACCGTCCCCTTAATTCGGCCCCCTTAATTTTCGCGGCGCGGGATCAGTCGGCGATCACCCGGTACAGCGTCGTGGTGCCGCTGACCTCGTTGCCCACCACCAGCAGGGGCTCGCCGGCGGGGCTGTCGGCGGCGTCGATGAAGATCACCCCCTCCGGCCCCAGGTCGCCGGCGGCGCCCGCCGCGAGGGCGCCGTCGTCGATGTCGTCCTCGATGTCGATGCTGAAGTCGCGGTTGTTGCTGTAGTGCACGAACGTCGGCGCGGCCGGATTGGTCACGTCGTAGACCATGATGCCGCCCATGCGCTCCAGGCCGATGAAGGCGTAGGACCGGCCGTTGACCTCGGCCACGGTGACCGCTTCCGGCTCCGAGCCCTTGTTGTCGCTGCGGCCGTCCGGGTCGGACTCGGCGTTGTCGTTGTTGAAGCGGTAGCCGTAGCGGTTGGCGGTCTCCACCGCGAAGTCGCTGCCGCTGTCGAACACGCGGGTACCGTCCGCGGCCCAGATGCTGAAGCTGCGGGCGCCGTAGACGTACAGCTTGTCCAGCAGGCCGTCGTCGTCGGTGTCGGCGTCCGCGAACTGGGCCAGAGAGGTATTGATCACGCCCAGGGCGGCCTCGTCCTCCAGCGCGGCGGCGTCGGCGAAGGTCTCGCCGTCGATGCCCACGTCCGCGATCTCGACTTCCTCGATGTAGGCGTCGTACTCGCGGGCGTCGCCCTCGTTGGCGGTGACGTAATAGGTGGCGCCGTTGGTCTCGTAGGCGGCGATGGCGTCCGGCATGAACATGCCCAGCAGCGGCCAGTTGCGGATGTTCACGCGGTCGTCGTCGTTGCTGGCGTCGAGCTCGTTGCCCGGGATGTTGTGATCCTTGTAGCCCAGGGCGTGGATGGCGCTGACCGAGGCGCCGGCGATGTCGATCTCGGCGACCGCGTTGTTCTCCTGCAGGGTCACCCAGGCGGTGGCGCCATCCGGGGCCACGGCGATGTACTCCGGCTCCAGGTCCTGGGCCACGCTCGACGCGCCGTCGTGCAGGTAGACCGTCAGGCCGCCGGCGCCGGCGTCGTTGACTTCGGAGTCGCCGTCGAAGTCGTCGGTCAGCGTGAGCGTGCTCCCGGAGATCGAGGCCACCCGATAGAGCACGGGATCGCCTTCGGAACTGGCCAGGGTGAAGAAGTCGTCGGCCGCGATGCCGCTGGCGTCGTCCAGTGTGAGGGTGGCCGGATCGCTGTCGGTGAACGAGGCCACCGTGCGCGCCGAGCGGCCGAAGTTGCCGAACACGCGCACCTCGGCGGGCAACTCGGCGGCGCGCGGGCCGCCGGCGTTGAAATCGGCGAAGCCGACCGTCCGCGCCGCGGGGTTATCCGGATCGCCGGCGTCGACGATGCTCACCGAGCCCTCGGGGTCGACGCTGTAGTCGTCGGCCGGCTCGCCCTCGTTGGCGACCAGGATGGTCTCGCCGTCCGGGGTGAAGACGACCATGTCGGGCAGCACGCCGACCTCGACCTGGCCGCGGAAGGCCAGGTCGGCCGCGTTGTAGATCTGGACGCGGCCGTTGGCAAGGCCGTCGTCGTTCTCGACCGCGGCGGCGACCAGCCCGCCGCCGACGGTGACGCTGTTGATGCCGTCCGCGTCGGCCCACTCGTCGCCGGCCTCGATGGTGCCGACCAGGCTCGGGTCGGCGGGATCGGTGATGTCCAGGACATCCACGGCGCCGGCGTCGGCGTTGACCACGAACAGCCGCTGCGAGGCGGGATCGTGGGCCACGATCTCGGCGGCGCCCTCGTCGAAGATATCGGACTCGTAACGGCCGAGCTGCTCCAGCCGCAGGCCGGAGACGCCGGCGCCGCAGGCGTAGGCGGTGTCGTCCAGCTCGCTCGGGAGGTCCAGGGTGCCGTTGCCGTTGTCGTCCAGGCCGACGCGCACGCGCACGCCGCCGGCCGGGCAGTGGTCGCCCACGGCGTTGTCCACGCGCAGCACGCTGGACAGGCCGACGTCGCCGTCCTCGCCGTTGCACAGGACGGCGGTCTCGTCGACCTCGTCGTCGTCGAGCACGCCGTTTTCGTTCTCGTCGATGCCGGTCTCGACCTCGACACCGCCGGCGGCGCACTCGGCGCCCGGCGCCACCGCGGTGGCGTTGGCGGATACCGATGGCGCGGCGCTGTCGCCGCCGTTGCCGTCGCTGTCGTTGCAGCCCGCGAGGCCGAGCGCGGCGAGCACGGCCAGCGCGCCCGCAAGTTCCCTGGTCCCCAGCATGTGGATCTCCCCTGTCTGAATGCCTTGGATCGGAAAGAGCCTTGCAGCGCAATGTGTCGTCGGCGTTAACCAGTCACGACGATTCTATTAATTAAGGGGACGGTATACTTAATTATTTGTTTAATTAAGTATACCGTCCCCTTAATTTCGGCCGATGCGACGCTGCAGCTCGGCGTGGCGTGCGCGGTCCAGGGGGAAGCGCCACATCAGGGCCACCACGCCGAGTTTCACCACCACCGGCAGGCCACCGTAGAGCAGGGCCAGGGTCCACAGGGCGGCGGGATCGTTGTCGGCGCCGGCCTCGAAGCCGGCGACTTCCAACACCGGGTAGGCCACGCCCACCGCCAGCGCGAAGGCCAGCTTGGTGGCCATGCCCCAGAGGCCGAAGTACAGGCCCGCGCGGCCCTCGCCGCCGGCGGCGGTGTCCTCGTCGACGACGTCGGCCTGGATCGAGGCGGGGATGGCCTGGTCGATGCCCAGGCAGGTACCGGCGAGCACGCAGATCAGGCCGTAGGCGAGATAGTCGCCCTCGCCCAGGAACGGCGCGAAGGCGAACACCAGCGCGGCCCAGATCATGGAGGCGCACCACAGCCGGTGCTTGGCCCAGTCCCGGCCCAGCCGCAGCCACAGCGGCAGCCCGGCCACCGCCGACAGGAAATAGATCGCCAGGAAGATGCCGCCCGCGACCCGATCGCCGCCGAGCACGTGGATCACGAAGAACAGGAACAGCGCCGCCGGCAGGCCGTTGGCGGCGCCGTTGAACAGGTAGGCCGCCAGCAGCCGCCGGAACGGGCCGTTGCCGGCCAGCAGGGCCAGGCCGCGGCGCCAGTCGCCGCCGCGCCGGGGCGGATGCCGTGGCTCGGGCACCCGCCACAGGAGCCAGAGCGCCGCCACCGGCAGACTCACGAGCAGGAACACCGCGATCGCCGCCAGGCCGTCGGCGGCCTCGCCGGTGCCCCGCTGCACGGCGGCCGGCAGCATGATCGCCACCATCGTGCCGAGCACGAAGAAGCCCTCGCGCACGGCGGTGATGCGCGAACGGCGGTCGTAGTCCGCGGACAATTCCGCGCCGAGGGTGGTGTACGGCAGGTAGATCAGGGTCCAGCCCAGGTAGGCGGCCACGCTCCAGCCCAGCAGGTAGGCGGCGCCGGCGCCGGCGTCGCCGCCGGGCACGAACAGGAACCAGGCGGCGGCCATCAGCACCGGCGTGCCCAGCGCGATCCACGGCCGGCGCCGGCCGTGGCGCGAGCCGGTGCGGTCGGACAGCCAGCCGATCAGGGGGTCGGAGACCACGTCCACCAGCCGCGCCGCTAACAGCAGACCGCCGACCAAGCCGGTCGACAGCGCCGGCATCTCGGCATAGAACGGCGGCAGGTAGACCACCAGCGGCAGGCCCAGGGCCGCCAGCGGCAGCCCGAGCAGGCCGTAGGCGGCGAGCGTGCCGGCGCCGGCTTGCCGGGATGCGCCCAACTCAGTCCCGTTCCAGGGTGATGTGCATCAGGTCGATGTTGCCGGAACGGAAGCCGGCCTCGCAGTACGCCAGGTAATAGCGCCACATGCGCAGGAAGCGCTCGTCGAAGCGGCGGCGGATGGCGGCGGCGGCCTCGCGCACGCGCTCGTCCCACAGGCGCAGGGTGCGGGCGTAGTCGGCGCCGTAAAACGCCGTGTCCACCGGCCGCAGGCCGGCGGCGCGGGCGTGCTCGCGGAACGCGGTCGGCGAGGCCAGCATGCCGCCGGGGAAGATGTACTTCTGGATGAAATCCACCCGGCGCCGGTAGGCGGGGAAGGACGCCTCGTCGATGGTGATGCCCTGGATCGCCGCGCGCCCGTTCGGCGCCAGGGCGCCGCGCACCGCGGCGAAATAGCCCGGCCAATAGGCCTCGCCCACGGCTTCGTACATCTCGATCGAGGCCACGCGGTCATAGACCGCGTCGATGTCGCGGTAGTCCTGCAGCCGGAACGCGACGCGGTCGTCCAGGCCGGCCGCGCGGGCGCGTTCGCGCGCGAGATCGAGCTGCTCGCGGGAGAGAGTGATGCCGGTCACGCGGCAACCCACGGTCTCGGCGGCATACAGCGCGAAGCCGCCCCAGCCGCAGCCGATCTCCAGCAGGTGGTGTTCGGGGCGCAGGTCGAGCCGCTCCAGCAGCAGCCGGTACTTGTGCCGCTGGGCGTCTTCCAGGGCCTGGTCCGGCCGCGCGAACACCGCCGAGGAATAGGTCCAGGTGGGGTCCAGCCAGAGACCGTAGAAATCGTTGCCCAGGTCGTAGTGGTAGGCGATGTTGCGGCGCGAGCCGCGGCGGGAATTGCGGCGCCGGACGTGGCCGATCCAGTCGCGCATCGCGGCGAGCCCCTGGAGCCCGGGCACGCGCGGCACCAGCCGGTCCTGGTTCAGGTGCAGCAGGTACATGAGCTCGGCCAGGTCGGGCGAATCCCACTCGCCGGCCATGTAGCCCTCGGCGAAGCCGATGTCGCCGCCGCCGAGGACCCGCCGCAGGACGCCCGCATCGAGCAGCGACAAGCCGGCCTCGGGGCCGTCCTGCGCACCCTCGATGCGGATCTGCTGGCCGTCCGGCAGGCGCAACGACAGGCGGCCGCGCTCGATGCGCGCGAGCTGGCGGTGGATCAGGCGCTGGCGCCAGTCGCCGGCGCCGGGGGTCAGGGTCAGGGATCGCTCGTTGTCGCTCATGGTCATGAATCGCCGGGTTGCCGTTGGGGCGGCTTGCGGTACACCGGGGCGCCCCGCAGCCAGATCTTCAACGCCTGCCAATGGATGGCGAACGTCACCTTGGCCGTCATCAGCGGTATACGCAGGAACAGGCGCAAAAGGTTGCGGTCGGTCAGCGCCTGGCGCGCTCCCGACAGGCCCGTCGCCAGCCGCGGCGTGTCCGCGTCGCCGTCGTAGAGACGGATGCCCAGGCCCACCCGCTCGCCGGGCGGCGTCAGACGGAAGGCATAGCGGCCGGTGCGGTCCAGCAGCGGCGATACGTGGAACAGCTTGGCCTTCTCGCGCAGGCGCCGCGTGTCCATGGGGGCGCCGCCGTCGTGCAGGACATAGCAGTGTTGCTCGCCGAAGGTGTTGTGCACCTCGGCGATCACCGCGCGCAGGCCGCCGTCGGCGTGCTCGCAGTAGTAGAGACTGATCGGGTTGAACACGTAGCCCAGCACGCGCGGCAGGCACAGCAGCCGGATGCGTCCGCCGTCCAGCCGGATGCCGTGACCGGCCACCAGGGCCTCGGCCCAGGCACGCAGGTCGCCGCCGTCGCGGGGGCCGTGGTCGCGGTCATGGAACGACAGCAGGTTGAAGCGGTTGCGCGACAGCCAGCGGGTGCCGGCGACCGCGTCGTCGATACGGTCGAGGTCCAGCAGCAGGTAGTAGACCCGGTACGCGAAGCGGTAGCGCGGCGGCCCGGGCCGCCGGTGCGTCACCCGGCAGTCGTAGAGCGCGCCGGCATCCGCCGTCCCCGCGTCAGCCATCGACATCCCCCCAGGGCGGTGTCACGCCCAGGCCACGGGCCACGCGCTCGGCCGCGGCCAGACCGTCCTCATGGAAACCATAGCCGCACCAGGCCCCGCAATACCAGACGCCGCCGCGGCCCTGGACGTCCGGCAGCGCCGCCTGGGCGGCGGCGGTGCCGCGGTCGAACAGCGGGTGGTCGTATTCGATCTCGCGCATCACCCGCGCGGGCTCGGGCTCGCGCAGGGGATTGAGGCTGACGAAGAAGGGGCGGTCCGGCGGCAGGCCCTGTAGCCGGTTCATCCAGTAGGTCACCGACACCCGGCGGTCGCCGGCGGCGTCGCGACCGGCGAGATAGTTCCAGGAGGACCAGACCGCGCGCCGGCGCGGCATCAGCGCGGGATCGTCGTGCAGCACGGCGCGGTTGGGCTGGAAGCGGAAGGCGCCGAGAACGCGGCGCTCGTCCGCGTCGGCATCGGCCAGCAGCGCCAGCGCGGTGTCGGCGTGGGTGGCGAGCACGACCCGGTCGTAGATTTCCGCGCGGCCGTCGCCGTCGGTGACCCGCACGCCGTCGTCCGAGCGCTGCACGGCGCGTACCGGCCGCCCGAGGTGCAGGCGCTCGCGACCGACCGTGTCCAGCAGCCGCTCGACATAGCGGCGGCTGCCGCCCACCACGGTGCGCCAGCGCGGCCGGTCGCGCAGGTCGAGCAGGCCGTGGTTGTCGAAGAACCGCAGGAAGCCCGATGCCGGGAAGTCGGTCATGGCGCTCGCGGGCGCCGACCAGATCGCGGCGCCCATGGGCAGCAGGTAGCGGTCGCGGAAGGCGGCGCCGTAGCGGTTGGCGTCGAGGAAGGCGCCGAGGTCGACGTCGGGCACGGCATCGGCGGCCAGCAGGGCCTTGGCCTGGCGGTTGAAACGCAGGATGTCGGCGATCATGCGCCAGTGCGAGGGCGACACCAGATTGCGGCGCTGGGCGAACAGCTTGCGCCAGTCGTCGCCGGCCCATTCCAGGGCGCCGTCGCCCATGGACACGCCGAAGGACATGTCGCTGGCGCGCGTGGCCACGCCCAGTTCGCGGAACAGCGCCCGCAGCCGGGGATAGTTGCGCTCGTTGTAGACGATGAAGCCGGTATCCACGGCGCGGCCGCCCACGTCCACCGTGTTGGTGTGGCCGCCGGGGTACCCGGCCGCCTCGAAGATCGTGACGTCGTGATCCCGATGCAGCAGCCACGCACTGCCGAGCCCCGCGATACCGGAGCCGATGATGGCGATTCGCATGTTCCGGAAGGTCCCTGTCCCGTACCAGATGCCCCTTGTACGCACGTGGTGCGAATTCCGACGCGCGCGGTGACCTTTTTTTACCGGGGAACGCCTTTCCGCTATCCTTACGCGCCGAATCGGCGCCGGAACCCCCGCGCGCCTTGGTCCCCGAACATTCAGGAGCCGTCATGACCCAACCCGTACGCATCGCCATCACCGGCGGCGCCGGCCAGATCAGCTACTCGCTCATTTTCCGCATCGCGGCGGGCGACATGCTCGGTCCCGACCAGCCCGTGATCCTGCAACTGCTGGAAATCCCGCCAGCGATGGACGCCCTCCAGGGCGTGGTGATGGAGATCAACGACTGCGCCTTCCCGCTGGTGCAGGACGTGATCGCGAGCGACAAGCCCGAGGAGGCGTTCAAGGACGCCGACATCGCGCTGCTGGTCGGCGCGAAGCCGCGCGGCAAGGGCATGGAGCGTTCCGACCTGCTGCAGGCCAACGCCCAGATCTTTTCGGTGCAGGGCAAGGCCCTGAACGACGTGGCCTCGCGCGACGTGAAGGTGCTGGTGGTCGGCAACCCCGCCAACACCAACGCCCTGATCGCCTCGGCCAACGCGCCCGACCTGGATCCGCGCCAGTTCACGGCGATGACCCGCCTGGACCACAACCGCGCCCTGACCCAGCTCGCGCAGAAGACCGGCAAGCACGTGACCGACATCGAGGGCCTGGTGATCTGGGGCAACCACAGCGCCACCCAGTACCCCGACATCAGCAACTGCAAGGTCGCCGGCACCCCGGCCACCGACCTGGTGGAACAGGACTGGTACCGCGAGACCTTCATCCCCACCGTGCAGCAGCGCGGCGCCGCCATCATCCAAGCGCGCGGGGCCTCCTCGGCCGCGTCCGCGGCGTCGTCGGCCATCGACCACGTGCGCGACTGGGTCCGCGGCTCGGACGGCATCGTGAGCATGGCCGTACCGGCCGACGGCAGCTACGGCATCGAGCCGGGCGTGATCTATTCCTACCCGGTGGTGTGCAAGAACGGCGATTACGAGGTCGTGCAGGACCTGCCGATCGACGACTTCTCCCGCGAGAAGATGACCGCCACCGAGACCGAGCTGCGCGAGGAGCGCGCGGCGGTCGAAGAGCTGCTGTAAATACCCCACCGGTCAGAGTCGGTGGCCTCAAGGCACGGCTCAAAGCCGAATCGGCCACTCCCATGGCCGGCCCTGTATTCCCTCTCCCCGCCGGGGAGAGGGTCAGGGCCTGCCCCGGACTTGATCCGGGGGTGAGGGGGATGACGACAGCGCGGCCAGCCGCGCTACCCCCTCTTCCCAACCTTCTCCCCCAAGGGGCAGAAGGGGAAAGCGAGCCGCCTGAAGGCGGCGGATCGATGGATTCCCGTCAGGGACTTTAAAACGGCATCCAGCCCGTATCGGGCACGGCACCGGGGTCCGATACGACTCCCTGCCCCGCGCGCCCGGCTAGCTCACGCGCTCCGCGCGCCGCAGCCGCTTCTCGATCCAGCTCTGGTCCCGCAGCAGGACCGGCACCATCTCCGCCTCCACCGGGGCCGCGAACAGGTAGCCCTGGATCTGGGTGCAGCCCAGCGACTCCATCTTGCGCAACTCGCCCAGCTCCTCCACGCCCTCGGCGATCATGTTCACGCCCAGGCTGTGCCCCAGCCCGGCGATCGCGCCCACCACCTTCATCGCCTGCTCCGAGCGGGTCATCTGCTGCACGAAGCTGCGGTCGATCTTGATGGTGTGGACGGGCGTGTCGTAGAGCCGGCTGAACGACGAGTAGCCGGTGCCGAAGTCGTCGATGTACAGGGGCAGGCCCAGCGATACCAGGCGCTCCAGCGCCCGCCGGCTGTCCGCCTGCAGCAGCATGCGCTCGACCAGCTCGATGCGCACGCTCTCGGGCAGCAGCTTGTGGTGCCCGAGGTATTCGCCCAGCTCGGTGACCAGTTCCGCGCGGCGGATTTCGTGGTCGGTGAGGTTGAAGCTCAGGTAGAGCTGGGGGTCGCCCGCCGAGCGCTGCCAATCGGCCAGGCGTTCGCAGGAGACCGCGCGGATGTGGCGGCCGATCGGCACGATGCGCTCGCTGTCCTCGGCGATGTCGATGAACTCGCCGGGGCTGATCTCGCCGTGCTCGGGATGGCGCCAGCGGATCAGGGTCTCGAAGCCGACCACCCGCTTGGCCTGGACATCCACGATGGGCTGATAGACGGCGCGCAGCTCGCGGTTCTCCAGCGCGGTGCGCAGGTCCGCCTCGATGCGGGCGTGCTTGAGGGCGTAGGCCCGCATCTGGCGCGTGAACACCTGATGCTGCCCCAGCCCCCGGCGCTTGGCCTGGGCCAGGGCGATGCGGGCGTCGCGCAGCAGGTCGGCGGCGTAGCGGTAGTCGGTGGCGTTGATCACCACGCCCATGGAAACGGTGAGCCGCAACTCGTTGGCGTGGACCGAGATCGGCCGCTCCACCGCGGCCTTGATCGCGTTCACCAATTCCAGGGGGTCGCGCGGCCGGCCGCGCTTCTCCACCAGGATGCCGAACTGGTCGCCCTCCAGCCGGGCCAGGTATTCGCCGCTGGCGCTCTCCGCCAGGCGTTCGGCGATGGTGATCAGCACCTGGTCGGCCAGCGCCGGCCCGAGGTGGTCGTTGACCTGCTTGAAGCGGTCCAGGTTGAGCAGGATCAGCGAGCAGTCGAAGCGGCCCGAGGTCTCGTACATGCGTACCACGGCCCGCTCCAGGCGCTGCAGGAAACGCCCGCGCCCGGGCAGGCCGGTGAGGATGTCGAGGGTGGTGTCGCCCGCGTCCCGCTTGCCGTTGCCGCTGGCGGCGCGGGCGTCGCGCAGCAGGCAGAGATGCCCCACCAGCCGCTTGCGGCGGTGCAGCGCGTACCAGGTGACCTGAAGCCGCCGCTCGCCGCCGGGCGGCGGCAGCGGATACAGGATGCGCAGACTCCGGGGGGCGCCGCTGGCGTCGGTCGTGGCCCACTGCTGCAGGGCGTCGCGCCGGAAGCGGTGCCCCAGCAACTCGGCCACCGTCACGCCCTCGAGTTGCGCCGCCGGCAATTGCAGCAGCCGCGTGGCCACGGGGTTGGCGCGCCGCACGGTGCCCCGCCGGTCCACGATCAGCGCGCCGTCGCTGCTCGACCGCATCAGGGCGGCCGCCAGCGGCGCCGGATCGACGCGGCCGCCGAACCGGCGGTAGGCCAACCAGGCCAGTATCAGCAGGAGCAGCACACCCGCGAGCACGGCCGATCCCGATAGCGACCCGACGAAGGTGTCCGTGAGGCCGCCGATACCTGGCGTTTCGTTATTCATGGGCCGCGTGCTCGCGAGGGTCTCCCCGGCGGGATGGGTTCAGGTCGTATTCGTTGTCAGAGCTTACTACGGACGCGGGCGACGGCATCCATCCAGCCGCGGTACAGATCGTCCATCTCGGCGGCGGGTCGGCGCGGCGAGAACAGCCGGTCGCGGTGCCACAACCGCGCGATCTCGTCGAGCGAGCCGTACACGCCGGTCTGCAGTCCCGCCAGGTAGGCGGCGCCCAGGGCGGTGGTCTCGATCACGCCCGGCCGCGCCACGTCGATGCGCAGGACGTCCGCGAGGAAGCTGCAGACCCAGTCGTTGCTCACCATGCCGCCGTCGACCCGCAGCTCGGTGGGCGTGATGGCGTCGTCGCCGATGGCGCCGACCAGGTCCCGCGTCTGGTAGCAGGTGGATTCGAGCGCGGCACGCACAATCTGCTCGATGCCGGTGTCCCGGGTCAGCCCCAGGATCGCGCCGCGCGCCTCGGGGTCCCAGTAGGGCGCGCCCAGGCCGGTGAAGGCCGGCACCAGGTACACGCCGTCGGTGTGCTCGATGGAGGCCGCGATGCGCTCGGTCTCGGGAGCCTGCTCGATCAACCTCAGGGCGTCGCGCAGCCACTGGATGGCGGCGCCGGCGACGAAGATGCTGCCCTCCAGGGCGTAGGTGGTGCGCCCGTCCAGGCGGTAGCCGACGGTGGTCAGCAGGCGGTGCCGCGAGGCCACCGGCGCCTCGCCCAGGTTCATCACCAGGAAGCAGCCGGTGCCGTAGGTGGACTTGACCATGCCCGCCTCGAAGCAGGCCTGGCCCACCAGCGCGCCCTGCTGATCGCCGACCATCGCCGCGATCGGAAACGGCGCGCCCAGGTGGGCGGCGTCGGCGGTACCGAAATCGGCGGCGTTGTCGCGCACCTCCGGCAACAGTTGCGGCGGGATGTCGAAGAACGCCAGCAGCTCCTCGTCCCAGCGCTGCTCGTGGATGTTGAACAGCAGCGTGCGCGAGGCGTTACTGGCGTCGGTGGCATGCACCCGGCCGCCGGTGAGGCGCCAGAGCAGCCAAGTGTCGATGGTGCCGAAGACCAGCTCCCCCGCCTCGGCGCGGCGGCGGGCGTCGGGCACGTTGTCGAGCAGCCAGCGCAGCTTGGTCGCCGAGAAGTACGGGTCCAGCAGCAGGCCGGTCTTGGCCTGCAGCCAGGCCTCGGTGTCGGCGTCGCCCAACCGGCGGCAGAGATCGGCCGTGCGCCGGTCCTGCCAGACGATGGCGTGGTGGATGGGCTCGCCGGTGTGACGATCCCAGACGACGGTGGTTTCGCGCTGATTGGTGATGCCGCAGCCCGCGAGCTCGTCCGCGCCGATGCCGGCGGCGGCGAGCGCGCCCCGGCACACGGCCAGCACGCCCTCCCAGATCTCGCCCGCGTCGTGCTCGACCCAGGCCTCGCGCGGGAAATACTGGTTGAATTCGCGCTGATCGGCGCCGACGACACGGCCCTCGCGGTCGAACACGATCGCGCGCGAGCTGGTCGTGCCCTGGTCGATGGCCAGCAGGAACGGTGCCGCCATTGGTCTTGTCCTGGCTGTTGTGGAAATCTGTCGACCCGTCATCCGGTCGACGGCGGTGCCCGTAGAATCGGGGGGCGGCGTCACGAGGTCAACCGTGCCGCCGGATCCGGAAGACAACCAGACCGAGGATTTGTCCGATGCCCAATCGCCTGATCGCCACCCTGGCCGGCCTCGCCCTGGCCGGCGCCGCGGCCGCCGCCCCCGAGGCGGAACCGTGGCCGCGCTGGAAGGAACACGACCCCACCAGCGAGGCGACCATCGATCACGGGGCCTGGAGCGAGTTCCTGACGCGCTACATCGAGCCCGATCCGGCGCTGGACCTGAACCGCTTGCGCTACGGCGCGGTGTCCAAGGCCGACCGGGCGGCCCTGGCGGCCTACATCCGGCGCCTGGAGGCGGTCGACATCGATGCCCACAACCGGGACCAGCAACTGGCCTACTGGCTGAACCTGTACAACGCCGCCACGGTGCGCCTGATCCTGGAGGACTACCCCGTGGACAGCATCCGCGACCTGGGCGGGCTGTTCAGCAGCGGCCCCTGGGATCGCAAGGTGGTCACGGTGGCCGGCACCCGCCTGACCCTCAACGACATCGAGCACCGCATCCTGCGCCCCATCTGGGACACCCCGCTGATCCACTACGGCGTGAACTGCGCCTCGGTCGGCTGCCCCAACCTGCTGAAGTCGGCCTACACGGGCGCCGGGGTATACCGGCAGCTACGCGACAACGCCAGGGCGTACGTGAACAGCCCGCGCGGGGTCCGGATTGAGGACGGCCGGGTGACGGCCTCGCGCATCTATGACTGGTACCGGGAGGATTTCGGCGGCAGCGAGGCGGGGGTGATCAGCCATCTCCGGCAGTACGCGGCACCCGCGCTGTCGGCCCGCCTGGACGCGGCCGGCGAAGTGGACGATTACGCCTACGACTGGGCCCTGAACGACGCCGGCGGCGCCGACGACTGAGGCGGCGCCGGTCTCAGCCGGCGCGGGCGGTCACCGGCACCACCCACATCACCTTGCCGGTGGGCCGCGGCTCGGGCGAGCCGCCCGGCGGCTCCATGGAGACCGCGAACTTCGCGCCCTCGTCGAGCATGCGCTCGGCGCCCTCCGGCATGGCCATGCGTTCCTTGCCGCCCTCGGCCGGCATCAGGCCGAGCGACACCGGATCGCCCTCCGGCGGCAGCAGCCACAGGTGCAGCGACTTGTCCGGCGGCAGCGGATAGGCGTGGATCGCGGTGACCGTCAGGCGGTCGTCGCCGGCGCCGGCCGTGAGCATCCAGCCGGCGCCCGTGGGATCGTCGTGGATCATGCTCGCGTAGACCGGCGGCTCGGCCTCGGTCGGCGTCGTGGGCACGCCCACGTAGAGCACCGCGGCCAGCGCCAGCGCGGCGACCGAGGCGGCCAGCGCCAATCCCTGCCACAGGCGCGTGCCGCGCGCGGAATCGCCCTCGTCGCGCACGCCGGTGCGCATCGCGATGCGGCGCCACACGCGCCGCGGCGGGCGCACCGGCGCCAGCATCAGCCCGAGTTGCCCGAGTTGTTCCTCCCAGTAGGCGATCTCCAGGCACAGCTCGCGGTCGTGCAGCATCTCGGCCGCGACCCGCTCGCGCTCCCCGGGCTCGAGCGTGCCCAGGACGTACTCGGCGGCGCGCATATCCGGTCCGTTATCCGCGTCCGTGCTCATCGCGTCAGCTCCGCGAGGCATTCCCGCAGGCGCATCAGGCCGCGCCGAATCCAACTCTTGACGGTACCCAGCGGGGCGTCGAGCTTGCGGGAGAGTTCCTGATGGGTGAGGCCGTCGTAGTAAGCCAGCAGCAGGCTGCGCTTGTGCTCGTCCTGGAGCGTGCCGAGACAGGTCTGGACGGACTCCAGCGACTGCAGGGTCTCCTGGTCCTGGGCCGGGCTGCGGCTCACCTCGTCCACCAGGACCGCGGCCGCCAGGTCGGCGTCCTCGGGCAGGCCCACTTCGGGGCGCTGCCGGCGCAGCAGGTCCAGCGCGCGGTAGCGGGCGACCGACATCAACCACGTCAGCGGCGCGCCGCGATCCGGCGAATAGGTGCCGGCCTTCTGCCAGATTTTGACGAAGGCGTCCTGCAACGCATCCTCCGCGCGCTCCTCGGTTTTCAGGATACGCAGCAGCAGGGCGTAGAGTTGCGGCGACGTGGCGGTATATAGCTGCCGGAAGGCGCGCTGGTCACCGTCGGCGGTGGCGTTGAGCCACGTCGTGAGCTGCTCGGGACTGGCCATGTCCGGTATTAAAGCAGGGAATGCGCGGGCGAGTACAGACGCACGGCGATCCGATCAGCAACAACCGCCGCCGTCGCCGCCACGGTGGCGGCCGCCCTTGGTCTCGGCGGCCGGCCGGCGTGTGCCGGGCGGCGCGCACCACGGGCGCTCCGCGGCATCCCCGGCCGGGGCGATGCCGACGAAGTCGTCGGCGTACGGCCCCTCGGTGAGCAGCCGGTAGGTGCCGGCGCACACGGCCATGCGCTCGCCGCGCGGGAATACGTGCCCCTCGTCGTCGCGGACCTCCGCGAAGGGGCCGCGATAGATCACGGCATGGCCGCGGTCGACGCACGCGCCCGCCTCCGGCTTGCTCGCCACCAGGGTCACGGAACGGAACTCGATGCCGCCGACGGTGCGCCAGGGCTCGGCCTGCCACTTGTCGTAGCCGACGCCGACGAAGCCGGCCTCGACGAAGGCGTCCAGGAAGGCCTTCTCGTGGAAGGCCCCGGAGATGCAGCCGCTCCAGAGTTCGGGATCGTTCTTGAGCTCGTCGGGCACCGGCTCGTCGGCGACGATGTCGGAGATCGCGACCCGGCCGTGCGGCTTAAGCACCCGGAATATCTCCGCGATCATGCCGCGCCGGTCGCGCTCGGCCACGAGATTGAGCACGCAGTTGGAGATCACCAGGTCCACCGAGCCGTCGGCGATCAGCGGCGCCTCGCGGCGCTGGGCCGCCTGCCGGTCCTGCAGGGCCATCAGGCCGGCGGCGTCCGTCACCGGATGCTCGGCCAGCCAGCCCTCGGTGGCCGCCAGGTCCAGGGCCAAGTCCTGGATCAGCCCCTTGTGGAACGCGACCCGGTCGCCGCCCAGGCGCGCGGCCATCTCGTCCTGGTACTTGCGCGCCAGGGCGAGCATGTCGTCGTTCATGTCCACGCCGATGACGCGGCCGGCCTCGCCCACGAGCTGGGCGGCCATGTAGCAGATCTTGCCGCCGCCCGAGCCCAGATCGAGCACGGTGTCGCCGGCGCGCACGTAACGCGACGGATCGCCGCAGCCGTAGTCGCGCTCGACGATCTCGTCCGGCAGGGCCGCCAGCAGGCGCCGGTCGTAGTCGACGGGGCAGCAGAGGTCTTCCTGGCGGGCCTTGGCGCCCTCCGAATAGCGTGCCAGGACGCTGGTTCTGGTGGCTGTCATTGTTATGGCCGTGACTCGTGATTGGTGATTGGTGATTGGCGCTAGCTGAGGGCGCCGCCGCAGCTACTGCCCTGGCCGGCGGTGCAGCCGTAGCAGTGGTCTGCGACGGCGATCGGGCGCCCCGCCAGCTCGGCGTCGAGCAGGTCGCGCAGGTGGGTGCGCGGCTTGTCGGCGGCGCCCAGGGATATCTCCAGCATCTGGTTGAAGTCGCAGTCGTAGACGTAGCCGCGGTAATCCACGCTCACCAGGTTGCGGCACATCACCTGGGCCGCGTTCTCCGGCCGGTGGGCGCCGCGCAGCAGGTCCATGTACTCGCCGAAGCGCCCCTTGGACATGAGCATGGAGCCGTAGCGCTTGATCGGCATGTTGGCGATGGTGAACAGTTCGTTGAACTCGATGCCGAAGCGCTCGCGCAGGAAGCGCCGGTAGTCCTCGCGCAGCGCCTCCTGCGGCGGCGGCAGCACCGGCTCGACCGGGTTGTAGACCAGGTTCAGGGCCAGACCCGTGCCGGGCATGCCGTAACCGCGCTCGTTGAGCTTGCGCAGGGCGCGGATGCTGGCGTCGAACACGCCCTTGCCGCGCTGGCGGTCGACGTTGTCGGCGCTGTAGCAGGGCAGCGAGGCGATCACCTCGACGCCGTGGTCCGCCAGGAAGTCCGGCACCCATTCGTAGCCCGGCTCTTCGATGATGGTGGGATTGCAACGATCCATCAGATGCGCGCCCCGCGCCGCGGCCTCGCGCATGAGGTAGCGGAAATCGGGGTTCATCTCGGGCGAGCCGCCGGTGACGTCGAGGTTGGCGATGCCGTGGCGCTCGATGAAAGCCAGCGCCACGTCCATGGTCTCGCGATCCATCAGCTCGGTCCGGCGCGGGCCGGCCGCCACGTGGCAATGGGTACAGGCCAGGTTGCAGAGATACCCCAGGTTCATCTGCAGCGTCTCGAGCCGGCCCCGCCGCAGCGGCGGGAAATCGGTCTCGGCAAGCATCGGCATGGTGTCGCGCATCGCGTGGCACTCCGAATCCGTTGGTTTGGGCGTCAGTGGCCCCCTTCGGGCATTGTTATACTCCGCGCGCCCTTGCGTTTGGAGTCGTTCGATGACCGACGTGTTCCCCGGCCGCTATCCCGGCACCCGCTTCCGGCGCCTGCGGGCCCATGCGTTCTCGCGGCGCCTGACTCGGGAATCGCGGCTCACGGTAGACGACCTGATCTACCCGCTTTTCATTACCGAGGGCGACCCGGTCGAGGTGGCCGCGATGCCCGGCGTGCGCCGGTATACGCTGGACGAGGTGGTGGCGGAGGCGCAAGACGCCTTCGAGCTCGGCGTGCCCGCGGTGGTGCTGTTCCCGGTGATCGACCCGGACAAGAAGGATCCCGAGGCGAACGAGGCCGCCAATCCCGAGGGCCTGGTGCCCGAGGCCATCCGCCGCCTCAAGGCCGGGCTGCCCGAGATGGGCGTGATCACCGACGTGGCCCTGGACCCCTACACCAGCCACGGCCAGGACGGCCTGATCGACGCCGGCGGCTACGTGCGCAACGACGCCACGGTGGACGTGCTGGTGGCGCAGGCCCTGGCGCACGCCGAGGCCGGCGCCGACGTGGTCTCGCCCTCGGACATGATGGACGGCCGCGTGGGTGCGATCCGCACCGCCTTCGAGACCCGCGGCCTGCACAACGCGCAGATCCTGTCCTACGCCGCCAAGTACGCCTCGGACCTGTACGGCCCCTTCCGCGAGGCGGTGGGCTCCGCCGGCAATCTCGGCGGCGCCGGTAAGCAGACCTACCAGATGGACCCCGCCAACGGCGACGAGGCCCTGCGCGAGGTCGCGGCCGATCTCGACGAGGGCGCCGACATGGTGATGGTCAAGCCGGGCCTGCCCTATCTGGACATCGTCCACCGCGTGAAGACGACCTTCGGCGTGCCCACCTTCGCCTACCAGGTCTCCGGCGAGTACGCCATGCTCAAGGCCGCCACCGCCAACGGCTGGCTCGACGAGCGCAAGGCGGTGCTGGAGTGCCTGGGATCGTTCAAGCGCGCGGGCGCGGACGGGGTGCTCACCTATTTCGCCAAGGACGCCGCCCGCTGGCTAGGGGCCTGTTGACATGACCGACCGCTACGCGGTGATCGGCCATCCGGTCGATCACTCCAAGTCGCCCGAGATTCATGCCGCCTTCGCGGCCCAGACCGGCGAGGACCTGGTCTACGACCTGCTGCCGGCACCCCGCGACGGCTTCACCGAGACCGCGGCGCACTTCTTCGCCGAGGGCGGGGCAGGCCTCAACGTCACGGTGCCGTTCAAGGCCGAGGCGGCGCGCTTCGCGGACCTGCTCACCGACCGGGCCGAGGCCGCGGACGCGGTCAACACCCTCATGCGGCTGCCCGACGGCCGTCGCGAGGGCGACAACACGGACGGCCACGGCCTGGTGCGCGACCTCACGGTCAACCTGGGTCTGGCGCTCGGCGGCCGGCGCATCCTCCTGCTGGGCGCCGGCGGCGCCGCGCGCGGCGTGCTCGGACCGCTGCTGGCGGAAAGCCCGTCCCGGGTCGTGGTGGCCAACCGCACGGCGACGCGCGCCGTCGATCTGGCGCATCGCTTCGCCGACCGCGGCCCGGCCACGGGTGTCGGTTTCGAGGACATCAATGCCCAGGCGCCGTTCGACCTGTTGATCAACGCCACCGCGGCGGGTCTCGGCGGCGATGTCCCGACACTCCCCGACGGCCTGTTCGCGCCCGGCGGAACCGCCTACGACATGGTCTACGGCGACACCCCGACCGCCTTCGTGCGTTGGGCCCTGGACCACGGCGCCGCGAGCGCGAGCGACGGCCTGGGCATGCTGGTGGAACAGGCGGCGGAGTCGTTCCGCGTCTGGCGCGGTGTACGGCCCGACACCGCGCCGGTACTGCACCGCTTGCGTGGCGGGGCGAATTCTTAACAGGGACTCAAAAAGTTTGCCTGGGCATACATTGTCAAAAGCCTAGGCAAACGATATAAGCTGTATTGTGGCCACGAAGCAAGACAAGGATCTGGAACACGTCACCTCCAGCGAGCATCCCGACGAGATGCTCGCGCCGGACGTGCACGCCCGTCAGCATCAGCACGTCCGCAAGGCCCACGAAACCGAGCTGGTCGAGGATTATGTCGAGCTGATCGCCGATCTGATCGACGCCAAGGGCGAGGCCCGCGCGGTGGAACTGTCCCAGCGCATGGGCGTGACCCAGGCCACCGTCGGCAAGATGATCCGGCGCCTCGACGAGCGCGGCCTGGTCACCAGCGAGCCCTACCGTTCCATCTTCCTCACCGACGCCGGCCGGCGCATGGCCGAGGATTCGCGCAGCCGCCACATCACCGTCCTGCGCTTTCTGCGCGCCATCGGCGTATCCGAGACCACGGCCCGCCAGGACGCCGAGGGCATCGAGCACCATGTGAGCGACGAGACCGTGGCGGCGATGCGGCGCCTCGCCGAGAAATCACAGGCGACGGATTAGAAGCCGTCGCGGCCCCCCGCCCGCTTGAATACCGTCGCCGCCGCCCGCATACCATTCGTTACATTTCGCAGCGCACAAAGGAGTGCCCCATGGCGACGCGCGACGAATGGATCGAACGGATCAAGGCCAAGCTCGACGAGGTGAACGCCGAGATCGCCCGTTTCGAGGAGAAGAGCCGGGAAGCCTCCGGCGAGGCCAAGGAACGCTACCAACGATATCTGGACGAGTTGCGCGAACAGCGCGAGGAGGCCCGCGGCAAGCTCGAGGAGTTGCGCGCCTCCAGCGAGGCCGCGTTCGAGGAGCTCCGCCAGGGCGCCGAGAACGCCTGGAACTCCCTCAAGAACGCGCTCAGCAGCGCACGGGAAAAGTTCTGACGGCACCGGAGGACGCCGGCATCCGCCACCGCTGGGACGTCACGCCGCGAGAGGCGGTGGCGATCCAGCGGCGGCTGGCGGACGCCGTGGTACGCCACGACGATCTCGGCCCCGTGCGGCGGATCGCCGGCGTCGATGTCGGCTTCGAGGACGGCGGCCGCGTGACGCGCGCGGCCGTCGTCGTGCTCGACGCCGAGGACCTGCGCCCGCTCGATTCGTCGCTGGCGCGGCGCGAGACCGTCTTTCCCTACGTTCCCGGCCTGCTCTCGTTCCGGGAGATCCCGGCCGTGCTGGACGCCCTCGAGGGCCTGACCGCCCCACCCGACCTGCTGCTCTGCGACGGCCAGGGCAGCGCCCATCCGCGACGCATGGGCATCGCCTGCCATCTCGGCCTGGTTACCGACCTGCCCAGCATCGGCGTGGGCAAATCGCGCCTGACCGGCCGCCACGGCCCCGTGCCCGAGGAACGCGGGGCGTGGACCCCGCTCTACGACGGCGACGAGATCATCGGCGCCGTCCTGCGATCGCGGGCCGGGGTAAAGCCGATCTACGTCTCGCCCGGCCATCGCGTGGGACTGGAAACGGCCGTCGACCGGGTCATGCGCTGCCTGACCCGCTACCGGCTGCCGGAGACCACCCGCGCCGCGGACGCATTGGCTTCCGGCCGCTAGCGCCGTCTTGCGGCCCTGCATCGGGCCATGATCGCTTTGCGACGGAACCGGCCCGGCTGCTAGCCTGTTTCATTACCCGCAAGATTCATTGAAAGAGGATGCGATGTTGAGCAACCGAAACCGCGGCCCCGTCGCGGCAATGCTGGCCGCCGCCCTGGCGCTGCCGGTGGCCGCCGGCGCGCAGGAAGCCGCTCCGCAGGCCGCGCCCCAGGCCGGCCAGCAGAAGCAGAAGATGCAGCAGATCGTCCAGGAATACCGGCAGGCGGCGCAGAAGCTGCAGCAGATCCGGCAGGAAACGATCGCCGAGAACCCCGAGCTGGAGGAACAGCGCGAGGCGTTCGAAACGCAGGTCCAGGACGCCATGAGCGAGACCGGCTACGACGTCGAGGCCGGCCGCGCCAAGATGGAGAAGCTCGGCAAGCGCTTCCAGAACGAGGAGCTGAGCAAGGAACAGCGCCAGGAGCTGGCCTCCGAGTTCCAGGCCGAGCGCCAGAAGATGCAGCAGGCCCAGCAGGAGGTCCTGCAGCAGGAGGACATCCGCAAGGCGGGCGAGAAACTGCAGGAGGACACCCTCACGGCGATGAAGGAACAGGACCCGCAGACCGAGGAACTGCTCCAGCGCATGCAGAAGCTGCGTCAGCAACTGCAGGCGATGCAGCCGTCGGGCGCCATGGGCGGCGGCAGCCAGGGCGGCTGATCGCCCCGCGCCGCCGCGCATGAAAAAGGCCCCGTGCCGCGGCACGGGGCCTTTTTTGTCGCCGATATGCGGCGAACGGGCCGGGTCAGTCGGCCTCGGCCGACGCCTCGCCCTCGGCGCCGACTTGCGCCTCGCCACGGGCGGAGCCGGATGCGCCGGCACCCCGCGCGCGGGCATCGGCCGCGGCGCCGGCGGCCGCCTCGGCACCGGTCTCCGCGGCACCGCGGGCGCGTTCGCCGGCGCGCTCGGCCGCATCGGCGCCGCGCCGGGCGGCATCCTGGCCACGCTCGGACGCCTGCTCGGCCGCCTGGCTGCCGGCCGCGGCGGCCCCCTTGGTGGCGGCCCGAACGTCGACACCGGCCTTCATCGCGGTGCCGAGCTCCGCGCGGCTGAGGCTGCCGTTGCCGTCGGCATCGAAACGGCCGAACTCGTTGGCGAGGCGGCTGTCGGCCGCGAGTTCGCCGCGAGTGACGGCGCCGTCGCCGTCGCGATCCAGGCCGCGGAAACGCTGCCGGACCGTGGCGTCGGCCTCGAGCTCGGTCTTCGCGCCGACACCGCCGGCATCGACTCCGGCGCCGACGCTCACGCCGGCGCCGCCTCCGCCGCCCAGTTCGACGGCCGCCGCGGACCCGGCGACCAGTGTCAGGCCCAGCAGGCCGGTTCGCATCATATTCGTATCGATTCGTTTCATCGCTATTGGCTCCGACTCAAGTGTGTATCCCGGGACGCGGCCGCCGCTCCCTCGACGCGCACGGCATCCATCCGCGCCATCGCCGCGTCCCGTTTCTCCACGGCGCCTACCCTGGGATACGGGGACTGAACGCAACCTGAATCGGCCGGGGAATAAGCCACCGATTGCACGGATGACACGGGTTTGCGCACCGGCCTTTACCGTCTGTGCAATCCGTGGATTCCCTCTAAAGAAGCAAGGAAGTAAGAGACGATCCGCAGATTAACGCCGATGAACGCCGATCGGGAGCGGCCTTTAACCCTCTGCGTGCATCGGCGTTAATCGGCGGATAATTCATGGCTTTCGAAGACACGAGAGACAGAAGCAATCCACCGAATACACCGAATACACGGACTTTCGGAGGATTTTCTCCCAATCCGTGGAATCCGTGGATTTCTTCTAAAGGAGAAGTCCAAAGAAGAGACTATCCGCAGATGGACGCCGATGAACGCGGATCAAGAAGGCCGCCTTCAACCCTCTGCGTCCATCGGCGTTAATCGGCGGATAATTCATGGCTTTCGAAGGCACGAGAGACAGAAACAATCCACCGATTACACCGATGGCACGGATTTGGGCAGGGACTTTTTACAATCCGTGGAATCCGTGAAATCGGTGGATTCCCCAAATCAGGATTCGTCGCGCTTCTGGGCCTCGACCTCGCGCACGCCCGGCACCATGAAGCGCGCCGCCCATATACCCGCCTCGTAGAGCAGATACACGGGTATCGCCAGCAGGCTCTGGGAGATGACGTCCGGCGGGGTCAGCAGCATGGCTATGGCGAAGGCGCCGACCACCACGTACGGGCGGTAGCCGGCCAACTGGCTGGGAGTGACGAAACCGGCCCAGACCATGAGCACGATCGCCACCGGCACCTCGAAGGCGATGCCGAAGGCCATGAACATGCCCAGCACGAAATCCAGGTAGCGGCTGATGTCGGTCATCACCGCCACCCCGCTCGGGGCGACGCTGACGAAGAAGCCGAAGATCACCGGGAACACCACGAAGTAGGCGAAGGCCATGCCCAGGTAGAACAGCAGGGTGCTGGAGACCACCAGCGGCAGGCCCAGGCGCCGTTCGCTGGCGTAGAGCCCCGGCGCGATAAAGGCCCAGACCTGGTACAGGGTCCAGGGCAGGGAGACCACGACGGACAGGACCATGGCCAGCTTGAAGGGAGCCAGGAACGGCGCCGCCACCTCGGTGGCGATGAGGCTGCCGCCCTCGGGCATGTGGGCCAGCAGCGGCCCGGACAGATAGGTGAACAGCTCGCTGGCGAAATAGGCCAGCGGCACGAACACCACCAGGACGCCGATCACCGCGCGCAGCAGCCGGTTGCGCAGTTCCAGCAGGTGGACGATCAGCGGCTGTTCCTTGTCGGCGCCCTCCCGCTGCCCGCCGTTGTCCTCGCGGTTGTCCGCCATGCGCCGCTATCCGTTCCGCTCGTGGTCGCGGCCGCCGTCGTCCTTGCGGGGTGTGTCATCCTCGCCGCCGGCCGCCGGCCCCGATTCGCCGGATTTGCTGGCCTCGTCCAGGGCATGGCGCGCGTCCTCGCCCGCCTCGCGTACCGAATCGCCGGTCTCGCGGATCTCGCTCTCGGCGAGATTGACCTTGTCCGACAACTCCTGGCGCGTGCGCTCGAAATGTTCGCGCATCTCCTGGAGCCGGATCTCGCGATCCAGCTCGCTGGTGACCCCGCGCACGTAGCCGCGCGCACGCCCCACCCACAGGCCGAGGGTGCGGGCCACGACCGGCAGACGCTCCGGTCCCAGCACGATCAACCCGATGACCGCGATCAGGGCCAGTTCCCAGAAGCCGATGTCGAACACGGCAGCGCCCGGCTACTTGTGCTTGGCCTCGTCGTGACGCTTATCCGCGTCCTCCACCGGATCGGTGTTGGACTTGGTCTCGCCGAGCTGGTCGATGACCTGCGGATCCTCGTCGCGCTTGCGGGCGTCCTGGTTGTCGCCCTCCTTCATCGCCGAGCGGAAGCCCTTGATGGCCGAGCCCAGGTCGCCGCCCATGTTCCGCAACCGCTTGGTGCCGAAGATCATCACCACGATCGCGAGCACGATCAAAAGTTGCCAGATGCTGATGCCACCGATACCCATAACCGTTACCTCGTCGTTGTCTCGATGCGGCCCGCCGGGTCAGTCCCCGCGTCCGCGCGCCGCCTTCTCCTCCAGGCCCGACACGCCGAATCGGCGCGCCAGCTCGGCCAGCACGTCGTCCGGCGCCAGGTCGCGATACAGCAGCAATACCATGCTATGAAACCAGAGATCGGCCACTTCGTGGACCAGGTGCGCGTCGTCCGCGCCGCGTCCGGCCTCCACGACCTCGGCCGCCTCCTCCTCGATCTTGGCCAGGATCGCATCCCCGCCTCGCGCATACAGCCCGGCCACGTAGGAACTATCGGAGTCGGCGCGGCGACGGGCCGCGAGCACGTCGGTCAGACGCGCCAGGATATCGCTTTCAGCCATGATTCGGATAGATTTCGGCGGGATCCTTAAGGACCGGGTCCGCGGCGCGCCACGCGCCGTCCTCCAAACGCCGGAAGAAACAGCTCTCCCGGCCCGTGTGACAGGCGATGCCTCCGGCCTGTTCCACCCGCAGCAGGACCGCGTCGTTGTCGCAGTCCAGCCGCATCTCCACCACGCGCTGGCGGTGTCCGGAACTCTCGCCCTTGCGCCACAGCTTGCCACGGGAACGTGACCAATAGGTGGCGTATCCGGATTCCGCGGTCGCGGCCAGGGCCTCGCGGTTCATCCAGGCCAGGGTCAGCACCCGGCCGCCTTCGGCATCCTGGGCGATCGCCGGCACCAGGCCGCGCTCGTCCCAGGCCACCTCGTCCAACCAATCCGACATCTCGTCTCTCGCACCATGCGTTCCCCCCATTCTACGCGCGATGGGCGTCCACCGTTGCCCCTTGCGCCCCGCGCCCCGGCGGCTTACCGTTCGCACGCCGCGGATCCGCCGCCGGGGGCGCGCGAGCACGACGACAGGGTGTAACCTTGACACATGCGTGAATCGCGGCGGCGAGAGGTTGATGTCCATGTTCGCGCGGGCGCCGGGGCGACCGGCCGCGCGGCCGATCCGGACCGATTATGAAGATCATCATACTGGGGGCCGGACAGGTGGGCGCCACGCTCGCCGAGAACCTGGCCAACGAGGCCAACGACGTCACCGTCGTGGACACGCAGGCGGCCCTGCTCGCGGAGCTCCAGGACCGCCTGGACATCCGCACCGTGCAGGGTTTCGCCGCCTTCCCCGAGGTGCTGCGCAGCGCCGGCGCCGACGACGCCGACATGATCATCGCGGTCACGGACGCCGACGAGACCAACATGATCGCCTGCCAGATCGCCTACACGCTGTTCCACACCCCCACCAAGATCGCCCGCATCCGCGCCGCCGAGTACCTCAACGAGGACCGCCTCTTCCAGCAGGAGGCGTTGCCGGTGGACATGCACATCAGTCCGGAGCAACTGGTCACCGACTACATCACGCGGCTGATCCAGTATCCGGGCGCCCTGCAGGTGGTGGACTTCGCCGCCGGCCGGGTCCGCGTGGTGGGCGTGAAGGCCTATTACGGGGGACCGCTGGTAGGCCACGAGCTGCGCACCATCCGTGACCATATCCCCGGCGTGGACACGCGGGTGGCGGCGATCTACCGCCGGGGCAAACCCATCATCCCCGAAGGCGACACGGTGATCGAGGCCGACGACGAGGTGTTCTTCGTCGCCGCCAAGCACCACATCAAGCGCGTGATCAGCGAACTGCGCAAGCTCGACCGGCCGGTCAAGCGGGTGGTCCTGGCCGGGGGCGGCAACATCGGTCTGCGCCTGGCCCGCGCCCTGGAGAGCCATTGCCAGGTCAAGCTGATCGAGAAGGACCGCGAACGGGCGCGGCGGCTCTCGGAACAGGTCGACAAGACCATCATCCTGGTGGGCGACGCCGCCAACGAGGCGCTGCTGCAGGAAGAGAACATCGAGAGCGTGGACGTGTTCTGCGCGGTGACCAACGACGACGAGGCCAACATCCTGTCGTCGATGCTGGCCAAGCGCCTGGGCGCGCGCAAGGCGATGTCCCTGATCAACCGGCTGGCCTACGTGGACCTGGTCGAGGGCGGCGTGATCGACATCGCAATATCGCCCCAGCAATCCACGGTGTCCGCCCTGCTCGCCCACGTGCGGCGCGGCGACGTGGTCCGTGTGCACTCACTGCGCCGCGGCGCCGCCGAGGCGATCGAGGCGGTGGCGCACGGCGACTCCCGCAATTCCCGCGTGGTGGGCCGCCGCATCGACGAGATCAAGCTGCCGCCGGGCACCACCATCGGCGCCATCGCGCGCGGCGACGACGTCGTGATCGCCCATCACGACACCGTGATCGAGTCCGGCGATCACGTGATCCTGTTCATCGTGGACAAGAAGTACACGCCCGACGTGGAACGTCTGTTCCAGGTCGGGCTGGGCTTCGTGTGAACGGAGGCGGACCGGCGTGAGCCTCCAGCTCGCCGTGACACAGCGGGTGGTCGGCCTGCTGCTGATGATGTTCTCGACCACCATGCTGGCGCCGGCGGCGGTGGGCGTGCATTACGGCGACGGCGAAGTCGACGCCTTCCTGTCCGGCTTCTGCATCACCCTGCTGGGCGGGTTGATCCTGTGGCTGCCGGTACGCCGTGTGCGCCGCGACCTGCGGCTGCGCGACGGCTTCCTCGTGGTGGTCCTGTTCTGGGCGGTGCTGTCCCTGTTCGGCGCGGTGCCGCTGTACCTGGCCGATGCCCCCGCGATGTCGTTCACCGACGCGGTGTTCGAGTCCGTATCCGGTTTGACGACCACCGGCGCCACCGTGCTCACGGGGCTGGACACGCTGCCGCACGCCGTCCTGTTCTGGCGCCAGCTCATGCAGTGGCTGGGCGGCATGGGCATCATCGTGCTGGCGGTGGCGGTGCTGCCGATGCTGGGCGTGGGCGGCATGCAGCTCTTCCGCGCCGAGACGCCGGGCCCGATCAAGAACAACAAGCTGACCCCGCGCATCCGCGAGACCGCCAAGGCCATGTGGCTGATCTACGTGGGGCTGACCGCGGCCTGCGTGGGCGCTTACTGGCTCGCCGGGATGCAACCCTTCGACGCCGTGGCGCACGCCTTTTCCACTGTCGCCACCGCCGGCTTCTCCACCCACGACCTGAGCATGGGCCACTTCGACAGCGCGCTGATCGAGACCATCGCCGTGGTATTCATGTTCCTGGGGGCCCTGAACTTCGCCCTGCACTTCGCCGCCTGGCGCAGCGCCAGCGTCATGCCGTACGGGCGCGATCCCGAATTCAGCGCCTTCTGCCTGCTGGTGCTGCTCGCGACCAGCGTGAGCGCGCTGTTCCTGTTCGTTTCCGGGACCTACTCCGATCCCGAGGCCGCGCTGATCAAGAGCATATTCCAGGTGATGTCGATCGGCACCACCACCGGGTTCACGACGGCCGACTATTCGGTCTGGCCGAGCTTCCTGCCGATGATGCTGCTGCTGGGCAGCTTCGTGGGCGGCTGCGCGGCCTCCACGGCGGGCGGGATCAAGGTGGTTCGCTTCACGCTGCTGCTCAAGCAGGGCCTGCGCGAAGTGAACCGGCTGGTGCATCCCAGCGCGGAGATGCCGATCAAGCTCGGCGGGCGCCTGATCCCGTCGCAGGTCTCGCAGGCCGTGTGGGGCTTTTTCTCGGTCTATGTCGGCCTGTACATCGTGATGTTCCTGAGCATGCTCGCGCTGGGCATGGACGAGCTGACCGCCTTCTCCGCGGTGGCCGCCTGCCTCAACAACCTGGGACCGGGGCTGGGCGAGGTCGCCTCCAACATGGCCGCGGTGCCGGACGCCGGCAAGTGGATCCTGTGCCTGGCCATGCTGCTGGGGCGGCTGGAGATCTTCACCCTGCTGGTAGTGCTGACGCCCGCCTTCTGGCGTCGCTAGCAGATACCCTCCCCCGTCTTCCGTCTTCCGTCTTCCAATAAGTTAAACTCCCCGCCTTTATGGGCATGCGCGACGACCTGGAAAAGATGCTGGCCGGCGGCAGGGACACGCCCCTGCTGCGTTTCTCGCTGGGCGAGGTCTACCTCAAGGAGGAACGGCCCGGCGAGGCCGCCGAGCACCTGCGGGCCGCGGTCGAACAGGACCCGCAGTATTCCGCCGCGTGGAAGCTGTACGGCAAGGCCCTGGCGGCCGCCGGCGACACGGAGGCGGCGGCCGCGGCGTTCGACAGCGGCATCGCGACCGCCGAGGCGCGTGGCGACAACCAAGCGGCCAAGGAGATGCGCGTATTCCGGAAGCGTTTACAAAGATGAGAGAGACAAGCGCGAAGAAAGACCCCGCCCGCGAGAGCGTCGCCGCTCTTTTCGCCGCTTTGCTCTTTCCCCTTTCCTCTTGCCTCTAACCGTTATGTCCGTCTACACGCGCATCGAACCCGAGCAGCTCGAGGCCTTCCTGGCCGACTACCATGTCGGCACGCTGCGCGATTACCGCGGCATATCCGAGGGCATCACCAACACCAACTACTTCGTCGACACCACCGGCGGCCACTGGGTGCTGACCGTGTTCGAGCGGCTGACGCCGGCGGAGTTGCCCTTCTTCCTGGAGCTCATGGACCACCTCGCCGCGCGCGGGGTGCCCAGCGCGCACCCGGTGACGCGGCGCGACGGCGGTTTCCTGTCGAGCCTGGCCGGCAAGCCCGCGGCACTGGTATACCGCCTGGACGGCGCCAGCGAGGAGCGTCCCTCGGTGCCGCAATGCGCCGCCCTGGGCACGGTGCTTGCCGACATGCACCACGCCGCCGGCTCGTTCCCGCGCGAACAGGCCAACGCCCGCGGCCTGGGCTGGCTCACGGCGACGCGCGGCCGGCTGGCGGAGCGCCTGAACGCCGAGGATCTCGCTCTGCTGGACAGCGAGCTGTCCTTCCAGCATGAGCTGGATCTCTCGCACCTGCCGCGCGGGGTGATCCACGCCGACCTGTTCCGTGACAACGTCCTGTTCGAGGGCGACACGGTCTCGGGGCTGATCGACTTCTACTACGCCTGCACCGACTACCTGCTCTTCGACCTGGCCGTGGTCTGCAACGACTGGTGTCTGGACGACGACGGCGACTATCTCGAAGCGCACTGGAAGATGCTGTCCGCGGCCTACGCCCGCCGGCGGCCGTTCACCGCGGCCGAGCACGCGGCCTGGCCGGGCATGCTGCGCGCCGCCGCCCTGCGCTTCTGGGTATCGCGGCTGCACGATTACCACTTCCCGCGCGACGGCGACGTCACCCATACCAAGGACCCGGCGCCCTTCGGCCGCATCCTCGCCGCGCATCGCGAATCGCCGCCGCCGCTGACGCCGTGATGCGAACCGCGGCCGCCGTCCTGTCGGCGCTGCGCGCCGTCAACGACGCCCTCGGCCGCGCGGTGGCCTGGCTCACGGTGGCGATGGTCGCCGGCGTGGTCGGCGTCGTGATCCTGCGCCACGCCTTCGGTATCGGCGCCACCGCCCTGCAGGAGGCGGTGCTCTACCTGCACGCCCTGGTCTTCCTGGTGGCCGCCGCCCACACCCTCCAGCACGACGGCCACGTGCGGGTGGATATCCTCTATCGGCGCTGGGGCGAACGCGGGCGGGCCCGGGTGGACCTGCTCGGCAGCCTGTGTCTGCTGCTGCCCATGGCGGTGTTCGTGTTCGTGGCCAGCCTGGACTACGTGGCGGCTTCCTGGGCGCTGCTGGAGACCTCGCCCAGCCCGGACGGCCTGCCCTTCGTCTACCTGCTCAAGACCCTGATCCCGGTCGCCGCCGCGCAGCTCGCCGCCGCCGCCCTGGTCCAGGCCGGCGACGCCTTACGTGTTCTCAGTCGCCGCGAGTAAAAATCCATGAACCACAGAGACACAGAGGGCACAGAGAAAGAAATGCGATTGCTTGTGAAAGGCACGGTATCTTTTGTCTTCACCTGCGCTCCCCTCCCGATTCCAGCCATTCTTGTCTCTGTGAGCTCTGTGTCTCTGTGGTTAACCAGTAATCAAGCCGGGCCGGCCTGATGGAATGGGTCGCGGGGCTGATGTTCCTGGCCGCCTGCGCGGTGCTGCTCACCGGCTACCCGGTGGCGTTCGCGCTCGGCGGCACGGCCCTGCTGTTCGGGCTCGGCGGCGCCGCGGCGGGCGTCTTCGGCTATGCCGAGCTGTTGGCCCTGCCCAGCCGGCTCTACGGCACCATGACCAACGACACCCTGGTGGCGGTGCCGCTGTTCGTGTTCATGGGGGTGATGCTGGAGCGCTCGCGCATCGCCGAGGAACTGCTGGACTCGGTCGCCGCCCTGTTCGGGCCGCTGCGCGGCGGCCTGGGTTTCACCGTGATCCTGGTGGGGGCCCTCCTGGCGGCGGCCACCGGCATCGTCGGCGCCACCGTGGTCACCATGGGCCTGCTGTCGCTGCCGACCATGCTCAAGCGCGGCTACGATCCGGCCCTGGCCAGCGGCACCATCTGCGCCGCCGGCACGCTGGGCCAGGTGATCCCGCCGTCGATCGTGCTGGTCCTGCTCGGGGACGTGCTCGCTTCCGCCTACCAGCGGGCCCAGCACAGCATGGGCGTGTTCGCGGTGGAAACCGTCTCCGTGGGCGACCTGTTCGCCGGCGCCCTGTTGCCGGGATTGTTCCTGGTGCTGCTGTACGCCGGCTACCTGACGGTAACCGCCTGGCGCCGACCCGAGGCGATGCCGGCGCTGGAGGCGGGGGCCCGCGCCGCCACCCGCGGCGGCCTCGGCACCCTGATGCGCGGTCTGTTGGCGCCCCTGCTGCTGATCGGCACGGTGCTGGGCTCGATCATGGCCGGCGTGGCCACGCCCACGGAGGCGGCGGGCCTCGGCGCCGCGGGCGCGATGCTGCTGGCCGCGGCGCGCGGCGCATCGAGCCTGGCCACCCTCCGCGAGACGGCGCGCAACACGGCCCGGATCACCAGCATGGTCTTCCTGATCCTGGTCGGGGCGTCGCTGTTCTCGCTGGTATTCTCGGCCTACGGCGGCGACGATGCCGTGCGCGGGCTGCTGCAGGATCTACCCGGCGGCACGGTCGGGGCCGTGCTGCTGGTGATGGTGGTGATGTTCCTGCTGGGCTTCATCCTGGATTTCATCGAGATCACCTTCGTGGTGGTCCCGATCGTCGGCCCGGCGCTGCTGGCCATGGGCCTGGACCCGGTCTGGCTGGGCGTGATGATGGCGATCAACCTCCAGACCTCGTTCCTGACGCCGCCCTTCGGCTTCGCCCTGTTCTACCTGCGCGGCGTGGCACCCGAGGAAGTCTCGACCGGCGCCATATACCGCGGCGCGGCGCCCTTCGTGGGCCTGCAGCTCGCGGCACTGGCGCTGCTGGCGCTATGGCCGGGGCTGGCGACCTGGTTGCCTGGGTTGCTATATCCGTGATTGGTGATTGGTGATTGGTGATTGGCAAAGAGCGTAAGCCCCTCTTCCCAACGAATCACAAATCACGAATCACCAATCACGGATCACGACGCGCCAACAAATAGGCCAACTCGTGCCGCCGCGTGGTCGCCGCGGCCTCGCGGGCGAAGGCGCGATAGGAGTCGTACACCCGGCGCGCGAAGGCGTCGTTGGCGGTCAGCTCGTCCAGGACCTCGGTGCTGGCCGTGCGCAGGGCGTCGAGCACGTCCGGCGGGAACTCGTGGAGTTGCACGCCGTGCTCGTCGACCAGCGTGCGCAGGGCCTGCTGGTTGCGGGCGCCGATCTCGGCGGTCATGCGCGCGCCGGTGGCGGCGCAGGCCGCCTCCACCACCGCCTGTAGATCGGCGGGCAGCGACGCCCAGGCGTCGGCGTTGACGATCAGCTCCACCGCGGAGCCCGGCTCGTGCCAGCCGGGGTAGTAATAGTGCTTGGCGACCTTGTGCAGGCCGAAGGCGAGATCGTTGTAGGGCCCGACCCATTCCAGGGCATCGATCACGCCGGTCTGCATGGCCGTGAACAACTCGCCGCCCGGGATGTTCACCGTGGTCACGCCCAGCCGCTGCATGACCTCGCCGCCGAGGCCGGGGATGCGCATCTTGCGGCCACGCAGTTCCGACAGATCCGCGAACGGTTCCCGGAACCAGCCGCCCATCTGCACGCCGCTGTTGCCGGCGTCGAACGGTACCAGGCCGAAATCCGCATACAGCTCGCGCCAGAGTTCCATGCCGCCGCCGTAGTGCAGCCAGGCGTTCATCTCCCACGGCGCCAGGCCGAAGGGCACGGTGGTGAAAAACGGCGTCGCCGGCGACTTGCCCTTCCAGTAGTAGGCGGCACCGTGGCCCATCTGGGCGGCGCCGCCGGAGACCGCGTCGAAGACTTCCATGGCGGGCACCCGCTCGCTGGCCCCGTACACCTTCACGGTCAGGCGCCCGTCCGACATCGCGCCGATGCGCTCGGCCAGCGCCTCGGCGGCCGTGCCCAGGCCGGGGAAGTTCTTGGGCCAGGTCGTGACCATGTGCCAGCGGAATGTCTCGCCGCGCGCGGCTTGTGTGTCCGCCGCGCCGCTCTCGCGTCCGCAGGCGCCCAGCAGGCCGGTCGCCCCCAGGCCCAGCATCAAGTCGCGTCGTCTCATGCCTCTCTCCCGGTCAGTGTCGGTACCAGTCGCCCCGCTCGCCCGGCGGCCGCCGACGATAGCGCGCATAACTCCAGTAGTACTGCTCCGGCAGCCGTCGCACCAGCCGTTCCAGCCCCTCGTTGAGCGCGGTCGCGGCCACTGCCGGGTCGGGATCGGCCATCGCCTCCGGCGCCCGTTCGAAGCGCAGGGCGAACCCGCGCCCCCGGGGCAAACGCTCGGCCACGACGAACAGCGCCGGCGCGCCGGCGCGGGTGACCAGGCGTCCGGGCAGCACGGGTGTGTGCGCGACGATGCCGAATAACGGTGCGAACTCGCCACTGCCGCGCGGCGGATCCTGGTCCGGCAGGATGCCCACGCTTTCCCCCGCGCGCAGCGTGCGCAGCAGGGCCCGCACGCCGCCCCCCGTGCTCGGCACCAGCCGTGCCCCGAAGCGCTCGCGGCCACGCTTGATCACGGCATCCAGCGAGCCTTTCTGTGGCTTGTAGAGGGAGGTTATCGGCGCGCGGTCCGCGCAGTACAACCCCGCCAGCTCCCAGCTCCCGAGATGCGGGGTCATGAGCACCACACCGCGGCCGGCGGCGAGGGCCTCGCGCCAGAGGGATTCGCCCTCGACCCGGCGCACGAGCCGCCGGACACGGTCCGCGGGACCGAACCAGAGCAGCGCGCTCTCGGCGAATGCGCGTCCGAGATGCACCAGGGAGCGCCGGCCGACGCGACGGCGGCGGCGCCGGCCCCAATCCGGGAAGCAGCGGGACAGGTGCAGGCGGGTGCGCGTGCGCTGCGCGGTCGGCAGGTACCACAACAGCCAGCCGGCCAGGGTACCCAGCGCGTGCAACGCCGGCAGCGGCAGCCGGGCGAGCAGGCGCAACCAGCGGGGCGGCGCGGGTTCGGCGTCGGAAGTACTCTCGGTCACGCGTGGATTTTAGCGCGTCCGGGCGAACCGGGACGGGGAAAGTGGCAGGCGGACAGGCAATAAAATGCCCGGCGACCGGAGCCGCCGGGCGAGTCAGAGCCGTGCTAGGCTTTTGGAGGCGTCCGAGTCGAGGCGAGTCCCGTGCCCGACCCAGTGTCCGTGCATCCATCCCTGGACCCCTCCGGCACGCAACCTCGACCCTCCCTGGAGTCCGTTTCCCTGGTTGCGCTATGGGCTATGCTTTCACAGCTACCCCAGCCGGGGCATAGGCGTTACACGATAATTTCTGTACGAATTTTCTTACATGATTGGTTTATTGCAACGCGTCACGGAGGCCCGGGTAACTGTCGAGGGCGAATGCATCGCCGCGATCGGCCCGGGATTGGCGGTGTTGGTGGGCGTCACCGCCGCCGACCGCGAGGCCAACGCGGACCGGCTCGCCGAGCGACTGCTCGGCTATCGCGCCTTCCCCGACAGCGCGGGGCGCATGAACCTGGGACTCGCCGAGACCGGCGGCGGCCTGCTGCTGGTGCCGCAGTTCACGCTCGCGGCCGACACCCGCAAGGGCCGGCGCGCGAGCTTCACCGGGGCGGCGCCGCCCGAGGTCGCCCGATCCCTGTTCGAACGTCTGGCGGCCACGGCACGCGCCCGCCACGAGCCGGTAGCCACGGGCCGATTCGGTGCCGACATGCAGGTGAGCCTGGTCAACGACGGCCCGGTCACTTTCTGGCTGGAGGGCTGATCCCGCGGCGGCTATAGCCTCGGGCGTCCTCCCGTCGTATCATGTCCGCCGATTCGGCCCGTCCAGACTGACATGACCGCCCGTACCGCAGACATCCGGCGTGAAACCCGGGAGACCCGCATCGCGCTCGCCCTGGATCTCGACGGGACCGGCGAGGCGGAGCTCGCCACCGGCATTCCCTTCTTCGATCACATGCTGGAGCAGATCGCCCGCCACGGGCTGATCGACCTGCGCGTGCGCGCCGAGGGCGACCTGGAGGTCGACGATCACCACACCGTCGAGGACGTGGGCATCGTGCTCGGCCAGGCGCTGGCCGAGGCGGTCGACGACAAGCGCGGCATCACCCGCTACGGCCACGCCTACGTGCCGCTGGACGAGGCCCTGTCCCGCGTGGTGATCGATCTCTCCGGCCGGCCCGGCCTGGAATACGACGTGACCTACCCGCGGGCGCGGATCGGCAGCTTCGACGTCGACCTGGTGCGCGAGTTCTTTCAGGGCATGGTCAACCATGCCCGGCTCACTCTGCACGTCGACAACCTGCGCGGCAGCAACGCGCACCACATCGCCGAGACGGTGTTCAAGGCCTTCGGCCGCGCGCTGCGGGTGGCCGTGACGCCGGACCCGCGCGTGGGCGACGCCACACCCTCGACCAAGGGCTCGCTCTAGCCCGAGCATCTCAACCGGAATATTCTCGCCATGGCCACGGTGGGCATCATCGATTACGGGATGGGCAATCTGCACTCGATTGCCAAGGCGCTGCAGTACGTCGCCTCCGACGAGCAGATCGAGATCAACTACGATCCCGATCAGCTCGCCAAGTGCGACCGCTTGGTACTGCCGGGCGTCGGCGCCATCGGACACTGCATGGCGGAACTGCACCGCCTGGAGTTGGACGCGATGCTGCGCGAGCAGCTCGGCACCAAGCCGCTACTGGGCGTCTGCCTCGGCATCGAGGTGCTGATGAGCTATTCCGCCGAAAGCGGCGGCGTGGAAGGACTGGGGGCCTTCCCGGGCGAGGCCGTGCGCTTTCCCGACCCGGACGGCTTCGCCGACGGCGTGCGCCGCAAGATTCCGCACATGGGCTGGAACCAGGTGCGCCAGGAGCGCAGCCATCCGCTGTGGAAGGACATCGCCCCGGCGAGCTGGTTCTATTTCGTGCACAGCTATTACGTGGTGCCCGAGGACGACCGGCACGTGGCCGGCAGCACCGAGTACGGCCTGCGCTTTGCCTCGGTGATCCTGCGCGATAACGTGTTCGCCGTGCAGTTCCATCCGGAGAAGAGCCAATCGGCCGGCCTGCAGCTCCTGGCCAACTTCCTGGACTGGGACGGACGAGCCTGAGGCCGGCACCGAGCCGAGCGACAACAGAAGCCATTAGCGAATGGAGGAGAGCGTGCTTCTCATCCCGGCAATCGACATCAAGGACGGCAAGTGCGTACGCCTGCGGCAGGGCCGCATGGACGACGTGACCGTGTTCGACGAGGATCCCGCGGCGGTCGCCGAGCGCTGGGTCGCCGCCGGCGCCGAACGCGTCCACGTCGTGGACCTGGACGGCGCCACCGCCGGTGAGCCCGTCAACAAGCGCGCGATCGAGCGCGTGATCCGCGCCTGCGGCAAGGTGCCGGTGCAGGTCGGCGGCGGCATCCGCGACGAGGACGCCATCGAGACCTACCTGGAGCGCGGCGCCGAATTCGTGATCGTGGGCACCCGCGCGGTCGCCGAGCCGCACTTCGTGGCGGACATCGGCGTGGAATTTCCGGGTCACGTGATCGTCGGCCTGGACGCGCGCGACGGCAAGGTGGCGATCGAGGGCTGGTCCAAGCTCTCCAATCACGACGTCGACGACCTCGCGCGTCAGTTCGAACGCGACGGCGTGGTCGCCATCATCCACACCGACATCAGCCGCGACGGCATGATGCAGGGCCTCAACATCGAGGCCACGCGGTCCCTGGCGCGCGCCCTGACGATCCCCGTGATCGCGTCCGGTGGCGTGACCTGCCTGGACGACATCGCCGCGCTATGCGACGCCGAGGAGGACGGCGTGGCCGGCGCCGTGATCGGCCGCGCGCTCTACGAGGGCGGCCTGGATTTCGCCGAGGCGCGCAAGGTCGTGACCGAGCGCACCGGCGGCGGCGCCGCGTGACCCCCGGAGAGACCGAATGACACTGGCCAAGCGCATCATCCCCTGCCTGGATATCGACAAGGGCCGGGTGGTCAAGGGCGTCCGCTTCCTGGACATCAAGGACGCCGGCGATCCGGTGGAGATCGCCCGCCGCTACGACCAGCAGGGCGCCGACGAGCTGGTGTTCCTGGACATCACCGCGTCGCACGAGGCGCGCGACACCCTGGTCGATGTGGTCGAGCGCGTCGCCGGCGAGGTGTTCATCCCGCTGACCGTCGGCGGCGGCGTCAAGAGCGCGCCCGACGTGCGGCGGCTACTCTCGGCCGGAGCGGACAAGGTTTCGATCAACACGACCGCGGTCGCCAACCCGGACTTCGTCACCGAGGCCGCCAACCGCTTCGGCTCGCAGTGCATCGTCGTGGCGATCGACGCCAAGCGCGTGAACAAGAAAAAGGAAGAGCCGCGCTGGGAGGTATTCACGCACGGCGGCCGCCGCTCCACCGGCATCGACGCCGTGGAATGGGCCCAGCGCATGGTCGCCAACGGCGCCGGCGAGCTGCTGGTGACCAGCATGGACATGGACGGCACCAAGGCCGGCTTCGACCTCAAGCTTACCCGCGCGATCTCGGATTCCGTGGACGTCCCGGTCATCGCCTCCGGCGGCGTCGGTTCCCTGGAGCATCTGCACGACGGCCTGGAGGTCGGCCACGCCGACGCCGTGCTCGCCGCCAGCATCTTCCACTTCGGCACCTACACCATCCAGCAGGCCAAGGGCTACCTGGCCGAGCGCGGGGTGGTGGTGCGCGATCCCCTTTATAGGTAGATCGTGATTGGTGATTTGTGATTGGCAAAGAGCGTAGCCCCCTCTTCCCAACCAATCACAAATCACCAATCACGGATCACGTCTTAACAAGGCGGGCATAATAGAAGCCGTCCATATCCGCCTCGCCGGTCGCGATCCGGCGACCGAGGGTGTCGCCCTCGCCCCAGTCTGCGGCAATGGCCTCCTCAGCGGCGTCCTCCGTGTCGGCCAGGAAGGCGGCGACCGTGTCCGCACCCTCCGCCCGCAGCACCGAGCAGGTGGCGTAGACCAGCACGCCGCCCGGCGCCAGCAAGGGCCATAGCGCCTCCAGTAGCGCCCGCTGCCGGGTGGCCAACGCGGCGACATCCGTCTCGCGGCGCAGCCACTTGATGTCGGGATGGCGCCGGATCACGCCGGTGCCGGTGCACGGCGCGTCCAGCAGGATGCGGTCGAAGGGTCGGCCGTCCCACCAGTCGTCCGGGCGGGTCGCATCGGCCTCGCGGGTTTCGCCGCGCAACCCGAGGCGGTCGAATGTCTCCCGCACCGCGGCGAGCCGTTGCCCGTCGCTGTCCAGGGCCAGCAGTTCGCAGTCGATCCGTTCGAGACAGTGCGCGGCCTTGCCGCCGGGCGCGGCACAGGCATCGAGCACGCGCATGCCGGATTGGATGTCCAGCAACGGGACCGCGAGCTGGGCGGCGGCATCCTGCACCGATACATGGCCCGCGCCGAAACCGGGCAGGTCCTCGACCGGGCACGGGCGTTCCAGCACCAGGGCATCCGGGGCGGCCGGATGCGGCGCAGCCCGGATGCCGGCGGCATCCAGGCGCTCCCGATAGGCGTCCGGCGTCGTTTGCCGGCGATTCACCCGGAGGGTCATGGGCGCCGGCCGGTTGCCGGCGGCGAGCAATTCACGCCAGCGATCGGGCCAATCCGCGCGCAGGCGTTCGACCAGCCAGTCCGGGTAGGATTCGCGGACCGCCGGCGGCCCGTCCGCCGCGGCCTCCAATGTCTCCGCCTCGCGCTGGTAACGCCGCAACAGGGCATTGACCAGGCCGCGGGCACGCGGTTGCCCCAGCGGCCCGGCGGCGTCCACGGTGGCGTGCACGGCGGCATGGGCCGGCACGCGCATGCTGCGGAGCTGATACAGCCCCGCCAGGATCAACGCCGCCACCACGGGCTTGGGCGGTTTCCGCCACAGCCGACCGGCGATCGCCTCCAGCGCGCGCCGGTCGCGCAGCACCCCGTAGGCAAGCGCCGCCGCCAGGGCCCGGTCCGGCGCCGTGTGCAACGCCGCCCGCTCCGCGGCCAGCGCCGCGTCCAGGCTGCGGCCGCGGAACACCGCCGCCACGGCGCGCGCCGCGGCCACGCGCGGTTCAACCCCCTCCGCGGCCATGCCTTTTTTCCGGAAACCGGCAACCGGCAACTGGTGACTGCCGCCCCCGGGGCCGGCCGCACCGTCCCCGCGCCCGAGCCCCTTCAAGCGCCATCGCCGCCCCCGAATCGCCGACCCACCAGGTCGCGCCCGTGGACGGCGTCGGCCGCGGCGATCCGGCGGCCGCCGGGCCACTGCAGCTCGAGTATCCGGAGCTGACCGCGGCCGGTGGCCACGTCCATGCCGTCGCCCCCGGCCGCGACGATGGTGCCGGGCGCGGCGTCGACCGTGCCGGAAGCCACCCGCGCCCGCCAGATGCGGACCCGCTGGCCGTCGAGATCGGCGTGCGCCACCGGCCAGGGATTGAAGGCGCGTACCGCGCGGGCGAGGTATTCCGCCGGACGGGTCCAGTCCACCGCGGCCTCGGCCTTGTCCAGGCGCGGGGCGTAGCAGGCCTCGGCATCGTCCTGGGGCACCGGCGCGATGCGGCCGGCGGCCAGGCCGTTGAGGGCCTCCAGCAGCAGCGTGGCGCCCTGTTCGGCGAGCCGGTCGTGGAGATCGCCGGCCGTGGCCTCGGCGTCGATCGGACAGTCGCGCTGCAGGAGAATGTCGCCGGTATCCAGGCCGGCGTTCATGCGCATGATGGTCACGCCCGTCTCCTGATCGCCGGCGAGGATGGCGCGCGCGATCGGCGCCGCCCCGCGCCAGCGCGGCAGCAGCGAGGCGTGGACATTGACGCAGCCGTGGACAGGCAGCGCGAGCACGGCGCGCGGCAGCAGCAGACCGTAGGCGACCACGACCATGACATCCGGGCGCAATGCGGCCAGCTCGTCCTGCAGGGCCCGGTTTTTGAGGGTCTCCGGCTGCCATACCGGTAGCCCCAGGGACCCGGCACGGCGCTTGACCGGCGACGGCGCCAGCCGCCGGCCACGGCCGGCGGGCCGGTCGGGCTGGGTAAGCACGCCCAGCAGCTTGTGACCGCTGGCGGCCAGCGCGTCGAGGCTGGGCAGCGCGAACTCGGGAGTGCCGGCGAAGATTATGCGCATTGGACACGATGGAAAACGGGAAACGGGAAACGGGAAACGCCGGAGAGAGAGACCGTGCCGTTCGCGGTCGTGACTGCCACGTCGTGCCGATGATCCTTCACGTCTGACGTCTCACGTTTTCCGTCTCACCCCTGTGGCGCCTGGCCTTTTCCAGCTTGCGCCGGATGCGCTCGCGCTTCAGACGCGAGAGCTGGTCGATATAGAGCCCGCCGTCGAGATGATCGATCTCGTGCTGGATGCACTGCGCCAGCAGACCCTCGCCCTCCAGCTCGTAAACCTCGCCGTGACGATCCTGGGCGCGCACGGTCACTTTCTTGTGGCGGTTCACGCGATCGTAGTGATCCGGCACGGACAGACAGCCCTCGTCCACCACCACCGGCTCCTCGCGGGCGATGATCTCGGGATTGATCATAACGATCGGCTCGTCCTTGTCCTCGGAGCAATCCATCACCGCCACCCGCTTGGCGACCCCCACCTGGGTGGCGGCGAGCCCCACGCCGGGCGCGTCGTACATGGTCTCGAACATGTCGTCGATAAAATCCTGCAGGGACGCATCGATCTCCTCCACGGGCTGCGCGACCTCGCGCAGCCGGGGATCGGGAAAATGCAGAATCTCGAGGACTGCCATGGCGTTAGCCTTCTTTTCGGTTGCGTAGCTGCTAAAGTTGGGCTTGCCGCACTCAACGCGGCCTGGTTCTTCGAGGGGCAGAAGACGGAATGCATAAGTATAACGTGGGCAGCCGCGGATTCCTGGCCTTGCTGGTATCGACGGCACTCCTGCCGGCCTGCGCCGGGCCGGCGCCGAAGACCGACACCGGCCCGGAGAAGGCGTCCGGCGGCGTCGAGGCCCGAGCGCCGGCGCGCACCGTCGAACCGGAGAAACCCGCCGGCGGGATCGGCCGCGACGACATCCCCCTGCGCGACGACGCCCCGCTGCGCTACGTCGTGAAGAAGGGCGACACCCTCTGGGATATCGCCGAGCACTTCCTGCGTGACCCGTGGTACTGGCCCGAGCTGTGGTACGCCAATCCGGACATCGAAAACCCCCATCTGATCTACCCCGGCGACGTGCTGGAGCTGGTCTGGACCGAGGACGGCCGGCCGCAACTCCGCCGCGTGGAACGGCTCTCGCCGAAGGTCCGGGAACTGCCGCTGGACGCGGCCGTGCCCACCATCCCCATCGAGGCCATCCGTCAGTTCCTCCAGGGACCGCGCCTGGTCACCGAGGAGGAACTGGCCGAGGCGCCCTACGTGGTGCAATTCCTCGACGAGCACCTGATCGGCGGCAGCGGCAACCGGTTGTATGTGCGCCGCGCCGAACCGTCCGACGGCCGCCGCCTGAGCATGGTCCGCCCCGGCGACACCTACGTCGATCCCGAGACCGGGGAGTTCCTGGGCTACGAGGCGATCCCCATCGGCCGGCTCGAGATCCAGGAGTTCGGCGACATCAGCACCGGCCGCATCACCCGCAGCTACCGCGAGGCCCTGGTCGGCGACCGGCTGCTGCCGTTGGACGAGACCGTGCTCACCACCGACTTCCAGCCGCATGCGCCGGACGAGGACATCGAGGGCGTGATCATCTCGGTCTACGACGGCGTCGGCGAGATCGGGCAGTACCAGATCGTGACCCTGAACCGCGGCGCCCGGCAGGGACTGGCCCCGGGCCACGTGCTGGACGTGGACAAGCGCGGCCGCAAGACGCGCGATCCGGTCACGGGCGAACGCCTGACGCTGCCGCCGGTCGAGGCCGGCACCCTGCTGGTGTTCAAGACCGAGGAGCGGGTCAGCTTCGGCCTGATCATGCACGCGACCCGCGCGATCAACATCGGGGACATCGTCCGACCGCCGGAATGATGCCGGGACGGAAGACGGAAGACGGGAAACGTGAGACGGGAAACGGAAAACGCGCGGGGAGCCCCCACTTTGTCCGCCTCAGGCATATCCCTTCTTGCGTTTCCCGTTTCCCGTTTCCCGTTTTCCTCCTTTCGCCCTCGCCGTCTTCCCTCTCCCGGGGAATCATGCCGAGCGACACCGACGCCTGGCTGACCCTCGCCCGGGCCCCCGGCCTGGGCGCCACGCTGGCGGGGCGTCTGCTCGACCGTTACGGCGATGCCGGGGCCGTGCTCGCCGCCGGCCCCGCTGCGTGGCGGGAGGCCGGCGTCCCGGCGGCGGCGCGCGAGGCCATGGCACACCCCGACGAGGCGGCGCTGGCCCGCGACCGGTCCTGGCTCGAACGTCCCGACGCCGACCTGATCACCCGCGACGATCCCCGTTATCCCGCCGCGCTGCGCGACAGCGCCCAGCCGCCGCCGTGGCTGTTCGCGCTTGGTGACACGGACCTGCTTGCCGTGCCGGGTTTCGCCATCGTCGGCAGCCGCAATCCGACGCCCGCCGGCCTCGCCCACGCCCGCGATTTCGGCGCGGCCATGGCCCGGGCGGGGTTCGCCGTGGTCAGCGGCCTGGCCGCCGGTATCGACACCGCGGCGCACGAGGGCGCGCTCGAAGCCGACGGCATGACCATCGCGGTCTGCGGCACCGGCCTGGACCGGGTCTACCCGGCGCGCAACCGGGACCTGGCCCGGCGCATCGCCGCGCGCGGGCTGCTGGTCTCGGAGTTCGTGCCGGGCACGGAGCCGCGGCCGGGCCACTTCCCGCGCCGCAACCGCGTGATCGCGGGCCTCTGCGTCGGCACCCTGGTGGTCGAGGCGGCGCGCACCAGCGGGTCGCTGATCACCGCCCGCCTGGCCCTGGAAGCCGGACGCGAGGTCTTCGCCCTGCCCGGAGCCGTCGACAATCCCCTGGCCCGCGGTTGCCATCGTCTCATCCGCGAAGGCGCTAAGCTGGTAGAATCCTCGGCCGATATCCTGGAAGAGATCGCACCGCAACTCGCGCCGGCGCCGGAAAACCCGCCGCGGCGCGCCGCGGAAACCGATACCGGAACGGCGCCGGACGACGACTATCGTCGCCTCCTGGACGCCCTTCGCGGCGGCCCGGCCACGGTCGACACGGTGGTCGAGCGCACCGGTTTGACCGCGGAGGCGGTATCCTCCATGCTCCTGATCATGGAGCTGCGGGGCTTGGTGGCGCCCACCTCGGAGGGCGCATTTCAACGCACCGGCGACGCCCGGGCGGCGGGTGCTTCGGACGATTCATGAACGAAAATCTCCTCGACGTCCTGCTCTACCTCTTCGAGCACTACCCTCTGGGCGAAGTCCAGGACGACAGCGGCCTGCGCGACGATCTCGACGCCGCCGGCTTCCTGCCGGAAGAGGTCGACGACGCCTTCGCCTGGCTGCGCGGCACCGATGTCCAACGCCAGCAGCTCGTCGCCGCGCCCGGCGACGGCGCCCTGCGGCTGTACTCGGAGATCGAGGGCGAGCGCCTGTCCTCCGCCTGCCAGGGCTATCTCCTGCGCCTGCAGCAGCACGGCATTCTCAACGGCGCCACGCGCGAGATCGTGATCGACCGGCTGCTGGCCCTGGCCGACGAGGACGGCGAGCCGATCGAGGTGGAACAGCTCAAGTGGGTGGTGATGATGGTCCTGTCCAACCAGGCCGATCCCACCGCGTATGCCCACATGGAAGCCCTGCTGCTGGCCGAGGACGACGACCTCGCGCATTAGCCCGGGGTGCCGCCGGCCCGCGAAAGCGCCGGCTCCCGGACTGTCACGGCACAACCGTTTTCGCGGCCGACCGTCACCGCCCCTGCGGTGTCTCCGGGGCGCCGCCGAGGACACCCGAGCCGGTTTCCGTCATTAGCGCCCCCGCAAACGCCTGTGCTAGTGTCCTGCCGCGCGGGCCATTGCGCGGCTCCCCACCCGCCGCGGGACGCCCGGAGACGGACACGCCACTCGCATACAGCTAGAGAATCGGATCGCGGATGAGTCGGAATCTGGTCATCGTGGAGTCGCCGGCCAAGGCCCGGACCATCGAGAAGTATCTCGGCGAGGGCTTCGAGGTGCTGGCGTCCTATGGCCACGTGCGCGACCTGGTGCCCAAGGAGGGCGCGGTCGATACCCAGCACGGCTTCGCGATGCATTACGACGTCATCGAGCGTAACGCCAAGCACGTCGACAAGATCGCCAAGTCCCTCAAGAAGGCGGACGCCCTCTACCTCGCCACCGACCCCGACCGCGAGGGCGAGGCCATCGCCTGGCACCTGCTGGAGCTGCTGCGCGAGCGCGGCGCCCTCGACGGCAAGGCGGTCAAGCGGGTCGTCTTCCACGAGATCACCAAGAACGCCGTGGCCGAGGCCGTGGCGAACCCGCGCGAGATCGCCGATTCGCTGGTGAACGCGCAGCAGGCCCGCCGGGCGCTGGATTACCTGGTCGGCTTCAATCTCTCGCCCCTGCTCTGGCGCAAGATCCAGCGTGGCCTGTCCGCGGGCCGCGTCCAGAGCCCGGCGCTGCGCCTGATCTGCGAGCGCGAGGCCGAGATCGATGCCTTCGAGCCGCGCGAATACTGGAAGGTCGAGGCCCGCGCGGACAAGGACGGCCAGGCCTTCGGTGCCCGGCTGCACGTCTACGACGGCGAGAAGTTCGAGCAATTCACGATCACCGACGCCGACGCCGCGGCGGAGGCCGAGCGCGCCCTGCGTGCGGCGGCCGGCGACAGCCTGCACGTCGCCAAGGTCGAGAAGAAGCAGCGCCGGCGCAACCCCGCGCCGCCCTTCACCACCTCGACCCTGCAGCAGGAGGCCTCGCGCAAGCTCGGTTTCAACGCCACCCGCACCATGCGCACCGCGCAGCAGCTCTACGAGGGTGTCGAGATCGACGGCGAAGCGACCGGCCTGATCACCTACATGCGTACCGACTCGGTGAGCCTCGCCAACGAGGCCGTCTCGGAGCTGCGCGAGACCATCGGCCGCCGCTACGGCAAGGAATCGCTGCCGGACAAGCCGCGGACGTTCAAGGCCAAGTCCAAGAACGCCCAGGAAGCGCACGAGGCCGTCCGGCCGACCGCCAGCGCGCGTGCCCCCGAGGAGATGCGCCGCTACCTGACCAGCGACCAGGCCCGGCTCTACGACCTGATCTGGAAGCGCACCCTCGCCTGCCAGATGCAGCACGCGGTGTTCGACACCGTGGCCGCGGACCTCACGGCCGGCGACCGGCACACCTTCCGCGCCAGCGGCTCGGTGCTGCGCGAGGCCGGTTTCCTGGCGGTCTACCAGGAGGGGCGCGACGAACCGTCCGACGAGGACGACGAGAAACGCCTGCCGCCGCTGGTCGAGGGCGAGGACGTCGCCCTGCTGGACATCGTGACCAGCCAGCACTTCACCGAGCCGCCGCCGCGCTACACCGAGGCCTCCCTGGTGAAGACCCTGGAGGAGTTCGACATCGGACGGCCCTCCACTTACGCCTCCATCATCGCCACCCTGCTCGACCGCGAGTACGTGGAGATGGAAGGCAAGAGCTTCTTGCCCACGACCCTGGGCAAGATCGTCAACCGTTTCCTCACCGATCACTTCACGCGCTACGTGGACTATGAGTTCACGGCCCGCCTGGAGGACGAGCTGGACGAGATCTCGCGCGGCGAGCGCGACTGGAAACCGTTGCTGGAGGCGTTCTGGAAGCGCTTCTCCGAGCAGGTGGAGGCCAAGAAGGACTTGTCGCGCGAGGAGGTCGCCCAGGCCCGCGAGCTGGGTACCGATCCGGAGACCGGCAAGCCGGTGATCGTGCGCCTGGGTCGCTACGGCCCGTTCGTGCAGATCGGTTCCAAGGACGACGAGGAAAAGCCACGCTTCGCCGGCCTGCGGCCCGGCCAGGACATGGACAAGATCACCCTGGACGAGGCCCTGCACCTGTTCAACCTGCCGCGCGACCTGGGCGAGACGCCCGAGGGCGAGCCGATCCAGGTCAACATTGGCCGCTTCGGCCCCTACGTCCGCTTCGGCAAGGTCTATGCCTCCCTCAAGGAGGACGACCCCTACACCATCAGCCGCGAACGCGCCCTGGAGGTCATCGCGGAGAAGAAGGAAGCCGACGCCAAGAAACTGATCCGGCATTTCGAGGATGCCGGCATCAAGGTCCAGCACGGCCCGTACGGCCCGTACATCACCAACGGCAAGAAGAACGCCCGCGTCCCCAAGGACCGCGAGCCGGCGGAGCTGACGCTGGAGGAGTGCGAGGAGCTGCTGGCCAAGGCGCCCGAACGCAAGAGCCGGCGGCGTCGCAAGACTCGCAAGAAGGCCTGAGGCGTAGGGACGTGAGACGGGAGACGGAAAACGGAAAACGCGGGAACAGCGGCCGGGCGAGTATCCTCCGGACAGGCCCGGACACGACGTGTCCAGCTCCCGTCTTCCGTCTTCCGTCTTCCGTCTCCCGTCTCCCGTAACCCATGTGGCGCCTCCGGCATGCCGTCCGCCTGCTCCGGGCCGGCCGTCTGGTGGCCCATCCCACGGAGGGCGTTTGGGGGCTGGCCTGCGATCCGCTGCTGCCCGAGGCCGTGCTGCGGGTGCTGGCCGCCAAGCGACGCGATCCCGCCAAGGGTCTGATCCTGGTCACCCATGACGCCGCCGTGCTGACGCCTTTCCTGGACGCTGCCCCGGACCAGCTCGAGCGCGCGCGGGCGGACTGGCCCGGCCCCGTGACCTGGGTGCTGCCGGCGGCGCCGCAGGTGCCCTGGTGGCTCACCGGCGACCACGACAGTCTCGCCGTGCGGGTCACGGCCCACCCGGTCGCGGCCGCCCTGTGCCGCGCCTTCGGCGGCCCGCTGGTGTCCACCAGCGCCAATCTGGCCGGCCACGCCGCGCCACGCCACGCCTGGCAGGCCCGCGCCCAGGTCGGCGCCGCCGTCGATCTCTTCCTGGCCGGCGACCTCGACACCCCGGGCCGGCCCAGCACCATCCGCGACGGCCGAACCGGAGACGTGATCCGTGATTAGTGATTGGTGATCCGCCGATGAGCCGCCAACCCGACACCGACGCCGTCGTGGCCTTCATGGAAACCCTCCAGGACGAGATCTGCGCCGGCCTGGAGGCGCTCGAACCCGAGACCACCTTCCACAGCGACCGCTGGACCCGCCCCGAGGGCGGCGGCGGCGACACCCGTATCCTCGCCGACGGCGCCGTCTTCGAACGCGCCGGGGTCGGTTATTCACGTATCACCGGCGAGTCGCTGCCGGCGGCCGCCTCCGCGCGTCGCCCCGAGCTGGCGGGACGCGATTTCCTCGCGACCGGCGTCTCGGTGGTGATCCATCCGCGCAATCCCTACGTCCCCACCGCCCACAGCAATGTCCGCTTCTTCGTCGCGGAGAAACCGGGCGAGCCCGCGGTCTGGTGGTTCGGCGGCGGCTTCGACCTGACGCCCTACTACGGCTTCGAGGCGGACGCGCGCGACTGGCATCGCCGCATCCGCGATTTCTGCACCGTCTACGGCGAGGACGTCTATCCGCGCTTCAAGCGCTGGTGCGACGACTACTTCCACCTCCCGCACCGCGGCGAGCAGCGCGGCATCGGCGGCCTGTTCTTCGACGACCTCGACGAATGGGGCTTCGAGCGCTGTTTCGACTTCGCGCGCGACGTGGGACGCGGTTTCATGGCCGCCTACGCCCCCATCGTCGAACGCCGCCGCGATACGGCTTACGGCGAGCGCGAGCGCGATTTCCAGCTCTACCGGCGCGGGCGCTACGTGGAGTTCAACCTGGTCTACGACCGCGGCACCCTGTTCGGGCTGCAATCGAAGGGCCGCGCGGAGTCCATCCTGATGTCGATGCCGCCGCTGGCCGCCTGGCGTTATGATTGGCGGCCCGAGCCCGGCTCCCCCGAGGCCCGGCTCTACGACGAGTTCCTGCAGCCGCGGGAATGGGTGTGACAAGGCTCCGATGACACTCACCGAACTCCGCTATCTCGTGGCGCTGGACAAGGAGCGCCACTTCGGCCGCGCCGCCGAGCGCGCCTTCGTCAGCCAGCCGACGCTCTCGGTGGCGGTCAAGAAACTGGAGGCCGAGCTCGGCGTGGTGCTGTTCGAGCGCAATCGCGGCGAGGCCCGGGTAACCCCGATCGGACGCCGGATCATCGACCAGGCCTATCGCGTGCTGGCCGAGGTCCGCACCCTGGAACTGCTGGCCGAGCAGGGCCGCGACGAGCTGAAGGGACCGCTGCGCCTGGGCGTGATCTACACGGTGGGCCCCTATCTCCTGCCCAACCTGATCCCGAAACTGCGCCAGACCGCGCCCAACATGCCGCTGGTGATCGAGGAGAACTTCACCCGCGTGCTGGGACAGCAACTGCGCGGCAACGAGCTGGACGCGATCGTCGTGGCCCTGCCCTTCTCGCAGCCCGGCACGGTCACCTGGCCGCTCTACGACGAGCCGTTCGTGGTCGTGATGCCGCATGGTCATCCCTGGGCCGAGCGGCTCGAGATCGCGCCCAACGACCTCGCCGGCGAGGAACTGCTGCTGCTGGGTCCGGGGCACTGCTTCCGCGACCAGGTGCTCGCGGCCTGCCCGGACTGCCGCGAGCCGGACGCCGGCACCCAGCCGCGCGCCGGTTCCAGCCTGGAGACCATCCGTCACATGGTGACCAGCGGCCTCGGCATCACCGTGTTGCCACAGTCCTCGATCGAGGATCCCAACGACGACCAGACCCTGCTGGCGACACGGCCGTTCGCCGGCGAGGCGCCTTCGCGACGCATCGCCCTGGTCTGGCGCAAGAGCTTCCCCCGACCGCGCGCGATCCAGGCCCTGCGACAGGCGATCCTGGAATGCGAACTCAACGGGGTGGCCCTGCTCACGGAGCAGCAGGCCCGTACCGAGGATGGGACGCTCGTGGCATTGCCTGAGACGGTGATTGGTGATTGGTGATTCGTTGAGGCTGACGGCTAGGCCCTTTACCAATCACCAATCACGAATCACGTCCTCTCGGGATGCCACTCGACCGGCGCCAGCATCGCCTGGACGAAGGGCAGGTGCCAGTCCATCTCCTCCCAACCCCACTCGAAGGCGCGGACCATCTCGTCCGCCTGCGGCAGCAGGTTGACCGGCGACAGGGTGCGATCGAAGCGCACCAGCCAGTCGAAATAGGGCCGGTTGCCGGGCATCTGCAATTGCACCAGCCGGCTCACCGGCCATAGCCACCAGTGCCGGGGATCGGCCTGCGGCAGGAAGCAATCCCAGGCCATGTAGAAGGCGTTGCGGGTGCCGATGCGGCCCTCGTGCACGCCGTACCAGGCGGTGCGCGCGGGCACATTGTTGGCGACCGCGCCGTCGACCAGGGCGGCCAGGTCGTAGTGTTCGCGCAGATCGCGGATGGTCTTCTCGCTGCGCTTGTCGGGCGCCTGCGGCACGTATTGCAGGATGCCGGGAATCGCCGCCGACAGGCCCACCGCGTCCACCACGGCGGTCTCTTCGGTGCCGGGCTCACGACCGAACACCACTTCCTTGACCAGGTTCGGCCCCAGGAACGAGGTGAGCTGCCACATACGCTCCGCCAGCCGGTCCGAGAACGATCGCCCGCGGCCCGACTTGAGCCGGTGGATCGCCATGGGCGCCGGCATCCGCTCATAGACCCGGCGGCGCAGACCGCCCACCACGGCATCGAACGGGATCGGCAGGTCCGCCATGCGCAAGGGCGCGCCGTCCCGGTCCAGGCGCCGGTGCATCGCCGCCAGGTGCAGGCGCACCAGGCCCGGCAGGGTGTGGCCGGCCGAACGGCCGGGACGCGAGAACACGTCCCGGTTCTTCAGGGACTGGGCGAAAGCCAGGTAGTCCTGGGCCTCGCCCTGGGGGTCGGCGGCGGTGAACGCTCCCACCAGCGCGCCGATGGAGCTGCCCACGATGTAGTCCGGGCGCAGTCCCGCCGCCTGCAGCCTCGCCAATGCGCCCACGTAGACATAACCGGCGCCGCCGCCACCGCCGGCGACGATGGTGAACGCCTTGCGCGCGAGTTCCGCATCCAGGGACGCCGCGGAGAATTCGTTGTGATGGCGCTCCAGCAAGCGCTTGCGCGTCTTGGCCGCGGCCGCGGCCAGGTCCGGCGCCGCCGCGGCGGCGGCTTCGATCCGCTGCCGGGTGTTGCGCTCGTTGCGCAGGGCCTCGAACAGGGCGTGGAACACCCGCCCCCGGAACGGCCCGACCACGGTCGGGTCCACCGTCACCTCGTCGCCGTGCCGGCCACGCTCGTCCAGCGGCGCGAATCGGTCCAGGCGCGCCAGCGCCAACACGTAGCGCAGGCGCTGGTAATCGCCCTCGGCGATTGCCTCGGGATGCGTCTGGCGGGCACGCACCAGCGCCCGTTCCATGCGCTGCACCCGCAACAGGATCTTGACCGGCGGGCGCTGCCATTCGTCGCGCGACATAATCCGTTCCGTCCTCAACCCCAGAGCATGCGCACACCCACGACCACCAGCAGCAGCGCGAACACGCGCTTGAGGGCCCGGGCCGGCAGGCGGTGCGCCAGGGCCGCCCCCAGGGGCGTGAACACCAGGCTGCCGGCCACGATGCCGCCCGTCGCGGGCAGATTGAGATAACCGAGACTCCCCGGACCGGTCCCCGCCAGTCCCCAGCCGGCCACCGCGAAGCCGACGGCACCGGCCCAGGCTATGGGCATGCCGCAGGCCGCCGAGGTGCCGACCGCGCGGGTGATGGCCACATTGCACCAGACCAGGTAGGGCACCGTCAGCGAACCGCCGCCGATGCCGATCAACGACGACAGCGTGCCGATGATCCCGCCCGCGGCCGTGAGGGCGGGCCGGCCGGGCAGATCCCGGTGCGGCGCCGGCGCGATGTCCGCGAGCAATTTCACCGCCACCAGCAGCGCCGCGACACCCACCACGCGCTGCAGCCACAGGCTCGGCATCACGTGCGCCAGGGCCGCGCCCGCCAGCGCCCCGACGGCGAGGCCGGGCGCCATCGCCGCGAACACGCGCCAGATGACGCCGCCACGCACGTGATGCGCGCGCGCCGAGGAGATCGAGATCGCACTGATGCAGGCCAGGGAGGTACCGACCGCCACCTGGGTGAGTACCTCCGGCGCCACGCCCAGGGCCGGCAGCGTGAACACCAGCGCGGGCACGATCACCATGCCGCCGCCGATGCCGAGCAAACCGGCGAGGAGACCGGCCACGGCACCGGTGACCAGGAAGATCGACAGGGAAATCAGCATCGCGGCATGCTAGCCTGATTCGGCGATCGGGGCCATGGGCGCCGTCGTTCCGGGGGGACCGGGGGCAAGCCGCGGCAGCGGCCGCGGCGAGGCTTTCGCGGCATATAATCGGGATTATGACTATGCGAGCTCGTGACGTCCTCCTGGCCCTGACCCTGTGCGTGGCGACAACGGCCGCCGCGGCGGCGCCGGACGCCGTCCGCGAGCACTTCCGGACCCTGCTGGAAGCCGCCGAGCGCGGCGAGCTGCCCGCACGCGAGGACGCGCTCGCCGAGCTGGCCGACTATCCCCTGTATCCCTATCTCACGGCCGCCGATCTCACCTGGCGCCTGCGCCGCGACGGCGGTACCGAACTGGATACCCGGATCGGCGAATTCATCGACGCCCACCCCGCGCTGCCGCCGGCGCAGACGCTGCGCCGGCGCTGGGTCCGCGACCTCGCCGACCGCGGCCGTTGGGACGCGGTCCTGGCCCACACCGCCGACAGCGACGGCACGGCCCTCCAGTGCCTGGCGATGCAGGCACGTATCCGCACCCGAGCGGCCCCGCCCGCGACGCTGACGGAGCAGGCGCTGGACTTCTGGCGGGCCGGCCACAGCCAGCCGGACACCTGCGATCGGGTCTTCGAATGGCTCGACGAACGCGGTGCGCTCGACAACGCCGAGATCATGCGACGGGCCGAACTGGCCCTGGAGGCCGGCAACTCCGGGCTCGCGGGGTACCTGGGACGAAAACTCTCCGGCGACGCCGCGGACCGCATGGCGGGTTGGCTGCACCTGGTGCGCAACCCCGGCGACCTGCATCACGCCACCGACCTGCCGCCGGATGTCGCCGTGGCCGCCTTCAAACGCCTCGCCCTGCGCGACCTCGAGGCCGCGGCCGCCCTGGAGCCCGAGCTGGCCCGGCGCCTGGACCTGCCGCCCGAGGCGCGCCACGAGATGCAGCGCTACATCGCCCTGCTCCACGCCCAGGATCACGACGAGCGCGCCCTGGCCTGGTTCGAGCGGCTCGCGCCCGAGCACCTGGACACCTTCGCCCGCGGCTGGCGTATCCGCAGCGCCCTCTACCACGGCCGCTGGCAGCTCGCCCTCGACTGGATCGAGGCCCTGCCGCCGGACGAGCGGGCGGAGGAGGAATGGCGCTACTGGCGGGCGCGCGCCCTCGACGCCCTGGGGCGCGAGGCGGAGGCCGCGCAAGGCTTCGCCGCGCTCGCCGGCGAGCGCTCCTACCACGGCTATCTCGCCGCCGATGCCCTGGACCGGGACTACAGCTTCAACCGCAACCCCCTGGAACGCGATCCGGCGCTGCGCCACGCCCTGCTGAAGCGCCCCGGCATCCAGCGGGCACACGAGCTGTTCGCGCTGGACATGCGCCACCGCGCCCGGCGGGAATGGGATGCCGTGCTGCCGGACCTGTCCGCCGCCGAGTTGCGCCAGGCCGCACTGCTGGCGCACGACTGGGGCTGGCACCAACGTGCCGTGGTCACCCTGGTGCGGGCCGATTACTGGGACGATCTCGATATCCGCTATCCCCTGGTCCACCGCGAGGCGGTGGAGGCGGCCGCCCGCGAGACCGGCGTGGAAGCCGCCTATATCCTGGCGATCATCCGCACCGAGAGCCTGTTCGCACCGGACGCGCGCTCATCCGCCGGGGCCCTGGGGCTGATGCAGATCATGCCGCCGACCGCACGGCGGGTCGCCCTCGACCGGCCGGCGCCGACCGCCGAGGACCTGCTGGAGCCGGCAACCAGCATCGAGCTCGGCAGCCGCTACCTCGAGCGCATGCGGGAACGCTTCGGCGGCCATCCGGCCCTGGCCAGTGCCGCCTACAACGCCGGACCCGGCCGGGTATCGGATTGGCTACCCGAGCGCACCCTGCCGGCCGATCTCTGGATCGCCAACATCCCCTATACCGAGACCCGCGAGTACGTGCAGCGGGCGATGTCGCACATGACCGTGTTCGAGGCCCGTCTGGGCGGCGGCGTGTCGCGCCTGTCCGAGCGCCTGCCGCCGGTGCCCGCCGAACTGTCGGCGGACTGCCGTCCGCGGGCCGATACCTGCTGACCGCGCCGGCCGGCGATCGGGCACCGCGGCAGGCGCCGCTTGACCGGGCCGGCCCGGCCCCCGACGATAGCCCGGCGCAGACAGGCACCAGGAACGGCAACGCATGAGCGACGCGCCAACCCGACACCGCATCGGCGTTCTCGGCGGGACCGGCTTCGTCGGGCGGGTGCTGTGCGCGCGCCTGATCGCCGACGGCCACGAGCTGGTCGTGCCCAGCCGCGACCCGACGCGCCATCGCGATCTGGAACGCGACAACCTCCGGCTACAGCGCGGCGACGTCCACGACCGCGAGTTCCTGACCCGCACGCTGGACGGCTGCGACGTGGTCATCAACCTGGTCGGCATCTTCAACGAACACGGCCACGGCGGCCGCGAGTTCCAGGCAGTGAATTCGGAGTTGCCGCGCACGCTCGGGCGGGTCTGCCGCGAGCTGCGGGTCGAACGGGTACTGCACATGGGCGTGCTCGGCGCCCAGGCCGGCAGTTCGCCCAGCCGCTGCCTGCGCTCCAAGGGCGAGGGCGCCAACGCCCTCCAGGTCGAGCTCGGCGGCCGCATCCCCTGGACCCTGTTCAAGCCGTCCGCGATCTTCGGGCCGGGCGACCGCTTCACCTGCCGCATCGAGCGCCTCCTGCGGCGCGCCGGCGGCTTCCTGCCCCTGCCCTGCGCCGGCACCCGCCTGGCGCCGGTGTACGTGGCCGACGTCGCGGAAGCGTTCGCGCGCAGCCTGGACGACCCCGAGACCCATCGCCGCCGCTACCAGCTCTACGGCCCGGACATCCTTACCCTGGAAGAGTGCGCACGCGCGGTGGCCGCCGCTCTCGGCCGGCGGGCGCGCATCTGGCGCCTGCCGGATCCTCTCTCGCGCCTGGAGGCCGGCCTGCTGGGCACCATGCCCGGCAAGCCGTTCTCGCGCGACAACTACATGACCCTGCAGACCGACAGCATCCCCGACGGGCAGGAACCCGGTCCGGCGGACCTGGACATCGCGCCGGTCGCGATGCGCGACACCCTGCCGCGTTACCTGCCCTGCCGGACCGCCCGATGAAGACCTACCTGGTGGGCGGGGCGGTACGGGATGAATTGCTCGGGCTGCCCGTGCGCGAACGCGATTGGGTGGTGGTGGGCGCCACGCCCGCGGACATGGAGGCCGCCGGCTACCGGCCGGTGGGACGGGATTTCCCGGTGTTCCTCCATCCCGAGACCGGCGAGGAACACGCCCTGGCCCGCACCGAGCGTAAATCCGGGCGCGGCTACCACGGCTTCGTGTTCCACACCGGCACCGACGTGACCCTTGAGGACGACCTCGAACGCCGGGACCTGACCGTCAACGCCATCGCCCGTGACGACGACGGCCGGCTGGTCGATCCGTTCGGTGGCCGCCGCGATCTGGAGGCCCGCCTGCTCCGGCATGTCTCCGACGCCTTCGTGGAAGACCCCGTGCGGCTGCTGCGCGTGGCCCGCTTCTATGCGCGTTTCGCGCCGCTCGGTTTCCGCGTGGCCGACGAGACCAAGGCCCTGCTGGCGCGCATGGTCGCTGACGGCGAGGTCGACCACCTGGTGCCCGAGCGGGTCTGGTCCGAGACCGAGCGCAGCCTGGCCCTGCCCGGACCGCAGCGCTTCTTCGAACTGTTGCGGGAGGTCGGCGCCCTCGCCCGGCTGTTCCCCGAGCTGGATGCGCTGTTCGGCGTGCCCCAACCCGAGACCCATCATCCCGAGATCGACAGCGGGCGGCACACCCTGTTGGCGCTGGCCCAGGCCGCCCGCATGGAGACCTCGACCGCCGTGCGCTTCGCGGTCCTGTGCCACGACTTCGGCAAGGCCCTGACACCCCGCGACCGCTGGCCGGCCCACCACGGCCACGAGGCCGCCGGCGTTGCGCCGGTGCGGGCCTGCTGCGAGCGGCTCGGCGTGCCGCGCGCCCACCGCGACCTGGCGCTGCTGGCCACCCGCTGGCACCTGCATGTCCACCGCGCGCTAGAGCTACGCCCGGCCACCGTGCTCGACCTGCTCGAAGCCGCCGACGCCTTCCGCCGCCCGGAACGCTTCGAGGATTTGCTGCTGGCCTGCGAGGCCGACGCCCGCGGCCGCGAGGGATTCGAGGATCGCGATTACCCGCAGGCGGCTCACCTGCGCCGGGCACTGGACCTCGCCCGCGCGGTCAGTGCCCGCGAGATCGCCGAGAGCGGTCTCACCGGCCCCGCGATCGCCGAGGAACTGCGCAAGCGGCGGATAGCAGCCATTCGGCAGGTTGCAGGTGACAGGTGACAGGGCCTTTGCCCAACCCCCCGAGACGGCAACGCTGTAACCTGTAATCTGTAACCCGTAACCTGCCATGCAGGATTCGCGGCAGAGGCTCAAGCTTCAAACCCGAACACCGCCAACAGCACGACCCCCAGCACCACCCGATACACCACGAAGGGCATCAGCCCCATGTACTGGAGCATGCGCAGGAAATAGTGGATCGCCAGGGCCGCCGACACGGCGGAAAGCACGGCGGCCACCGCGAGCCCGGCCCAAGGCGCGGCCTCGGGCTGCAGGATCAGGCTGACGGCCTCGTACGCGATCGCCGCCGCGGTCACGGGGATCGCCAGGAAGAAGGACACGCGGGCCGCCGCCGGTCGCGTCAGGCCGAGCCAGCGGCCGGCCATGATGGTCATGCCCGAACGCGACGACCCCGGTATCAGTGCCAGCGCCTGGGCCAGGCCGATGGCCAGGTAGCCGCGCAGGCGCAGCACCTCCGGCTCGTGCCGGTGCGGCGCGCGGACGTCGACCCAGCCCAGCAGCAGTCCGAAACCGATGCTGGCGGCCGCGATCACCCAGGGGAGGCGCAGCCCCGCCTCGCCGGTCACGCCCAGGAGGCAGCCGAGGGCGATCGCCGGCAGGGTCGCCAGGATCAGGCCCCAGGCCATGTGCGCCTCGGGCCCGCCCTCGCGTCCGGTGACGGAACGGCTCCAGGCGGCGGCCATATCGCCCAGGTCCCGCCGGAAATAGGCGATCACGGCCACCAGACTGCCGAGATGGGTCGCCAGGTCGAAGGCCAACCCCTGGTCCGACCAGCCGAACACGTAGGGCACCAGGATCAGGTGCGCGGAGCTGGAGATCGGCAGGAACTCGGTGATGCCCTGGACCAGGGCGAGCACGACAAGCTGATACCATTCCATCGAGCGGCGTTCCTTTCAGCCGTTGCGGCACCGGCGCGGACCGGCGCCGGCAAGCGCCTCACTATATCGGATAAGTCATAAACGATCCGTTACCGCATCCCGCCCGGATGGACCGACCCATGCCCGACCCCGAAACCCCCGCCCCGATCCTGATCACCGGCGCCGGCCGCAATGTCGGCGCCCACCTGGCCCGGCGCCTGATGGCGGACGGCCGTCCCGTGATCGTGCATTACCGCACGCCGACCGCGGACGTGGACGCGCTGACCGCGGCCGGCGCCGCCACCGTGCAGGGGGACCTCGACTCGGCCGCCGGCATCCACGCCGTGGCGGCCGCGGTCGCGGCGGCCGCGCCGCGCCTGGGCGGCATCGTGCACAACGCCTCGGCGTTCGCGCGCACGCCGGACGACACCGACGACGCCACGGCCGATTTCGAGCGCTACTGGGCGGTACACATGCTCGCGCCCTGGCTGCTGGACCGCCTGCTCGGCCCGCGCCTGACGGGTACCGCGCAACGCCCGGCGGACATCGTCTACATCACCGACATCTACGCCGACAACCCGGCGCCCGACTTCGACGTCTACTGCGCCACCAAGGCCGGCCTCCAGAACCTCGCCCTGTCGACGGCCAAGCGGCTGGCGCCGGCCGTCAAGGCGAACGTGATCCAGCCCGGCCCGATCGACTTCACCGAATGGCACAGCGAGGACGACCGCGACACCATCCTGGCCGGCACCCCGCTCGGCCGCACCGGCGGCCCCGAAGCCATCTACCGCGCCCTGCGCGGCATCCTCGACAACGATTACCTGACCGGCGCGGTGATCCCGGTGGACGGCGGCAGACGACTCGGGCGCTGAGTCCGCGCCCTACAGATCCAGCGCCACACGGCGCAGCGGCTGTCCCTCGGTTCCGAACGCCGCCCACAGCTCGGCGTAGCTGCGCCCGTCCGTCGGATGGCGGGCGTCCGGCGCGATCTCGGCCAGCGGACGGAGCACGAAGGCATAGCGCAGGATATCGTCACGCGGCAGGCGGGCGTCGGGGCCGTCGGTGACCCGGTCGCCATACAGCAGCAGGTCCAGGTCCATGGTCCGGGAGGCGGTGCGCTCGCCGCGCACGCGGCCGCAGTGCGACTCGATGCAGCGCAGCGCCTGCAACAGCGCGGGGATGTCGGCGCCGGTGTCGAAACCGACCACGAGATTCAGGAAATCGGCCCCCTCGAAGCCGACCGCCGGGCACTCGTACACCGGCGAGACCCGCAGGTCGCCGAAGCGCTCGCGCAGCAGGCGCACCGCATGCGGGATGTGGCGCCGCGGTTCGATGTTGCTGCCGATGCCGACGTAGGCGGCGACCCGGCCGGTTTCGTGTCTCATGTCTGGTGTCACTCGTGCGGACGAAGGGCCGGGGCGATTCAGGCCGGGCCGGCCTCGCGGGTGATGCGCACGCCCACGCCGCCGGCGCCGCGCAGGGCATAGTGTTTGTCCAGCGTGACCGTGACCCGACGGACATCGAACTCGTCCAGGATCAACCACGCCACCCGCTCCGCCAGCGTCTCGACGAGCCGGAACTCGGCCGCTTCGACGAAGGCGATCACGCGCTTGGCCACCGCCTTGTAGTCGAGGGTGCGGGCGACATCGTCCTCGGCGGCGGCGGCACGGATGTCGAAGGCCATGTCCAGGTCGAAGCGCACAGTCTGCCGGATGCGCCGCTCCCACTCGTAGATGCCGATGACGGTATCGACCCGCAGGTCCTGTATGAAAATCGTGTCCACGTTATCCCTGGAAGGTCAGGCCGTCAGGAAGAATGAACCACAGAGACACAGGGGCACAGAGGTTGAAAGGCATTCCAAAAGCGAAGATACCGACAAAAGCGATATGTCGTATCTTGCGCTATCGATCCGACCCATTCCCGTATCCCTGTGCCTCTGTGCCTCTGTGGTTCATTGGCGGGCATAGCTCGTCGAGCGGCCAGCGGGCGCGTGCCCGGGCCGGCGCCGGCGGAGGCGTGCCCTCCCCCAGGCGCAGCGAGCCCGCGTAGGCGATCATGGCGCCATTGTCGGTGCAGAATGCCGGCCGGGGGAAGTGCAGGCCGGCGCCGCGCTCGTCCGCCAGGGCCCGCAGACGCGCCCGCAGACGGCGATTGGCACCGACGCCGCCGGCCACGACCAGGCGCCCGGCGCCGGTGGCGTCCAGGGCGCGCGCGCACTTGATCGCCAGGGTGTCGACCACCGCTTCCTCGAAACCGCGGGCGACATCCGCGTACGCGGTCTCGCCCGCGTCGCGCGCGGCCAGCAACACCGCCGTCTTGAGGCCGGAGAAGGAAAAGTCCAGCCCCGGCCGATCGGTCATCGGCCGCGGAAAGGCGAAGCGTCCGGGATCGCCCGACTCGGCCAGGGCCGCCAGGGCGGGACCGCCGGGATAGCCCAGGCCCAGCAGCTTGGCCGTCTTGTCGAAGGCCTCGCCCACGGCGTCGTCGACGCTGCTGCCCAGGATGCGGTAGCGGCCGACACCGGCGACCTCCACCAGCAGGGTGTGACCGCCAGAGACCAGCAGTGCCACGAACGGGAAGGCCGGCGGATCGTCCTCGAGCATGGGCGACAGAAGGTGCCCTTCCATGTGATGCACACCGATCACGGGCACGTCCCAGGCCAGACCCAGACCCGCCGCCGCGGACGCCCCCACCAGCAGGGCCCCGACCAGGCCCGGCCCGGCGGTGTAGGCGACGCCGTCCGGGACCCCGCCGCCGGCCTCCGCCCGCACCGAATCGATCAACGGCAGCAGCTTGCGGACATGGTCCCGCGAAGCCAGCTCCGGCACCACGCCGCCGTAGTCCGCGTGCAGCGCCACCTGGCTGTGCAGCGCATGCGCCAGCAGGCCGCGCTCGGTGTCGTACACGGCCACGCCGGTCTCGTCGCAGGATGTCTCGATACCCAGGATGCGCACGTCGCTCCAATCCGCCCTTTGCAACCGACCGGGGCCGGGATTAAACTACGCGCCCATTTTAAAGGAGCGGCGTCCGTGCCGCTTCGGCACTCATCCCGGAGAGTGATCGTTTAATGCCGAGCGTACGAGTCAAGGAAAACGAGCCGTTCGAGGTGGCCCTGCGCCGCTTCAAGCGTAGCTGCGAGAAGGCGGGCGTGCTGACCGAGGTCCGCCGCCGCGAGCATTTCGAGAAGCCCTGCCAGGCGCGCAAGCGCAAGCGCGCGGCCGCGGTCAAGCGCCACCTCAAGCGCCTGCAGCGCGAGCAGCAGCGCTTCACCCGCCAGTACTGAGCCGGCTCGCCCCGCCCGCGACGGCGGCGGCGACCGCGCACCGCAACCTGACATGACCCTCAAGGAGCAGTTAGCCGACGACATGAAGTCGGCACTGCGCGCCAAGGACCGCGAGCGCCTCGCGGTCCTGCGCATGCTGCTGGCCGAAATCCAGCGCAAGGAACTCGACGACCAGACCGAGTTCGGCGACGACGGTGTCCTGGCGGTGATCGGCAAGATGGTCAAGCAGCGCCGCGACGCCGAATCGCAGTACCGCGAGGCCGGTCGCGCCGACCTGGCCGACGCCGAGAGCGCCGAGATCGTGGTGCTGGAGAGCTACCTGCCCGAGCCCCTGGACGAGGCCGCGCTCGGGGCCCTGATCGACGAGGCGATCGCCGAGACCGGCGCCGCCTCGATGCAGGACATGGGCAAGGTCATGGGGATGCTGAAGCCCAAGATCCAGGGCCGCGCCGACATGGGCACGGTGAGCGCGCGAGTCAAAGCCAAGTTGGGCCCCCAATAGCTGCCGCTCGCCTTCTCTGTCCCCTGTAACCCGTTCCCTGTAACCTTTTGGGAATGGCCCGCATCCCGCAAGCCTTTCTCGACGAACTGCTGTCGCGCACCGACATCGTCGCGCTGATCGAGGCGCGGCTGCCGCTGCGCAAGGCGGGGCGGGAATTCCAGGCCCTGTGCCCGTTTCACGACGAGAAATCGCCGTCGTTCACGGTGTCGCCGGCCAAGCAGTTCTATCACTGCTTCGGCTGCGGCGCCCACGGCACCGCCATCAGTTTCCTGATGGAATACGACCGCCTGGAGTTCCGGGAGACGGTCGAAGTGCTCGCGAGCCAGGCCGGCATGGAAATCCCGGAGGACGCGCGCGCCGGCCCGGACCCGGACCGGCAGAAGCCGCTGTTCGACGCGCTGGCGACCGCCGACCGCCACTACCGCCAGTGGCTGCGCCGCAGCCGGGAAGCCGTCGATTACCTCAAGGGGCGCGGCATCAGCGGCGAGATCGCCAAGACCTACGGGTTGGGCTTCGCCCCGCCCGGCTGGGACAACCTGGGCGCCCGCGTGGACCGGCGGGCGGCGATCGAGGCGGGGCTGCTGATCGAGCGCGACGGCCGCAGCTACGACCGCTTCCGCAACCGGGTGATGTTCCCGATCCGGGACGGCCGCGGCCGCACCATCGGCTTCGGCGGACGCACCCTCGGCGACGACAAGGCGAAATACCTGAACTCGCCCGAGACGCCGCTGTTCCACAAGGGGCGGCACGTCTACGGGCTGTACGAAGCCCGCCAGTTGTTGCGCGAGATCCCGCGCATGCTGGTGGTGGAAGGCTACATGGACGTGATCGCGCTGGCCCAGCACGGCTTCCCGAACGCCGTGGCCACGCTGGGCACCGCGACCACGCCCGAGCACTTGCAGGCCCTGTTCCGGGTCACCGGCGAGGTGGTGTTCTGCTTCGACGGCGACGCCGCCGGCCGGCGCGCCGCCTGGCGGGCCCTGGAGCAGGCGCTGCCGGTGCTGCGCGGCACCCGGCGCATCCGGTTCCTGTTCCTGCCCGAGGGCGAGGACCCGGACAGCCTGGTGCGCGGCCCGGCCGGGCCGGAGGGCTTCCGCGCGCTGATCGACGAGGCGCGGCCCGCCTCGCGGGTGCTGCTGGACGGCCTCGCCGAGGGCCTGGACCTGCACAACGCGGACGGCCGCTCGCAACTGATCGAGGCCGCCCGCCCGTATATCGGCAAGCTGCCGCCGGAGGCCTTCAAGGCGCAGCTCATCCGCGAGATCGCCGAGCGCAGCGGCCTGCCGGCGAACGACCTGGAGCGGCTCTACCGCGAGGGCGGATCGGCGTCCGGGCCGGCGCCGCCGGCCGCCGCGCCGACGGCACGCGGCGAACTGCGCATGAATCCGGTGCGCCGCGCGCTACAGATACTCATGGATCGGCCCCGGTTGGCCGATAACATCGACGGGTATGAGGCATTACGGCAATCGGAGGTAGCCGGCACGGGTCTTCTGGCCGATGCGATTGATTTTTTCCGCAACAACCCCAGATTACCCGCTGCGGCCTTCCTCGAAAGGCTGCGCGACCGCGACGAACACGCGGCACTACAGAAATTGGCCGCCCAGTCGATCACCGGCGACGACGAGCGGCTGGCACGCGAATTCGCCGGCTGTATCGACCGGATCACCGGCCGCGCGCGCGCCGACAGCGCGCGGGCCCGCTACGAGGCGCTGCTGGCAAGACAGGAGCGGCAGCCGCTGTCGGCGGACGAGGCCGCGGAGCTCCAGAACCTGCTCCGGGAGCTGCGCGCGGCCCGCCCCTGAGGGGCGTGTTCGGATGACATGGAAACGGCCGCGGCGCTATACTGGTGCGTTTTCATGCGTTACAGCCGCGTCGCTGTGATGCGACGGGCGCAGACATCGGGGCAGCATGACACGGCAGGCGAGCATGAGCACGGAAAAGCAATCCCAGCTTAAACTACTGATCGCGCACGGCAAGGAAAAGGGGTACCTCACGTACGCCGAGGTCAACGACACCTTGCCCGACGATATCGTCGATCCCGAGCAGATCGAGGATATCATCAACATGATCAACGACATGGGCATCGCGGTGCACGAAGAGGCGCCGGACGAGGATGCCCTGTTGCTGTCCGAGAACACCGTCACCGACGAGGACGACGACGACGCCGAGGAGGCCGCGGCGACGCTGGCCGCGCTCGACCCGCAGTTCGGCCGCACCACCGACCCCGTGCGCATGTACATGCGCGAGATGGGCTCGGTGGAACTGCTCGACCGGCAGGGCGAGATCCGCATCGCCAAGCGGATCGAGGAAGGCCTGTCCGAGATGATGTTCGCACTGGCCTACTTCCCCGCCACCACCGGCCGCCTGATCGAATACGCCGATGCCATCGCCGCCGGCGACACCCGCCTGAGCGACGTGCTCGTCGCCTTCGTCGACCCCGACACCGGCGATCCCGTCGCCAGCCCGGACGAGATCGGCGAGCCCGCCGCCGCCCAGCAGGAAAGCGCCGAGGCCGACTCCGACGAGGAGGACGACGAAGACGATGCCGGCGGCCCCGAGGACACCGGCCCCGATCCCGAGGAGGCCGCGGCCCAGTTCAAGAAGCTGAAGTCCCTGCACCGCAGCGCGGTGAAGGCGCTGCAGCAGCACGGCCGCGAGGACGACCGCACCGAGCTGGCGCTGGGCAAGCTGGCCACGCACTTCATGCGCTTCAAGCTCACGCCCAAGGTCCAGGAAGACCTGACCCAGCAACTGCGCCGGACCATGGTCGAGATCCGCGGCGTGGAGCGCGAGATGATGGCGATCATCGTGCGCGAGGCCGGCATGCCGCGGCGCGACTTCGTCAAGCAGCTCCCCGAACACCTGACCGACGAGTCCTGGCTGGACAAGCTGATCCGCGCCAAGCGCCGCTATTCCTCGAAGATCGCGGCCCGCAAGCCCGACCTCGTGCGCCTGCAGCATCGCATCGGGCAGCTCGAGGAGGAAGCCGAGCTCAACGTCAACAACATCAAGGAGATCAACCGGCGCATGTCCATCGGCGAGGCCAAGGCCCGCCGCGCCAAGAAGGAGATGGTCGAGGCCAACCTGCGCCTGGTGATCTCCATCGCCAAGAAGTACACCAACCGCGGCCTGCAGTTCCTGGACCTGATCCAGGAGGGCAACATCGGCCTGATGAAGGCCGTGGACAAGTTCGAATACCGCCGCGGCTACAAGTTCTCGACCTACGCCACCTGGTGGATCCGGCAGGCGATCACCCGCTCGATCGCCGACCAGGCGCGGACCATCCGCATCCCGGTGCACATGATCGAGACGATCAACAAGCTCAACCGCATCTCCCGCCAGATGCTGCAGGAGATGGGCCGCGAACCGACCCCGGACGAGCTGGCCGAGCGCATGGAGATGCCCGAGGAGAAAGTCCGCAAGGTCCTCAAGATCGCCAAGGAGCCGATCTCCATGGAGACGCCCATCGGTGACGACGAGGATTCGCACCTGGGCGACTTCATCGAGGACATCAACGCCATCGCCCCGGACGACTCCGCGGCCGGCGAGTCGCTGCGCGAGGCCACCCACAACACCCTGGCCAGCCTCACCCCGCGCGAGGCCAAGGTCCTGCGCATGCGCTTCGGCATCGACATGAACACCGACCACACCCTGGAGGAGGTCGGCAAGCAGTTCGACGTCACCCGCGAGCGCATTCGCCAGATCGAGGCCAAGGCCCTGCGCAAGCTGCGCCACCCGTCCCGGGCGACCTTCCTCAAGAGCTTCCTGGACGAATAGCCGGGTTACGGGGCACAGGTTACAGGGCACGGGGCGACACGCTCTTCCCCTGTAACCTGTAATCTGTAACCTGCACCCTCCTCCAGGGCCTCTAGCTCAACTGGTCAGAGCAGCAGACTCATAATCTGTTGGTTCGGGGTTCAAGTCCCCGGGGGCCCACCAACACCCGCCTCGTCAATCACAGCCATCAACGTCGTTACCGCCGGCGCGAACCAACAGATTATTCCACTGTGACGGTTGTCGGTTCGGGGTTGCTCGGCCCATCCCTGGGCCGCGTCCTGGCGGACTCGCTCACGCTCGCGCCGATTCGCTCCCGGCGAATCGGTCAAGTCCCCGGGGCCCCACCAACACCCGCCTCGTCAATCACAGCCATCAACGTCGTTACCGCCGGCGCGAACCAACAGATTATTGCCTTGGCACGGCTGTCGCCGCTTCGGGCCTACCGCAAGAGAGCTCATGTCGACCTCAAAGACGAGCCAAGCGCAGTTCTCGGAGATGTTCGCGAACGAAATCGAGGCGATCCTGGCCCCAGAATATCTCGTCCCCGATAACGAAAGTCGGCACGCCGAAGACGCCCCATCGTTCGGCTGCCTCCCAGTTACGATCAAGCTGTGCCTGGCGCTGAGGGCTACGGGCGGCATCAAGCAGCGCTGCCCGATCCAGACCGATTCGCCCTGCTACGGCGGCAAGCACTTCCAGGTCACCAATGTCCCGCCCCTCAGTCCACTCCGCCCGCATCACCTCTTCGACATAGGGTCGGAGTACGCCGCGAGACTGAGCCAGCAACGAAGCCGCGCCGGCGGGGGTCGGATCGGTGTCCGCGGGCGGCGGATTCAGCGGAATCCCCATGCGCCGGGCGAAGCGCGCCACATCCTGTCTGGCGATCGACCGCTTCTTCCGGGCCCGATCCGGTGGCGAGCGTCCGGCCCAACCGCCCAGCGGCCGCCACACCAGTTCGGCGTGAAAATCGTCGAAAAGGGAGAACATGGTCTTCGACGCCAGGTAGCAGTAGGGGCTGCGGAAGTTGAAAAAGACGGTCACCCCGACCCGCTCAGTCATGACTGCTCCGGCTTTAAAGGCGTTCATTGGCTGCTTCGTTGATTCGGGAAACGGCATTGCCTAATCCGTACCGAATTGACGGATTCCCTCAGCGCCCTAGCTTCATCGCGGTCTCGCCGCCGATCCCCCACTGGCTCTTGGGCACCTCGTGGATGAGCACCCTGACGCTTTCCCGGGGAGAGCCCAGGCTGTCGCAGATCGCGTCGGTGACTGCACTGATGAGCTTCTCCTTCTTCTCGTCGTCCCGACCTTCCATGATGTTGATATGCGCGATGGGCATGATTCCTCCTCGTCTCGCTCCGGAATCGCGGCATGGGCCGCCGTTACCGTCCGACCGCGAAGCCGACGGAGTGACGCATGCCACGATTCCTCGATTGATTCGCACTCACCCGTGGTGAACGTTTTCCGGCCGTTCAAACGAAACGCATGGATACCGAACCCATGCCTTGGGCGCGCATGGTGACGTTATCGCCGGCTTCCACGGCAACCGCAGCGGTGATGCCGCCGGAGAGGATCAGGCTGCCCGCCGGAATCTCCTCGTCGCGCTGCGCCAGCATGTTGGCAAGCAGGGCCACGCTGGAGGCCGGGTGGTTGATCACCGCCGCGCCGGCGCCCACCTCGACCGGGTCGCCGTTCTTCTCCAGCACCACGCCCACCGTGCGCAGGTCCGTTTCCCACGGGCTCAGTATGCCGCCGCCGGTGACGAACCGGGACGAGGAGGCGTTATCGGCCACGACGCTGGGCAGGTCGAAACGGAAGTTTTCGTAGCGGCTGTCGATGATCTCCACCGCCGGGATCACGAAGTCCGTGGCGGCCAACACCTGGCCCACGTGGCAACCGGGGCCGCGCAGCGGGGCCTTTGTGACGAAGGCGATCTCCGCCTCCACCTTCGGGTGGATGAGCTTGGAGGTATCGATCTCCCCGCCCTCGACCTGCTGGAAGTAGTCCGCCAGGAAGCCATAGATGGGTTCCTCTACACTCATCTGCCTCATCTTGGCCCGGGAGGTCAGGCCCATCTTCAGGCCGATGATCCGGTTGCCCCGGCCTTCCTTGCGGCGGCGCGTGGCCCACTGAATGGCATAAGCATCCTCGAAGTCCAGCTCCGGGTAGTCGTCGGTTATCTTGTGCACCGCGCGGACCTGGAGCTCGGCCGATTCCAGATGCTCCGACAGGGACTCGATCTGCTCATGGCTCAGCGTGCTCATGCCTGACCTCCCACGGCCGCGCCGGCCTCTTCGCGGGCGCGGCGCATATCCAGTGCCACGTCCACGATCATGTCCTCCTGGCCGCCGACCATGCGCCGCCGCCCCAGCTCCACCAGGATGTCGACAGCCTTGAGGTCGTAGCGCTCGGCGGCCGCCTCGGCGTGGCGCAGGAAGCTGGAATAGACGCCCGCGTAGCCCAACGCCAGGGTTTCTCGGTCCACGCGAACGGGGCGATCCTGCAGCGGCCGGACAATGTCGTCGGCGGCGTCCATGAGGGCGTAAAGATCGCAGCCGTGCTGCCAGCCCATTCGGTCGGCGGCGGCGATGAACACCTCCAGCGGCGCGTTGCCGGCGCCGGCGCCCATACCGGTCAGGCTGGCGTCCACCCGGTTGGCGCCTTCCTCCACCGCAGCGATGGAATTGGCCACGCCCAGACTGAGATTGTGGTGGGCATGGATGCCGAGCTCCGTTTCCGGCTCCAGAACGTCGCGGAAGGCCCGAAAACGGCCCCGGATGTCGTCCATGGTCATGGCGCCGGCGGAGTCGACCACGTAGATGCAGGTCGCACCGTAGCTTTCCATCAGCTTGGCCTGCTCAGCCAGTCTGGCCGGCTCAAGCATGTGGCTCATCATCAGGAAGCCGACCGTGTCCATGCCCAGTTCACGGGCATACTCGATGTGCTGTTTGGAGACATCGGCCTCCGTGCAATGGGTAGCGACACGCACGATGCGGGCACCGGCACTGTAGGCGGCGCGCAGATCCTCCACCGTGCCGATGCCGGGCAGCAGCAGCGTGGCGACCTTGGCGTGACTCACCGTGTCGGCCACGGCCTCGATCCATTCCAGGTCGGTGTGGGCACCGAAGCCGTAGTTGAAGGAACTGCCCTTAAGGCCGTCGCCGTGGGCCACCTCGATGGAGTTCACCTTGGCCTTGTCCAGCGCCGCGGCGATGCGTCGGGCGTTGTCCACGCTGTACTGGTGGCGGATGGCGTGGGAGCCGTCCCGCAGGGTCACGTCGGAGATGTAGAGTTTTTTGTCCATGGTATTCCCTCCCCCTCAGGCGGTAGCACCCGCGGTCTCGCTGACGCGCTCGGCGAAACGCTCCGCCGTGGCCAGGGCCGCCGAAGTCATGATGTCCAGGTTACCCGCGTAGGCCGGCAGGTAGTGGGCGGCACCCTCCACCTCCAGGAAGATGGTGGTCTTGAGGCCGGCGACCTTGCCGATACCTGGCACATTCAGGGGACGGGTATCGTCGAAGCGCTCGAACTGCAGCTGTTGCTTGAGCCGATAGCCGGGTACGTAGTTCGCTACCCGCTCGACCATGGCATTGACGGCCGACTCGATCCGGGCCTCGTCGGCATCCAAGGGCGAGAGCGTATACACAGTATCGCGCATGAGCAGCGGTGGCTCGGCTGGGTTGAGAATAATGATGGCCTTGCCTCGCTTCGCGCCGCCGACGCGCTCCAGCGCCATGGCAGTGGTCTCCGTGAACTCATCGATGTTCGCCCGTGTGCCCGGACCCGCTGACCGGCTGGAGATGGAGGCGACGATCTCCGCGTAGCGCACCTCGGCCACGCTCGCCACGGCCGCCACCATGGGTACCGTAGCCTGACCACCACAGGTGACCATGTTGACGTTATTCACGCCCTCGGCCACCAAGATCTGGTCCAGGTTGACCACGGGAATGCAGTAGGGGCCCGTCGCCGCCGGGGTGAGGTCGATTACCTGTATGGCGGGCTTGACCTCCCGCAGCCGCCGGTCGTTATGCAGGTGCGCTTTTGCCGAGGTGGCGTCGAAGACCACGTCGATGTCGGCGAACTCGGACATCGCGATTAACCCGTCCACACCCTCGGCGCAGGTGGCCACACCCAAGCGCTTGGCGCGGGCTAGGCCGTCGGATTCAGGGTCGATGCCCACCATCACCGCCATCTCCAGATGACGGGCATTGCGCATGATCTTGATCATCAGGTCCGTGCCGATGTTGCCGGATCCGATCACCGCCGCTTTCATGGTCATTTCCGTTTCCTCCGTCGAATTCGGCACGCGACTCAGACGAACCGCGTGGACGCGGTACCGATGCCGCCGATACTCAGCTGCATGGATTCACCCGGCTGAATGGGCAACAGTGGCACCAGGGAGCCGGAGAGGATCACCTCGCCGGCTTCGAGCTTGATGCCGAACTCGCCCAGAGTGTTGGCCAGCCAGGCCACACAGTTCACCGGCGAGCCCAGCGCCGCGGCGCCCGAGCCGGTACTGACCACCTCGCCGTTCTTCTCCACCACCATGCCGCAGACGGACAGGTCCACCCGGCGCGGATCGACGATCTGGTCGCCCAGAACAAATAGCCCGCAGGATGCGTTGTCAGCCACGGTGTCCTGGATCCTGATCTTCCAGTCGCGGATGCGGGAATCGACGATCTCGAAGCAGGGCATGACGCACTCCGTGGCGCGTAACACCTCGGCGTTGGTGACGCCGGGGCCCTCGAGATCACGCTTGAGCACGAAGGCGACCTCGCCCTCGGCCCGAGGCGCGACGAGATGTTCGCTGATCGATAGTTCCTCGCCGTTGCCGAAGAGCATGGCGTCGGTGAGGTAACCGAAGTCCGGCTGGTGGACGTCGAGCATGGCCTGGACGGCCTTGCTGGTGACACCGATCTTCTTGCCGATGACCCGTTCACCGTCCGCCTTGCGTCGTTCCAGCATGCGCATGGAGATGTAGTAGGCATCCTCGATGCTGATATCCGCGTGCCGTTCGGTTAGGGGTGTGACGGTGGATTGGGCGCGCAGCGCCTCGTAGAGTTCGTCGCCCAGGGTCTGTATGGTCTGCTGGTCCACGTGGTGGCCTCCTCCTTTTAATCCGTCCGCACTATTCGGCCAGGAAGCCCGCCAGAAGCGCGTTGAAGCGCCGGGCATGCTCGATCTGGACCCAGTGGCCGCAGCGGCCGAAGAGATGCAGCTGGGCCCGGTCGATCAAGCGGAACGCACGCTCCGAGACCTCTACCGGGATCACCCGGTCTTCCCGGCCGTGCACAATCAGGGTCTCGTTGGGCAGTCCGGCCAGCTCGTCCTCGCGGCTGGCGAGCCGATCCACCCACCGTTGCCGCGGAGCCGGAAACATCGCGGCATAGGCTTCCTGCACGCCGGGACGTGTGCTCGCGTAATGGCGCAGCGCCGCGATATCGTCGCTGGCCAGCGACTGGTCGTAGGCGAACAGCTCGATGAGCGCGCGCATGTTTCTCAGGGAGGGCTCGTAGCCCCAGACACGGTCCAGCCCCTCGGTCAGCGGGAAAGACAGGCTGACCGCCCCCATCAGTACGAGCTTGCGAACCCGCTCCGGATGCTCCAGCGCCAGTCGCAGGGCGAGACTCCCGCCGAAGGAATTCCCGACCAAGTCCACCCGGTCCAGATCCAAAGCATCGAGGACGCCGATGGCATGACGCACCCATTGATTCGATGTGTACTCGATGCCTACGGGCCGCTCGGTGAAACCGAAGCCCACGATGTCGGGTGCGACGACACGCCGGGACGTCGCCAGCGCGGACAGCGTGAGACGCCAGTTCGCCCACGCACTGACACCGGGGCCGGAACCGTGCAGGAACAAGACCGGCTCTCCCCGGCCGTGATCGTGGTAATTGGTTTCGATACCGGCGGCCTTGATACTTAAGTCGACCTCCGGATTGGCTCGGGCATCCATGACCCATCACCTCAGAGCTTGATGCAGACATTGCTGAGCTCGGAGTAGAACTCCAGCCCATGCACCCCGCCCTCGCGTCCGATGCCGGACATTTTCATGCCGCCAAAGGGGGTTCGCAGGTCGCGGAGAAACCAGCTGTTGACCCACAGCAGGCCAGCCTCCAGCCGTCGCGCCACTCGGTTGGCCCGGGAAAGGTCCCGGGTCCAGATAGTGGCGGCGAGGCCGTACTCGGTGTCATTGGCAAGCCACACCGCCTCATACTCGCTGTCGAAGGGACGGATGTGGCAGCAGGGTCCAAATATCTCTTCGCGCACTACCCGGGCATCATCGGCCAGACCGGTCCAGATGGTGGGCTGTACCCAGGCACCGCCCGCGTACTCGTCGGGCATCTCGGGGACACCGCCGCCCGTGACCACGGTGCCACCCTCCTCCTCGGCCAGGCGGTAGTAACTTAGAACCTTGTCCCTGTGTTCGCGGCTGATCAGCGGGCCGAAGTTGACGTCCGGGTCCTGACTCGGGCCCATCTTCAGCGTTTCGGCGCCTTCCTTCAGACGACGGACGAATTCGTTGAACACTGGCCGCTCCACATAAACGCGTTCGGTGCCGAAGCAGACCTGACCGCAGTTGGCGAACGCTGAGCGCATGGTGCCCTCGATAGCCTTGTCGAGGTCGGCATCCGCAAAGACTATCGCCGGATTCTTGCCTCCCAGTTCGAAGGAGACATCGCGGATGCCATCGGCCGCTGCCTTCATGATGGCGGTGCCGGTGGCGGTCTCGCCGGTGAAGGTAAGCGCGTCCACGTCATGGTGCTGGGTGAGATAGGCGCCGGCGGAGTCCGGACCGAAACCGTGGACGACGTTGTACACGCCCTCGGGAATACCGGCGTCGTTCATGACCTCGCCGAGCAACGCCGTGGTTTGGGGCGTTTCCTCCGAAGGCTTGACCACCACCGTATTGCCACAAGCGAGCGCTGGTCCGACCTTCCAAGTCATCAGCAACAGCGGTAGATTCCACGGCGAGATCACCCCCACCACGCCCTTGGGGCGACGGATCGCGTAGTTCAGTGCACCGGCGCCATCCGGCGTGTCCATGTGGAAACTCTCGGTGGGCACGTTCTTCACCAGATCCGCGAAGATCTTGAAGTTCGCCGCTCCCCTGGGGATGTCGATATGGCTGGCCATCGACCGTGGCTTGCCAGTGTCCTCGCACTCCGCGGCGAGGAACGCCTCAAAGCGCTCGTCGATCCCTTCGGCCACCTTGTGCAGCAGTGCCATGCGCTCGGTGACCGGCATGTGACCCCAATCGCCGTCCAGGGCCGCCCGCGCCGAAGCCACCGCGCGATCGATCTCTTCCCGGGCACCTTCGTGCACGGTGGCAATCTTCTCGCCGGTGACCGGCGAGATAGCATCGAATACCCGTCCGCCGGCCGAGCCAACGTACTCGCCGTTAATGAAATGCTTGATCTCTTTCATAGAGCTCACCTGTTGGATTCCTTTGTCATCCGAGTCCGGCGGCCACCAGACCGGTTCGGGCACAGAGTTCGTCCTCTTCCTCGCTACCGCCGGACACACCGATGCCGCCGATGCACTCGTTATCGGTCATCACAGGCAAGCCCCCGCCCAGCATCACCAGTCTCGGACGCTGGGCGAGACCCGCGCGCAGAGCCTCGTTATCTCCCACCGCCCGATCCCATCGCGCCGTGGACATGCCAAAGCCGGCGGCGGTGTAGGCTTTGTCCTCGGCGATGGCGACGCTGTGCAGCGGCGCACCGGCCATGCGGAGAAATGCCATAGGCGTCCCATGCGCATCACAGACGGCGACGTTGATGCGGATGCCCAGGGCCTCGGCTTTCTTGACCGCGCCACACACGGCCGCGTGGGCCGCCTCCCAGTGGATGCCGCGTTGTGTCACCGTCTTCCGAATGGCCGTAGCTTCCATATCATTATCGATTAATAAATATTTTATCGATATTTTTAATAATAATGTATAACATCTGGTCGCGCGTCAAGGGCGTTGATACAATCTTTGGTAATCAAACCCCGAGATGGCGGGCCATGCCGCGACACAAAGAAGCCGCCTCCACCCTTTCCGACCGGGCCTATGAGTGGTTGAAGCGCGACATCATTCGCGGCGCATGCCCCCCCAGCGGCCGCCTCGCGGTCAAGCAGCTCTCCGATCACTACGGAATCGGCGCAAGCCCCATTCGCGAGGCACTGGCCAGACTGGCAGGCGAGGGGCTGGTCGTCGCTCTCGGTCAACGCGGATTCCGGGTACCGCCCATCAACCTGGAAGACCTCTGGGACGTGACCGATACCCGTGTGCTCATCGAGTGCCAGGCGCTCAAGCAGAGCATCGAGCATGGCGGCGATGATTGGGAGGCTGATGTGGTGGCCGCCTACCACCAGCTGGAAAAGATCGAGGGTGCGCCTACCGGGGACTTCGCCAAATGGGAACGACGCAACCAGGCTTTTCACGAGGCCTTGGTGGCCGCATGCCCTTCCCGCTGGCTGCAACGCATGCGCGACATCCTCCATGACCAGCACCGGCGATATCGCTTCCTCAGCAGTCGCTACGCGCCCGGCCGCGACATCGCCGCGGAGCACCGCGCGCTGCGGGATGCCGCCCTGGCCGGGGACGTGGGCACGGCAACCGACGTCCTGCGTGTTCACATCGAGCGAACCGCCCATGCCGTCGAAGGACTGCTGACCGAGGGCGCCGACAGTCTGGAGGAGGCGACGTCCTGATCTACTCATCCCGGCCTCACTCACGGAGCTACCCTTTCAATGACTGGGTGACCCTTGGCTTGACCACACGGGAGAGCAACGCAACCTGCGCGGCCACGACCGTGAACAGCACCAACGGGGCCGGAAGATCGCGGGTCAGCGGAAACAACGCCCACTGCACGAGGCCGGGCATCGCGTAGACAACGACCGTGAGCGTCAACTTGCTCGTGTTCGCCTTGGTGTCCCGAGCGTACCGCTCGGGCGATACTGACCGTGACCGACGCCTCTTCGCGAGGCTGCGCCTTCGGGGGAGGGCCTCCAGTGCCCGAACACTGCACGGATGCCGACAAGGCGACATCCGCTACCCACCGGCGGGCGACGCCCGGGCCGCCATCAGGCGCCTTCGGTATAAACATCCGTGAACGCCTCGTTGAGTTCGCCCGTGTGATAGAAGATTCCGCTGGCGAGGTTGTCCTCCGTCCACGTCACAACGGGCATGTCCGGCTGGGTCAAATAACCCAGGCCGGCGAAGGTCTCGTTGCGATTGCCGGAGGGATCGAAAAAGTAGCTCGTGGTGCCCCGTGTAATGCCGTGCCGCTGAGGCGTCACGTCGATTCTGACCTTGTTCTTGGCCAGAACGTCCGCAGCCTTCAGCACATCCGCCCACTCGTCCAGGAAGAAAGCGCAGTGATGCAGGCCCATTACCGGGCCACCGACGAAAGCGATGTCATGAGGCGTGGTGGTTCGGGCCAGCCAAGCGGCTGCCTGGATATCGTTATCGGGGCCAACCATGACCTGCTCGGTGAGTTTGAAGCCCAACGCCTCCTGCATGAAGTTCGTCGATTCGGCCACCTTGTTCACGCCCTGCTCCGGATGCAGCTCGCACATGAGCAGGGCGTGATCCAGCCAGTGCACCCCGGCACCGTGCAAACCGTCCGGCCAGGGGTCCGGGTTGGTCGTACCCACCGCCTTGCCGACGAATTCCTTCTCGGCGTACAGATACATCAGATGGCCGCTGGGCAACCGGAAACGGATAGCGCGGCCACAGCCAGGCAACTCACCGGCCGCCACTGCCTCCACGGCGATCCCGTAGTCCCGGATACGCTTGCCCAGCGTGTCCAGGTCGGCATCGTTTTCAACCTTGTAGGCGATATGGTTCATGCCGGCCCGATCCGCCGGGGTTAACATGACGGAGTATTTGTCCCATTCGTCCCAACCCTTGAGATAGGCGTTGCCGGCCGCGTCCGTGTCGGTCTGCTGCAGGCCCAAGACTTTGACGTAGTGATGCAGCGCCGCTTCCATGTCCAGGACGCGGATGTTGATATGGCCAATACGCATGACACCCATTGCTCTCTCCTCCACTGTTGCTCTCCGGCCGCCTCTTCCAGCGCCCGCTTGATTACACGAACCCGAACGGCCGCTTGACGGCCCTTTGCATCCTGCCGACCACCTTCAGATCCACGTCGCTGCGGGGGTAGCACCGGCAGGCCAGGGCGTAGCCAACTGCCTCCTCCGCCTCGCTCACCTGACTTCGACTCATGGACAGCGTGGTCACGAAACCGCTCACCACCCGCACCTTGCAGATGCCGCAGCCGCCACCGTGGCAACCTGAAGGGATGCCTTTCCGACCCAGCTGCGTCATGGCCTTGAGCACCGTGGTCGACCCGCAACAGGCGTAGGTCTCGCCGGTGTCCAGGATCGTGATCCGGTACGGCGCGTCGTCCATGCCGTCACCCTCCTCCGTCCGTTCACACCGCCTTGAACAGCGGGCTCTTGCGGCTTGCCTGCGCGGCGTCGGCGGCTGTGATGAATTTCTCCATGTAGATGTCCCGTTCGAACAGCCGCCCGCGCATCAACGTGGTCAAACAGGCATCGATCATCGGCGGCGGACCGCACAGGTAGGCCTTGTGGCCAGAGAACTTGCCGCCCATGTGCTCGGCGGCAACGTCGGTGATGAAACCGGTCGCGCCGTTCCAGTCATCCTCCGGCCTGGGCTCGGAGAGGGCGGGCACGTAGCTGAAATTGGCGTATTGAGCGGCCAACTCCTGGAGCAGCTCGTGGTAGTACAGCTCCGCGCGGTGACGCTGGCCGTAAAAGAGCGTGATATGCCTTTCGTCGCCCGACTCCAGCAGGTCGAGGATCATGGCCTTGGGACTGGACAGACCCGTGCCGCCCGCAAAGAACACAATGTCCTCCGGCGCGGACTTGCGGACGAAGAAGCGCCCATAGGGCCCGGACACCCGGAGCTTGTCGCCGACCTGGAGTTTCTCGTGGATATAGGTGGTTACCTCACCGCCGGGCACCAGGCGCACGTTGAGTTCGATGGTCCGCGTCTCCGACGGCGCATTGGCCAGGGAGAAGGCCCGGGGCATCTCGACGTCGGGCAGGTGCAGATTGACGTACTTGCCGGCCTGGAACCCGATGTCCCGGTCAAGCTCGATGAAGACGGCCTTGGCCGTGGGGGAAAGATCGACGATATCGACCACGGTCCCGTCGTAATCCTCTACGGGCTCGACCACGGCGTCGGGGTCCTCTTCGACGTCGGCCTCGATGATCACGTCCGTCAGGGGCTTGGCCACGCAGGCCAGGGTGTAACCCTCCTCGCGCTCGAACTCCATCAAGGCGAACGGCGATGCATCGTCGTCCTCAACCTCGCCCTCCAGCACCTGGACCTTGCACGTACCGCACAGGCCGTGGCAGCAGGCATGGGGCAGGTACAGGCCACGCCGCATAGCCGCGTCGAGCATGGTCTGCTCGTCGTTCACCTCCAGGCTCTCGCCGAGGGGCTCGATCGTGAGCTCGTAACTCATATCTCTCCTCCTCCGGCTGCGACGATTCAGCTGGCGACGCCACCGATACCGTCGAGACCGGGCGTGCGGAAACGGATCAGCGACTTGTGACCGATGCCCTGATCGGCAAGGCTGGCACCCATGTCCGGAACCAGGGGTTTGCCATCGAGCGTCCATTCGATGGAGTCCCATTCAACGCGGGCCCAGTCCGGATGGCTGGCGTAAACGTCGGGCAAGACGTCCTCGACCAGCACGCCGAAGGGCATGAAAGGCGGCAGCGGCAGGCAGACGGGGGAGCAGAACATCAAGTGCCGGTCCCAGCCGATGTACACCAATTGGTTGCCGTGGAAGTTTTCCTGCAGGTCCCTGGGCGTAGCGCGATACTCGTAGGTGGCTCGAACGGACATGGGTCTCCTCCCGGGGCCGTGAGGCCCCGTCTGGTTCTGTGCGATGGCATGGGGAAGGGCCGCCGGGGCGGCTCGCTCCGGTGCTATTGGTTGACGGCCGACTTGACCGGCCGCGCCGCCTCCGCGCTTCCACCGGTCCAACGTTCCCAATTGGCACGGTCCTGGGATTCCAGGTACTCCTTGTTATCCTGGCCGTCGACCAGGTGATACCACGCCAGAACTTCCGGCACGCTGGCGCCGCCGCAGTTACCCTGGTAGATCTGGTGCACCGGCAGCCAGGCCTGGACATACTTCTCCGGTTCGTCGTCGAAGATGTCCTTACAGCCGTCCGAGCAAAAGTGGTACTGCTCGCCGTTGTACTCGCTGGCGCGGTAGCAAACCTGGGTGGGATCGTCCGGCTCCGTGAACGCCATCGGGATCTGGCAGGTCTGGCAGAGCATGGGCAGTGTGTTGTTGTACCAACGCTCGCCCTTTTCCTGTAGCGACCGCCAGTGCTCGTAGCGTGGCCGATAGTACTTGTCGAAGGTGTCCGGATACTTCTCGGAGAGCCACGCCATCTCCGACTCGTCCGGCAGCCAGGAATGGAATGCCGCGGCGTGGCCGTAGTTGTAGAAGATGGACCAGGCTTCGTGGGAGAGACGCTCCTTCTCCTTGACCGAGACCTCCCAATACTTGGGCATGCGGATCCCGTAGCGGGAGAGGTCTTCGAAAAGCGCGCCGCCGTTCTCCTCGAAGTACATCTCCCAGGCTTCCTTCCAGGACATGACCCGTTTCGGCAACATATAGTCCATCATCATGGAGACCAGGGTGAGTAGCCGATAACCGCGCCAGAACCACTTGTCGATCCACTTCTGGACGATGGGCACATTGCGCTCGTCCTGCTCAAGCATGAACTTGATGACTTCCAGACCCAGCGTCATGTGCCGCGACTCGTCGGACTGGGCCGAAAAGCCGAAGGTCACCGTGGCCATATCGCCGTTGTAGGCCGCACCGGACATGAACGGCATGAACAACAGATTGGTCAGCACGTACTCGAAGGAGAACGAAATCGCGGTCACGAACTCGAACGGTCCGGCCGACATGGCGTCCTCGAAGAAGGACTTCGGCACGGACAGGTACCAGACGCGCTGGTGCATGTGGTTCCAGTCGTGGAAGCCGTTGAAGAACTTGTTGTACTGGCTGATGGTGTGAATCTGCGTCTGGACGTGGCGCAGTTCGTCAATGGACTGCATCTGACAGGCCACCTGGGCGCCGACGCCGGAGAACTGCCGGCCGGCCATGGCGAAACCTCTGTGGGCGGCATACTCCAGCGGAGAGACGCCGGTGAGGAACAGCTTCAGGGCGTTAACGTAGCGTGCGTCGGTAACGTTGAATTGGCCATTGTGCTGTGAGAAGGCGTCGATGATGGCGTAGAGCTTGCGCTCTTTCTCCGCCTGGTATTTCCAGTAGGCATCCACGGTCAGACGAAATGGGTCTTCCCACCTGTCCCAATCGTGAATGTGGATACCCTCGAACTCGGTCTGGGGGAAAATATCCGCCTTGCTCTGATAACCCGGCTCCCAGGCCAGATCCCGGGTGAACTTCTGGTACTTATCGCGCAGGCTGAGTCGCTTGGCTGCCATTACTGGTCTCCTCCTCGTATTCAGTCGCCGCGATGCAGGACGAACATGTCTTCGTCCTCATCGATGTTGCCGGACAGCGAAATCAGATTGATCTGCAGCTCCTGGGGGTCCCAGTCCCGGCCGATCCGTTCCTCAACGCTCTCGCGGCGAACGACGAGCCGGCCGGGGGCGTCGATCTTGACCATGGCCGGTGCGTACTCGACACGGGCCTCGACGTTGTCCTGCTCGATGGCCTCGATGATGGGACGCGCCTCCTCATTGTTCTGGAGAGCGATGAAGACGTTGTTGTTGGCCATGTTTGCCATGCCTCCTAGAGCTCGAGCCCGGCCTTCTTGCCGGCACGGTGGGTGAGAGCCTCGCGCAACTCGGCAATGACGCCATGGGCGTCCGCCTTGAAGACCTGGGCGGCCACGGGCGTGAGCGCCTCGGCGACGCGATCGACGTAGTGCCGGAGCCACGCCTCCAGCTGGACCTTGTTGGCATCGGACTCGGCGGCGGCGGTCTTCAGCGTGGCGTCCACCCAGCGGCTTGTTTCACCGAACCACTCGCTCATGAACTCGTTGAGCATGGAAAGGGTCGATCCCGACCGGCGCTGCAGCTCGCCGTCGATACGCTCGTAGACCAACGGGAACAGCAAGCCGTCCAGGGCGAAGTTCTGCGCCACGTAGAGTTCGAACCAGTCCTTGGGGACCATCAGCTCTTCGCAGAGTCGCCGCAGGGGTTGCCATGTCTCGTCTTCAAGCCAGGCTCGCTTGCCCCTGTCGAGAGACTCGCTGGTGTTGCCGTCCAACATCAGGCCGATGCGGGACAAATACTGGGCGATGCCCAGTCGGTCCACAGCGTTGAAGCCCGCCGCCTGGGTGATGGCCGTGCCGTAGCCGTAGGCACAGATGTACATATTGTTGAGATTGGCGGCGTACTCGGCATGACGCAGGGGTACGAAGATCGCCTCGGCCTGCTGGCGTGTGCTCTCCGGCACCAAGTCCAGCAGTCCGCGCTTCTCGACGAAGGCGTAGTTGCGCTCGCATACGTCCTGCTGCTTGGCGCGGGTGGTGGTCCAGGCGCCGTAGTAGAACTGGCGCGGATCACGGAAGGCGTACCAATCCTCCATGACAAGGGCCGTGCGGCCCGTGTCGTAGAGATCGTGGTCCGGATCCCACTGGGGCTTGTAATGGAAGTTCACCGTGGGCTGGAGATCGAACATCGCCTCCAAGTAGCGGGATGCCGGTTTGTCGGCGCCCTGGCGCCGGGACACGTTGCTGAAGGTGTGCCGCAGAGGCTCCACCGACTGGGTTTTGATTTCTATGGTCATGCTCTCCTCCTCGCGTCTTCGGCGCAGGCGTTACAGCCCACCCTCCCGCCATTTCTCGCGCTCGGCATCCCAACGCGCGATCGTCGCCTCGGACGGGTACTGAACCTCGTTGGCGTTGCAGAACTCCTCGAAGGCGTGCTCCGGCAGGATCATTTCGATGTATAGATCCGCGTCGCCGAAGGAAAAATCGAACTCGACGAACCCGCCGGCGCGGCGCCCGGTTACTCGCACGTAGGGTTGGTTCGTTAGTTGATTTGCTCTCATAGTGACCAGCCTGTTTACTGAAGCCTCGGTGCCGACCGAAAGCCGCGCCTCTTGACTTGCACCAAGACTCGCACAGACCATGCCACAATAATAAGCTATTGTTTTTACTAAAATTGCTGCGGTCGCATCAAATTTAATCGATAAAATCTAAAATCACGATATAATGAAGATGCATCGCAACAATTCATGATTTGATCAAACGCATCGGCACACCCGGCCTAGGCCGCATCTTGCAAAGGCCGAGGGTATAGTTAACGGATGACAACGGCGCTTGACACTGGCACTGGCACTGATACCGGACCGCCGACTGTCGCGCCGGGGCGCCCGCCAGTGCGTACAGACATATAAACAAGCGGCCCGCTTGCGCCGGCATAGGCGGTACCGATATCGGTCCGTGCCACCTGAGGCGAGGCCGCCGACCATAGGACGGAGGAGTCCCATGCCATCGCGTATCAGCTTCGAGGAGTTACCGGAGCTCGCCGCCCAGTTCAAGCTCTCCTTTCGCTCGGGCCACATATCGCTAGAGGACCAGCGCATGGTCCTTCTGCATGCCGGCGCCCTGGGCTTGCTCCGTGCGGAGCTGATCGAGACCCTGGGCCTCGATCGTGCACGCGGCGTGCTCACTCGCATGGGCTATGCCTCGGGCCGACGAGACGCCCAGATGGTCCGCGAACTCATGCCGGAAGCGTGCGACGAGGATCTGATGACTCTCGGCCCGCAACTGCACTCCCTCGAAGGCATCGTCAACGTCACCCCCATCCATTTCGTCATCGATGTCGCCGCGGGGCGTTTCTATGGCGAATTCAGCTGGGAAGACTCCTATGAGGCGGAGGTCCACGTCGAGACATTCGGCCATTACCACGCGCCGGTGTGCTGGACCCAGATCGGCTATGCCTCCGGCTACACGAGCGCCCTGATGAACAACTTCATAGTGTTTCGCGAGACCGAGTGCGTAGGGCAAGGCGACAGTCGCTGCAAGATCGAGGGCAAACCTCTCGAGGATTGGGGGCCGGAAATACAGGACAATCTACGCTACTTCCAGCCCGAAAACGTCGCCGAGCAGATCGCCGAGTTGCAGAATCAGGTCGCGCATCTGCGCTATTCCCTGGACGACGAATTCACCCTGGGCGACATGGTCGGTACCTCACAAGCCTTTCGCGAGACTGGCGAGATCATCCACAAGGCCGCCGACAGCTTCGTTACCGTGCTGCTGCTGGGCGAAACCGGCGTGGGCAAGGAAATGTACGCCAGAGCGGTACACCAGCTGAGCCCGCGCGCCTCGAAACCCTTCGTGGCCGTGAACTGCGCCGCCATGCCGGAGGAACTCATAGAGTCGGAACTCTTCGGCGTCGAAAAAGGGGCTTTCACGGGCGCCCAGCGGTCCCGGCCCGGGCGATTCGAGCGCGCCGACGGCGGCACACTATTCCTCGACGAGGTCGGCGAGTTGTCCCCCTCTGCCCAGGCGAAGCTGTTGCGGGTACTCCAGGAAGGCGAATTCGAGCGGCTCGGTGACACCCGCACCCGACAGGTCGACGTTCGCCTGATCGCGGCAACCAACGTTGAACTCGGCCAAGCTGTCCAGGAAGGTCGATTCCGTGCTGACCTGTACTACCGCCTGAACATCTATCCGGTGGTCGTGCCGCCCCTGCGCGAACGCGCAGAGGACATCCCTCTCCTGGTCGCACGTTTTCTCGACAAATATAACGCCCGGCACGGCAAACGCATTGCCGGCATCACGGACCGCGCCATCGAGGCGCTCAAAAATTACGACTGGCCGGGGAACATCCGCGAGCTAGAGAACATGATCGAACGGGGCATCATCATCGTCGGCAACGGCGACCAGATCGATATAAAAGACATATTCCCCAACCTGAGCGCGTCGGCGGCGGCCGTGCCAACCACGCAAACGGGCGCCGCCGATCCCATCGGGCAGGGGAACGTTCCCATCAGTGAAACGCCAGACACCACTGGTCACGACCTGGTGGACCGCTTGCTCAGCGAAACAGAATCCCTACAAGATCTGGAATCGCGGCTGATTGAACGAGCGGTCGAACGCGCCCAGGGCAACCTCAGCCAAGCGGCCCGGACCCTTGGCATGACCCGGCCCCAGCTCGCCTACCGGCTGAAGAAACATCGGGGCTGATCGTCGGAAACTACCTCGCCGAAAAGAGTCTGTCCGCCGCCATCCTTGGGGGCACGGGCAATCCAGATCGAGCGCACGGCGGCGTTGGCTACGGACCAGTGCACGGTGGGACATGGCCAGCGGACAGACACTGCCTTCTTACCGGCTCCGGCGCCACGACCCCGGACCGAAGACCGGCGACTACTTTGGCGCCGCTAACCGCTGGCCTTAGCCGGCTTTGGCACGCGCCTTCGGCGCGACCGGCGTAAAGGTGAACCCTTCGTAACCGTTCGCCACGACCTCATCGCAAATCGACTTGTACTGGGCGCCACCGCCGAGGTAAACCATGAACACTCGCGGTTTACCCGGCACGTTGGCACCGAGGTACCAGGAGTTCGCCTGAGGCAATAGCGTCTGATCCGCGACCTCGCGCGTGTGTTCGATCCAGCGCGCCTCCGGCTCGGGATTAGCCTCGATCGTGACGTATCCATGCTCGCGCATGTAAGCGAGGCAGCCCGAAATCCACTCGCAGTGCTGCTCGATGCTGCGCGGCATATTGAACAACACGGACGGACTCAACGGCCCGGTGATCACGAACATATTCGGAAAGTTGTGGGTGGCCAGACCCAGATAGGTCCGCGGCCCGGCTTGCCAATGGTCTTCCAGTCGCAGACCACGGCGGCCACGGATATTCATGCGATACAGGCCACCCGTGAAGGCATCGAACCCGGTCGCGTAAATCAGGCAATCGAGCTCGTGTTCCCTCTCCGAGGTCGCGATACCGTGGGGAGTGACACGACGTATCGGCGTTTCCCGCACATCGACCAGCGTCACGTTGTCGCGGTTAAAAGTCTCGTAATACCCGGTCTCGCAAGGCTGGCGCTTGGCACCGTAGGGATAATCCCTCGGGGTCAGTTTCTCGGCAATCTCGGGGGCGTCCACCCGTTCCCGGATCTTCTCGCGGACGAATTCAGCCGCAGTCTCGTTGGCCTCCCGGTCGAACAGGATATCCTCATAGCTGCCGACCCACAGGGCGAAGCCGCCTTCCTGCCAGCATTGCTCGTAATGTTGACGGCGCTCTTCCTCGGAAACCGCCAGCGCCGACGGCTGCACGCTATGATCATAGGGCTGACCGACGAGCGACTGCCACTCCTTACGGCGCAGATTGCGATAATTGGCCTTGATCTCCCGGTCCGTAGCCTCGTCCATGGGCCGGTTCTGCAGCGGCGTCGCGTAGTTCGGCGTGCGCTGGAACACGGTCAGATGGCGCGCCTGCTCAGCGACGATCGGGATCAGCTGGATCGCTGTGGCGCCTGTCCCTATCACGCCCACGCGCCGACCGGTGAAATCGACGTCGTCGTGAGGCCACTGGCCTGTGAAGTAAGTCTCGCCCGCGAATTCGTCACTCCCCTCGAACTCGGGGATATTGGCCGCCGCCAGGCAGCCCACGGCGGAGACGAAGAATTGCGCGCGCAGCATCTGACCATCGGCAGTGCCGATTACCCACTGGTTGGCCTCATCGTCGAATTCCGCGGAAGTCACCCGGGTATTGAACTGGATGTCGCGTCTTAGATCGAAGCGATCGGCGACGTGTTTCAAGTACTCGAGAATCTCGGGCTGGGCCGCAAAACGTTCGCTCCAGGTCCACTCCTGCTCAAGCTCCGGGCAGAACGCGTAGGAGTAGTGATGCGCAGGAATATCGCAACGCGCCCCGGGATACCGGTTCCAGTACCATGTACCTCCGACCTCGGGTGCCGCCTCGATAACACGTGCCGACAGGCCGAGCCGATCACGCAGGCGGTGCAACATATACAGGCCTGCGAAACCCGCACCGACCACCACGACGTCATAAGTCTCGGTGGCAGTGGTGCCCGTGCTGACGCCTTGTCCTTGCAAACGGTCTATCATTGATCTCCTCCTGCTTTTCGCCTGCCGTGGCCAATCGAACGGTTTTCCATTCTCTGGCTTGCGCACATCCCGCAGGGGTTGGGTGCTTGACCCTCTCCCGTTTCCGATCAGGAAACGCGCTTCTTAATCTGAGCCCTGGATTAGCACGGACTGTGCCAATAGAGTAACCTTCTGTTTTTATTGTTATTTATTCTATACAACCATTTTTATCGATAAAATAAAAAATCACGATATAATGAAGGTGCAGCGCAGCAATTGATGATTTGGTCAAACGTATCCCCATGCCTGTATTCGCCACGGAGTGCCATGTCCGGCTTGGCGTTTCCCGCCGCGCCCGCCAGGGAGCAAGGACCTAACGGGGTGCTGAGCATGCGACCCCGTCCCGATATCCACAGCAACAATGGCGACTCTTGCCGCGTGGCAGATCTAGGGGAGCAAGGCATTGCCCCGCTACGGATTTCGTGATCGACGACGACATAAAGACCGGATCGCGAGGGGAACTGATGCCGACTTCCGCGCCGGCAGGCTGGATGTGTACGCCGTCTACCCTTCCCGTCGGCATATGCCACCAAAATCCAAGCATCCTCGGATTTCTGACCGAGTATTTCGCCACGACCTTCACCCTCCGTGACGCGTCCCGTTTACCCTCCGATACGTAATCGATCCGCAGCACTCACGCACAGGCTGTAACCCCCGCTAGAGAAAATGCGATGAACCGATTCTTTCTTTGCCGGAGTGTGGCGGGCTGGAGCCTGCTGGGCGCCATGACACTCTTCACGGGCTGCGCCAGTCTCACCGAGCATCGGGTCGGCTTGGTGGACGGCGACCTGACGCCCTGTCCGGACGCGCCGCGCTGCGTCAGCAGCCGGGCGGACGAGCCGGATAGACGGGTCGATCCCTTCGAGCTGGCGGAGGACATGGACCCCGACACGGCCTGGGCCGAGGCACGGGACGCCGTGGCGTCGATGCCGCGCACCACCCTCGTCGACCGACGGCCGGATTACCTGCGTGCCGAGGTGATCAGTCCCTGGCACGTCTACACGGACGACCTGGAGTTGCTGCTGGACCGGCAGGCGCGGCTCATCCATGTCCGCTCCAGCGCCCGCATCGGCTACTACGACTTCGGGGTCAACCGCGAGCGGGTGGAGGCATTGCGCGGGCGCCTGCTCAAGCGCGGACTGCTGGAGAGCCGGTAACGCGGGGCCACTTCGCCGGACACAAAAAACCGCCCCCGGCCATGCCGGGGGCGGGTTCTTCAGTCGTCAATCCGACGATTGTCGATCAGGTATCGTTCCCGCAGCCCGAGGACTCCAGGGCAATGGTCGGCGACAGCACACCGGTGGCGGCCATGGCCAGGAAGCCGGCGGTCTGCGCCTGCATCTCGCAGGTGGTGACGGCCGCCTCGGCCGGATCCACGCCCGCATCCTGCTCCGCCTGGCTCGGCGACGGGTTCAGGATCGAGCCGTGGGTACCCGCCGCGAAGCGCACCACCGTGCCCGCGGCGGCGTTCGCCGGGTTATCGGTGTACGGCGGCGCCACCGACGCCTCGGCCAGCCCCATGACGTCCGCCAGCGGATCGGTGCCGGAGAGCGGTCCGGCCTCGCAGGCGGTGTCCAGGAAGGCCACCGAGCCGGCGCTCAGCGGGCAGTCGTTGCCGGTGGGCGCGATGTTACGCACCACGTAGTTCGGCACCACCAGGTCCGGCGGGTTGCCACTGTTGGGGTCCCCCGCGACTTCGATCATGTGCAGCGGATGACCGGCACTCGCCGCCGCGCCGTAGTTCACCGGATCGCCACTGTCGATCAGCGTCTGGGCGAAGCGCAGGAAGGTCTCGTAATTGTCCGTGCCTTCATCGAGGCCGCTGGCCGCCAGACCGGCGGCGATCTCCGGCCCGAAGGCCGCGGAACCGTCCAGCAGGCGGCCGATCCCGCCACCCGGCATGGCCAGGGTCGCGGCGTTCACATCGTCGCTGATGGCCAGGAACACGGTGCCGACGATGCCGCCCAGCGAATGGCCGATGTAGTGGACATTGCCGTCGTCGGCGATGTTGATGCCACCTTGTGCGTCGACACGAGGGATACCGGGCCCGTCGAGCGCCTTGGCGAGCTGCACCAGGTCGGCCGCGCCCTGACGCAGATTGTCGCGCGCGGTCAGCAGGCTGCTGAGGTTGACGAAGTGCGTGCCGGAGTCGTCGACATTGCCGTCCGGGCCGGGTGCACCGCTCTCGTTATCGACCAGATCGAGGTCGAAGGTGCGCTCGACGCTGCCTAGCGACTGGTACAGCGGCGAATCGCTCTGCACGCCGTGCAGCGGCAGATCGATGGCCACGGTCACGAAGCCCGCATTGGCCAGCGTGGGCGCGATCGCGAAGGCATCGGCGCGATTGCGCGTGATGCCGTGCTGGAAGATCACCACCGGCCAGCCGCCCTGCGGCGGGGTGGCGCCGGCCATGCTGTTGGCGTTGGGCACGGTGATCAGCACGGGCACGGTCTGGGTGCTCTGCCGCACCGGGTCCGGGAAGCAGTGCGTCGTGGATGTGCTAGGCGCGAACGCCGCGCACTGAATCGGGCCGCTGTCGCCCAGCAGGGTGCTGTTGCCGTCGATCGGCGTGCCGTCGGACTGCCAGAAGCCCGACAACGGCGCCGTGGGATTCTCGCCGCTGGGCGCGGACAGGTAGTACGGCAGATCGATGCTGCCCACGAAGATATCCGCCGTGTCCGGCAGACCCAGCTCGAGGTCGCCCGTGGACAGGCCGGACGCGGCCGCCCGCAACTGCGGCGACACCGCCGGCGCGTTGTCGGCCAGACGCTCCAGCGAATCGGCGATCGACTGGGTGGTGAAGCTCCAGGCCAGGATCACGGAATCCGGATCGATGCCGTTGGGCACGATCACGTTGTTGAAGATCGGGCGCATGAAGCTGGTGCGTATGGTCTCCAGTTGCACCTGCTGTGCCGCCGAGTACCCCGCCGCCGGGTTGGCGTCCGAGCCCACCAGCTCGGTGCTGGAGACGATCCTGAACTCGTTGCTCGGCTCGATACCCAGACCCTTCTCGGTGCGCAGGGCATCGGTCACGATCACGAAATGCCGGGTCCCCGGCTCCAGCGGCTGCAGCGGCCGGATCAGCAGCCGCGGCCGGTTGGTGATCACCGAGGAGGCGACCACCTCGTAGTCCTCGCCGGGCGTGAGCATGCCCTCGGCCGAACTGATCACGATGATGCCGCCCGCGGTCGCGGTCGCGAGATCCAGGGGCGGGCCCAGGAAATCGGTGAAGGCCTGGGCCGTGGTCGAGAAGCCATCCAGCTCGTTGGCGGCGGCCACGAAGGGCACACTGTCCGAGTTGGGGATATTGAGCGTGGTGTCCGTGGTCAGGCCGGTGCCGCTCTCCGCGTCGGAGAAGAACAGGTCGATCGGGAACGGCACCGTGGCGTCGCCCACCGGCGCGAACAGGCTCACCACCGCCGTGCCCGAATCGCGCCCCGGCACGTCGCCGTTGTCGTCGCAGGCCGTGACCATCAAGGCGGCGAGTACCGCCGCGAAAGAAATCCGCATGCCCTTTAGCATCTTTGTCCTCCCTGTCGCCCGTAACGGGCGTGTCATCGCACGCTTTCGATACTACGTAAGTCCCCGGCACGGGGAATAGTAAAAATCACCTACCGTCGCGTAGGTGTGGACCGCGACTTGACGCGGCAACAAGCGCCTCGTTAATTTAACTTTGTTAATTTAACGACGTTAATAATATGCCCCGCGCCCCGCTGACCGAGACCGAAGAGGCCCGCACCCGCGAACGCCTGTGCGACGCCGCGCTCGAGCTGTACCGCGAACACGGCCAGGAGGCGGTGACCTTCCGGCGCCTCGCCGAGGCGCTGGGGACCAGCCATACCCGGCCCTACCGCTACTTCGAGGACAAGGATGCCCTGATGGCCGAGTTGCGGCTGCGCTGCTTCCGTGCGTTCGCGGACGTGATCCGGGGCAGCGACCCGGGCGGCCACGACCCGGCGGCACGACTGCGCTCGATCCATGCCGGGATCATGCGCTATGTCCACGACCATCCCGCCGAATACCGACTGATGTTCTCGCTGCGCCAACCGCCGCTGGACACCTATCCGGCCCTGCTGACGGCGCGCCGCACGGCCTTCGACTACCTGGTGGACGTGGTGCAGCAGGCGGTGGACCAGGGCCGGATCACCGGCGACGCGCGGACCATCGTGCACGTGGCCTGGGGCGCGGTGCACGGCGTGCTGTCGTTGCACGCGGCCGACCAACTCGTCCACGGCCGCACCCTGGCGCAACTCACCACGCCCATCCTCTACACCGTGCTCGGTCCGCTGTTCGACGACGCCGGCGCGGGCGGCGCCCACATCCGCCGCGCGACCGGCTGAACCGGGAGGGAACGCTCATGGCCATCCTCGACGACCTCGACCCCGATACCCGGCAGCGCCTGGTGCCCCACAACGCCTCAGCGATGTCCTTGATACGACGCACGGACACGCCGGTTAGATACCTCTCGATCATCGCCTCCTCGACGCTGCACTCATGCCGTCGGTAGCGCTCGATGGTCGCCGTCTGCGACGGCTAACGACGCAACTTGGACATCTTCAGCGTGATCTCGCCAGCCTTGGTGTGCAGGCCGCGCTTATAGTACCCGGCCCGGTAATCCGACCGGTCGGTCGGGGCAGCAACCGCAGTCGGCGAAAGCAACGACGAAACAGGTCACCGCGCTAGCGCGGGGCGTCGACCCAGTCGGCGTGACGATGCCAGCCACATGCGATGAACCGCTCGGTATCGGACATCGTTGCGGCGTGATTGGGGCATATATAGGGTTCGCGCTCCGCTATTACCCTGACCCAAAGCTAAAGACGCGCTGGCTTGTCAGCTTAAGCGTGTCGTTGACCTTGATAGCACTGGCTTCTCTACGCTTACCGCCATTGGGAGTGATCACTTCGATTTCAGGGTTAGTAATCATGCTCTCGTGAATGTCATCACTGTGAGCCGGGGTTTCGCTATAAGCAGCGGCGTAGAAATCCTCGATCGATATGGCATCGCCTGACTCGGCGATCATGCGCGGAATATCCTCAGTCAAAGCGTCTCGGGTGAGCGCTCTGGAATCAAAATCGAACAAATATAAGTGGCCTTGGTCAGCGCTCGGGTCGTAGGCAAGCATGTTCAGGCCGGTTCTGCCGAAGTGCCCTTGGGATGAGTCCGACTCGTGAAGCACGTTGTTATACACTTGCCGCGCTCTATAGGAATTGGCGAAATGCATCAGCCAATAGCGCCAGCCACCGCCGGGGTTTTGAATCGAAAATGGGCTGACGAATGGGGCGCACGCTTTCAGATGATCAAAGACGATTTTTTCGGCTTCACCGAGCCACCTGTTTTTATTCAGCAACTGTTCGTCGTCAAGGATTTGGTTGATTTTTTCTTGCACTTCCGGTTCCAGCGGCACCCCGGCTTTACGTTTATTGCGTGGCGATAAAAAGGCTAATAGCGCCGTGATGGTGAAAGTGAGGAGGATTTCCGCGCGTTTCCAGCTTGAAATAATATCGCGCAGGATACCCGTCGGTACTTTCGAGTAACCGTATTGATCGAGGTTGAACAATACGTTGTTACATTTCGCTTGCTTTAGACGCGCTTTGATATCGGGATAAATCGCCTCAAACACCCCGCTGGAAAATTCGCACTTAATATGAACAGCCGGCTCACTTTCGTCTGCGTGAGCGAGCAGAGGCGCGATGTTCTGTTTCAGCAGTTCGAGTGTGCCGGGATCGTAATCATTAAGCAGCAACAGGCACTCAATATCGATGCGCTTGAGGCCGTTCACGGCGCGGCGGGTATTAATCTCGTGTGCTGTTTTAACCAGCGTATCGACAAATAACAGCGGCGAGCCGAAGCTGCCACACTGATACTTGCCGCCGCCGGCAAAGCCATCAACGATGGCTAGGCGAAACCGATCTTGTTGTGGCAAGCAACAGCGCGTTAACAGATAAGCTCGAAAATACTCGGTAAGAATAGAGTGCTTCTTACGGGTGTGGTTTTCGAGAACAGCGCCGTTTTGCCAGTCCAGTTCCTTGCGTGCCATATCCCCTCGTCATATTTTTATTATGCGCGTGTTTGGTATGTAGGCATCTCGTCCCATGTGCGCCCGCGATACTCACGGCCGTTGGCTTTTTTGGAACGCCGCTGGTTATCTTTACCCCACGCGCCCCATTGCTTGAAGAAAAAGGCCGTTTCATTTTCAAGACACTGTGCATGGATGTCATCGATCCATTCTTCTTTGATCGGTCGCGCCTTCGGGCCGCTTTCGCCGCCCACGATAGCCCAGTGGATACCACTTAAGTCGATATCACCGACTGGCCCAATAAGCGGTTCGAACGAAATGAAGCGGATTGCGGCCGGCGTCTCGCGGAGCGCAGCAATGCGAGTCCTGGTCAGTGCATTCTCTACGCTCGTGCCCAGCCATACGTTTGCTAAGGGCTGTTTCCCGCGGTTGCGTACGAATGCCGCCATTCGCTCAGGGCGCTTGGTGAGAATCTGGTAATGGTGGCGCGGCGTACTCGCCATCACGTCCCATACATCATTTGCAAACGCCTCGCTAACCTCCGGGTGGAACAGGTCGCTCATGGAGTTGACAAAAATTTTGCGAGGCTTCTTCCATTTGAGCGGCGCCGTTAATGCTGAGCGATCCTCGCGAATAATGCCGTTCCAGACTACATTGGTGCCGTGTTTTTTCGTGAGTCCAACGTATTTTTTTACGCCCATGGCTTCGAGCCTTCGGGCCATCTTCATGGCATAGCAATTCTTGCATCCCGCGCTGGCCAGCGAACAGCCCGCAACCGGATTCCAAGTCGCATCCGTCCATTCGATTTGCGATTCCGCCATGATTCTATCCCCAAGCTAAAACAATCATTTGCGACAACGTCTTTATAGCAAGTTTATATCTTAGGGTCGATTAAAAGGCGCCACCGATGGCTCGGCAGTGCCTTCTCGCCTGAACATACGATCCTAGAGCGTGGGTTTTGCAGCAAGCAAGCCACGAACTTACTGGATTGTGCGAGTCATCCGCTAATCACGGCATGTGCACATAAGTTTTATAGGCAGAGCCCACTGTGAGTCGGTAGCGGACATCCCTCAGACCGAATAACTCCTTGGTCGCAAAGTTCGAGCCCTACCAGGCCACTACCTCCCGCCGCGACGCCAACGCGACTACACCGCGTCGGCCATCGCGCGTAGCGTTTCGATAAAATTGTCCGCCAGGGGACCGGTCTTGCCACGCGGATGCAGAATGCCCAATTCGATTTGCGCCGGGCGACCGCGCAAGGGCCGGTAGAACACACCGGGCCGCTGGAGATTACGCACCGAGGACGGCACCAGCGCGACCCCCATCCCCGCGGACACCAGGCCGACAACCGTCTGCATCTGACGCGCGCTCTGCGTGATCCGGGGTGCAAAGCCGGCCGCCCGGCAACGACTGACGACCAGATCGTACAGACCGGGACCGATATCGCGCGGTGGCACGATGAAACTGGCCCCCGCTAACGAACGCAGATCGACGGCCGTTCCGTCCCCCTCCTCCACGTCGCCGACCCCGTCATGCTCCGCCGGCGCCGCCAACACCAGCGCCTCGCGCCGCAATCGGATGAATCCGATATCGCTCTCGTTGACCGGCGCCAGGCCGATCGCCAGATCGAGCCGGGCGGCGCGCAACTCGCGGATCTGGGCGTCCGTGGTTAATTCGTGCAACTGCACTTCGGCCCGCGGGTAGCGGGCACGGAAACGTTTCAACGCCGGTGGCAGGATGCTGTAGTCGGCGATCGACACGAAACCCACGGACAACATGCCGACATCCCCCCGATGCACTTGGCGCGCGCGGCCACGCGCCTGATCGAGCCGGGCCAACACCACGCGCACCTCCTCGTAGAAGACCGCGCCGGCGGCGGTCGGGGTCACGCCACGGTTGCCCCGTTCCAGCAGGGTCGCGCCCACCGCCTCCTCAAGCGCCTTGATCTGCGTGGACAACGGCGGCTGCGAGATGTGCAGACGCTTCGCCGCGCGCGACAAACTGCCCTCCTCGACAACCGCGACGTAATACCGGAGCCGACGCAATTCCACTATTCGAATTCCATATAGAAAGGCAATGAATATTGTATTAGACGATATATCAAAGGCGCCACACAATAGATTCAAGCCAGCCCGCCCCACCGGAACGCAGGCCAGCCAACGAGAGGATCGCAGCATGCCCGACTATCGCTCCCGCACCAGCACCCATGGCCGCAACATGGCCGGCGCGCGCGCCCTGTGGCGCGCCACCGGCATGGAGGACGAGGACTTCGGCAAGCCGATCGTCGCCGTCGCCAACTCGTTCACGCAGTTCGTGCCCGGTCACGTACACCTGAAGGATCTCGGCCAACTAGTGGCCGGAGAGATCGCGAAAGCCGGCGGCATCGGCCGGGAATTCAACACCATCGCCGTGGACGACGGCATCGCCATGGGCCACGACGGCATGCTCTACAGCCTGCCCTCGCGCGACATCATCGCCGACAGCATCGAATACATGTGCAACGCGCACACGGCCGACGCCCTGGTCTGCATCTCCAACTGCGACAAGATCACGCCGGGCATGCTGATGGCGGCGATGCGCCTGAACATCCCGACCGTGTTCGTCTCCGGCGGTCCGATGGAGGCCGGCAAGACCCGGCTCGCCGGCGAATCGGTGTCCCTGGACTTGGTGGACGCAATGGTCGCCGCCGCGGACGACCGCGTGCCGGACGCGGACGTCGACCGGATCGAGCGCTCGGCCTGCCCGACCTGCGGCTCCTGCTCCGGCATGTTCACCGCCAATTCCATGAACTGCCTGACCGAGGCCCTGGGTCTGTCGCTGCCCGGCAACGGCTCGCTGCTAGCCACGCACAAGGATCGAGAGGGTCTGTTCCGCCGCGCCGGCGCGCTGGCCGTGGAACTGGCCAGACGCTACTACGTCGGGGACGACGCCTCGGTGCTGCCGCGCCGGATCGCGACCCGGGCGGCATTCGAAAACGCTATGACCTTGGACATCGCCATGGGCGGCTCGACCAACACCGTGCTGCACCTGCTGGCGGCCGCGCGGGAAGGCGAGGTCGGTTTCAGCATGCATGACATCGACGTACTCTCGCGCCGGGTTCCCAACCTGTGCAAGGTCGCCCCCTCCAGCCTCCACCACATGGAAGACGTGCATCGCGCCGGCGGCATCATGGCGATCCTCGGCGAACTGGAACGCGCCGGCCTGCTCGACACCACGGTCGGCACCGTACACAGCCCCTCCCTGGCCGAAGCGATCGAAACCTGGGACATCACGCGCACTGAGGACAGCGCGGTCCACGAGTTCTACCGTGCCGGTCCGGCCGGCATACGCAGCACACGTGCGTTCTCGCAGGACTGCCGCTACGAATCCCTGGACACTGATCGTAACCGGGGCTGCATCCGCGACCAGGCCCACGCCTACAGCCGGGACGGCGGCCTCGCCGTGCTCTCCGGCAACCTTGCCGAGCGCGGCTGCCTCGTCAAGACCGCCGGCGTCGACCCCGGTATCCTGACCTTCGCCGGCCCGGCGGTGGTTCTGGAAAGCCAGGACGATGCGGTACAGGCGATTCTCGACGGCCGGGTCAAGGCCGGCGATGTCGTCGTGATCCGCTACGAAGGCCCGCGCGGCGGGCCCGGCATGCAGGAAATGCTCTATCCGACCAGCCACCTGAAATCCAAGGGCCTCGGCAAGGTCTGCGCCCTGATCACCGACGGTCGTTTCTCCGGCGGCACCTCGGGCCTGTCGATCGGTCATGTCTCCCCGGAGGCGGCCGAGGGCGGCAACATCGGTCTGATCGAAAACGGCGATCGCATCGAGATCGACATCCCCAACCGTTCGATCCGGATCGACATCGGCGACGAAGAACTCGCACGACGCCGCACCGCGCGCAACGCCGAGGGCTGGAAGCCGGCGACTCCACGCCCACGCCGGGTCAGCACCGCCCTGAAGGTCTACGGCAAGCTCACGACCAGCGCCGATCGCGGCGCCGTGCGCGACACGAGCCTGTTCGACTAAACCCGGCGGTCGCGACAAAGGCACACATCCCGGCCAGACAGCGCTTACGGCGCGGGCGTAGAATGGTCGCCCCCGACGACGAACGACCCGATTGGCGAGGCGGCATGGACCGGCTGGAGATCACCCGACCCGACGACTGGCACCTGCACGTGCGTGACGGCGAGGCCCTCGCGGCCGTGGTGCCGCACAGCGCCCGCATCTTCGGCCGGGCCATCATCATGCCCAACCTGAAGCCGCCGGTGACCACGGTCGCCGAGGCCCGTGCCTACCGCGACCGGATCCTGTCGGCGGTGCCGGCGGGCAGCGGCTTCGAACCGCTGATGACCCTGTACCTGACCGACCGCACCACCCCCGAGACCGTGCGCGAGGCCGCGGCCGACCCGTCGGTGCACGCGATCAAGCTCTACCCCGCCGGCGCCACCACCAATTCCGACGCCGGGGTGACCCGGATCGAGAACGCCTATCCCGCCATCGAGGCCATGGCCGAAACCGGCCTGCCGCTGCTGGTGCACGGCGAGGTCACCCGCGACTCGGTCGATTTCTTCGACCGCGAGAAGGTATTCCTGGACGAGGTGCTGACGCCGCTGGTCGAGCGTTTCCCCGGCCTGCGGCTGGTATGCGAGCACATCACCACGCGCGAGGCCGTGGCCTTCGTGGCCGACGCCCCGGACCGCGTGGCCGCCACCATCACCGTCCACCACCTGCTCGAGAACCGCAACGCGCTGTTCCGCGGCGGGCTGCGGCCGCACCATTTCTGCCTGCCGGTGCTCAAGCGCGAGGAGGACCGCCGGGCGCTGCTGGAGGCGGCCACCGGCGACTCGCCCAAGTATTTCCTGGGCACCGACAGCGCCCCGCACCCGCGCGGCGCCAAGGAATCGGATTGCGGCTGCGCCGGCATCTACACCGCGCACGCGGCGCTCGAGCTGTACGCGGAGGTCTTCGACGCCGCCGGCCGCCTGGACCGGCTGGAGGCCTTCGCCGCCCAGCGCGGCGCCGACTTCTACGGCCTGCCGCGCAACACGGGCCGCGTGCGCCTGACCCGCGAACCGATGCCGGTGCCGGACAGCTACCGGTTCGACGGCGACGTCCTGGTGCCGTTCCGGGCGGGCGGCGAGATCGGCTGGCGGGCGGAATCGATGACGTAAAACGGGAAACGGGAAACGGGAAACGGGAAACGGAAGACGTTTTTGGACGATTGAGAGCGCGATGACGATCGACGACTGGAACGAGGCCCTGCGCTTCGACCGCGAGCACATCTGGCATCCCTACACCTCGATGCTGGATCCGACGCCGGTATGGCCGGTGACCGATGCCGAGGGCGTGCGCCTGCGGCTGGCGGACGGGCGCGAACTGATAGACGGCATGGCCTCCTGGTGGTGCGCCATCCACGGTTACAACCACCCGGCCCTGAACGCCGCCATGCACGAGCAGATCGACCGCACGGCGCATGTCATGTTCGGCGGGCTCACCCACGGCCCCGCGATCGAGCTCGGCCGGCGCCTGGTGGCGCTCACCCCGGAGCCGCTGGAGAAGGTGTTCCTGGCCGACTCGGGCTCGGTATCGACCGAGGTCGCGATCAAGATGGCGATCCAGTACTGGCAGGCCCGGGGCAAGCCGGACAAGCACCGCCTGCTGGCGCTGCGCAACGGTTACCACGGCGACACCCTGGGCGCGATGTCGGTCTGCGATCCCGTCACCGGCATGCACCACCTGTTCAGCGGCGTGGTACCGGAACAACGCTTCGCGCCGGCGCCGACCTGCCGTTACGGCGAGGACTGGGACCCGGACGACCTGAGCGAGATCGCGGCCACCATCGAGCGCCACCGCGACGAGCTGGCGGCGGTGATCCTGGAACCCATCGTCCAGGGCGCCGGAGGCATGCGCTTCTACCATCCCGAGTACCTGCGCGGCGTGCGCGAGTTGTGCGACCGCCACGGCCTGCTGCTGATCGCCGACGAGATCGCCACCGGCTTCGGTCGCAGCGGCCGGCTGTTCGCCTGCGAGCACGCCGGCGTCAGCCCGGACATCCTGTGCGTCGGCAAGGCCCTGACCGGCGGCACCATGACCCTGGCCGCGACCCTGGCCACCCGCGACGTGGCCGAGACCATCTCCCGCGGCGGCGCCGGCTGCTTCATGCACGGGCCGACCTTCATGGGCAATCCCCTGGCCTGCAACGTCGCCACCGCCAGCATCGACCTGCTCGCCGACGGCGGCTGGCGACAGCGTGTGGCGGCGATCGAAGACGGTCTGCGCACCGGCCTGGCCCCCTGCACCGACCTGCCGGGCGTGGCCGAGGTCCGCGCCCTGGGCGCGATCGGCGTGGTGGAGATGAACGAACCGGTGGACATGCATGCGCTGGTGCCGCGCTTCGTGGATGCCGGTGTCTGGGTGCGCCCCTTCGGGCGGCTGGTCTACGTGATGCCGCCGTATGTCATGACCACGGACGATCTCGCCCACCTGACCGGGGCCATCCACCGGGTTCTCGCAGCCGACGACTGACGCGTCTCCGGTCTCAGGTGACGCCGTCCGGCGCCGGCAGGCGTCTGCGCCACATCGCGGCCGCTTCCTCGGCGGGCACGCCGGCGCCGAAGTAGAAGCCCTGCCCCAGCAGGCAACCCAGCTCGCGCAGGACCGCCACCTGCTGCGGGGTCTCGACCCCCTCCGCGACCACTTCCGCCCCGAGGGTCTCGGCCACGCGCAGCACCATGCGCACGATCTCCCGGCTGTAGGCCCGTTCCACGCAGGACTGCACGAAGCGCCGGTCCAGCTTGATCTGGTCGAAGGGATAGTCGTGCAGGTGCGCCAGCGACGAGTAGCCGGTGCCGAAATCGTCCAGCGCGATGCGCACCCCCATCTCGCGCAGCCGCCGGATCTGTGTCAACAGCGTCAACGGCTGCTGCTCCAGCATGCTCTCGGTGATCTCCAGCGACAGGCACCGGGCCGGCAGGCCGGTCTCGTCGAGCACCGACCGCACGATCGCGGGCAGATCGGATTGCGCGAACTGGATCACCGAAACGTTGACCGCAATGCGCACGCTGTCAGCGGCGGTTGCCCTGCGCCACTCCGCCAGCGACCGACACGCGGTACGCAACGCCCAAAGGCCGATGGGCACGATGAGCTGCGAACGCTCGGCCACCGGGATGAAGCGGTCCGGCATCTGCCAGCCCAGCGACGGATGCCGCCAGCGCAGCAGCGCCTCGACCGCCACCGGACGGCCGTCGGCCAACCGCACCACGGGCTGGTAGCGCAGCTCGAATTGCTGGCAATCGAGAGCGACCCGCAGCCCTTCCGTGATCCGGATACGCTCCATGGCCTCGCGATCCAGCGCCGCGGTGAAGGCCACCCAGGTACGGTCGTCGCTCTCGCGGGCGGCGTGAAGCGCGAGCTGGGCCCGGCGCAGGGCCTCCTCGGGGGTGCGGCAATCGCCTCCCAGGCTCGCGACGCCCACGCTGGTGTCGACCTTGATCCGCCGCCCCTCCACCGACAGCGGCACGGCCAACCGCCGTTCGACCCAACCGGCGACCGCCGCCTCCGTGTGCGCTCCATCGCTGTCGCTCCCCCGCAGCAGCGCGACGAAGTAGCTCTCCCCCAGGCGACCGACACACTCGTCCTCGCCGATATCGGCGGACAGATGCTCGCCCACCGCCTTCAACAACTTGTCCCCGATCCGGAACCCGTGGGCCTGGTTCACGTCATTGAGCCGCTTGATATCCACCACCAGCAGATACATCCCGTCCGCCGATCCATCGAGGACCGCCTTCAACCGCCGGACAAAACCCGCCCGCGACGGCAGACCGGTCAACGGGTCCTCGTACACCAGCCGTTGCAACTCGCGCTGGGCCCGCTCGCGTTCCACGACGTCGCCCAGGCGGCGGGCGATCAGGTCCATCAACGAACGCTCCTCGGCGAGAAAGGGGCCCTCGTCGGCGGCCGGCCGCGGCTCCAGGTAGCACACGGTGACCCGACCGATGGTGGCGCCGTCCGCCACGATCGGCGCATCCAGGCTGATCGCATCGTCGCGGAAACCGGCGGTGGTGTACGTCCGCCCCCCGATCGCGATGCGCGCGGCGGTGATCGCGGGATACTGGAAGGCCGGCGGCAGCGTTTCCGCGAGTTCCCCCAGGGAGTCCGAGAGCGAGCGCCCGCGATCCTGCAGGATGCCCGAGATTCGGTTGATGCAGTCCAGTTCCTTCACGCGTTCGCCGAGACGGTAGCTCTTTTCCCGCAGGCTGTCCTCGACCCGCCGGCGGTCGGTCACGTCCTGGGTGAACCCGTATACCTTGACCAGCTCGCCGTCGCGGTAACTGCCTTCGGCGTGCACCCGGACCCAGCGCACCTCGCCGTTGTCCGGCCGCACGATACGGTTCTCGATGTCGTGCGGCGTGCCGGTCGCAATCGCGTGTTCCAGGCTGTCGCGCACCGCCCCCAAGTCATCGGGGTGAACGTGCGCCGTCGCCGTCTCGCGGTTCAGGGGCTCGTCGGTCACGCCGGTCACCTGCCGCCACTCGGGCGAGGGCCGGAAAGTGTCCGTGACGGCGTCCCACTGCCAGCTTCCCATGCGCGCGAGCGACTCCGCGCGCGAACGCATGATCTCGCTCTCCCGCAGCACCGACCGGGCTCGCTCGATGCTGCGGCGACGACTCTCGGTGACCTGCGCGACAATCGTCGCGAGCAGATTGGCCAGGATCAGACTGCCCAGGAAAGTCAGGACCGCCAGCGCCTGCGAACCGGCATACAGCGGCGCAAGCGCGGCGACGGCCGCGAGATTGACCGTGACGGCCCAGCGCCGGGGCAGGACCAGCAGGTTGGCCACGGTCACCGGAAAGAGCCAGAGCGCGATGTATGCATCGCGGGTAACCGCCAAGGCCACGACCGTGACGGTATAGAACACCATCAGGGCCGCGCCGGCACCCCGGACCTGTTTGGTGCGGCGGGCCCGCTCGGCAAGGGCCATGGCGACCGCTATGAGCGCGATGTTGACCAGGGCGGCGGCCGGCTGACCGTTGAGCAGGCGTATCAGGACGAACGGCGCGATCGAGAGGATCAACGCCGCGTTGAACAGCAGCAGGATGCGGACCCGGAACGGTTCCAGGACGGCGCGTGCCGGCGGCGGCCGGCGGGAAGTCATGACGCCGCCAGGCCGCGGCAACGGACGGTATCACGTCCCCGGCCGGATTCGGCGGCGGCACACTCTCCCGTTCGCGATGCTCTCGTCATCGGCATTCTCCCGCCCCAAGCCGGGCCCGACGGGTCTACGGTACCACCCCGGCGGGCACCCCGCGAGATACCGCCCGTGCCGGGACGCCCGCGGGTATATCAGCTCTCGTACTTGAACGAGACCTTCACCTTGGCGCGGTAAGCCTGGACCTTGCCGTCCACCATGTGCATGTCCAGCTCCGAGACCTCCGCGACCCGGAGCTCGCGCAGGTGCTCGCCGGCCTTCTCCACGGCGGCCTTGGCGGCCTTCTCCCAGGAATCCGGGCTGGTGCCCACGAGTTCGATGACCTTGTAGACGCTCTCGCTCATCGTTGTCTCCTCGTTGTCACCCACGCCTCCCCACGGTCGGATACCTGGGCTGTTCGGTCAAACGGCGCGCGGCACTCGGTCGCGGGATTGCGTAAGCTGTGGCGCGACAGCCGCCGAGCAGGAACCGACATGCCCGTGAACCTTGTCCGCTTCGAGCACCGGGGAACGACCCGCTGGGGCAGGCACACCGACGACGGCATCGTGCCGCTGTCCGGGACCTTCGCCGGCACGCGCGAGCTGGTGACCGCGGTCCCGCCGGACGCGATCGAGGCCGGATCGGACGGCATCGTGCCCCTCGCCGAGGCCCGCCTGCTGTCGCCGGTGACCCGCGACCGGCAGGTGATCTGCCAGGGCAAGAACTACGCCGCGCACGCCCTGGAATCCGGCATGCGCCCGGAGGACAAGGGCTACAACATGATCTTCCGCAAGGCCTCCAGCGCGATCGTGGCGGCCGACAGCGACCTGGTGCGGCCGGCGCACGTGCGCCTGCTGGACTACGAGATTGAGCTGGGCCTGGTGCTCAAGCGCGATATCGACGGCCCGGTACGCGTGGACGAGACCAACCTGCACGAGTTCGTGGCGGGCGTGACCATCGTCAACGACTATTCGGCGCGCGACGTGCAGTTACCGCAGATGCAGTTCTACAAGGGCAAGAGCTTCCGGACCTTCGCCCCGGTCGGCCCCTACCTGTGCCTGCTCGCCCCGCACGAGATGCACTACCTGCGCAACCTGGAACTCACGCTGGCGGTCAACGGCGAAGTACGCCAGCGCGGCCGCACGGACCAGATGATCCACACACCCGCCGCCACCCTGACCGAGCTGTCCGGGGTCCAGGACCTGCGCGCCGGCGACCTGATCGCCACCGGCACGCCCGCGGGCTGCGCCATGCGCCTGCCCACCGGTTGGCGCCAGAAGCTGGCCCTGCTGCTGCCGGAAGCCAAACGCTGGGAGTTGTTCCGGCGCAGCCAGGCCGACCGGCCCTACCTGCGGCCGGGGGACGTGGTAACGTCGCGGATCGCCAGCCGCGACGGCGTCGTGGACCTGGGCGAGCAACGCAACCGAGTCGTGGAGGGGACATGAGCATCGTCGTCATCACCGGCTGTTCCACCGGCATCGGCCACGCTTTGGCGGCCGCCTTCGCCGCGCACGGCGACACCGTCGTGGCCACGGCCCGCAACCCGGACACCCTGGCGGACCTCGCCGAGGCGGGCTGCGACACCCTGGCCCTGGACGTCACCGACGAGGTCGCCGTGGAACAGTGCCTGCGCGAGATCGGGGCGCACCACGGACGCATCGACATCCTCGTGAACAACGCCGGCCTGGCCACCATGGGCCCGGTCGCGGAGATCCCCGCCGAGCAGGTGCGCCGCCAGTTCGAGACCAACGTGGTCGCGCCGCTGACCGTGACGCAGAAGGCCCTGCCGCTGCTGCGGCGTGCCGGACACCCGATGGTGGTGAACATGGGCAGCGTCTCCGGCATCCTGACCACGCCCTTCGCCGGCCCCTACTGCGCCAGCAAGGCCGCGCTCCACAAGCTCTCCGACGCCCTGCGTCTGGAGCTGGCCCCGTTCGGCGTGCGGGTGGTCACGGTCCAGCCCGGCGGCGTCAGTTCCAAGCTCGGGGACAACGCCGCCGCCCAGATCGACGGCTGGCTGACCGAGGACTCGGCCTACGCGCCGCTGCGCAAGGCCATCTACGGCCGCGCCCGGGCCCAGCAGAAGGGTGCGATGCCGGCGGCGGACTTCGCCCGCGAACTGGTCGCGGCGCTGCACCGCCCGCGTCCGAGAAACGTCATCCGCCTGGGCACCGGCAGCCGCCTGCTGCCGTTCCTGCAACGCTGGGTGCCGATCCCGCGGCGCGACCGCATGCTCAAGCGCCGCTTCGGGCTGCTGGACTGGAAGCCGGACTGAACCTCAGGCCGCGGGCGGGGACCGCAGCAACGGCTGCAGGCCCGGCAGGCGCTCGCCGCCCAGCCACTTGAGGAAGGCGCCGCCGCCCAACGACAGATAGCCGAAGCCGTCGGCCAAGCCGGCCGCGCGCAACGCCGCCATGGTCTCGCCGCCGCCGGCCACGCTGCGCAGCCCCGATTCGCGGCCGAGCCGGACGATCTCCCGCGCCACCGCCTCGGTGGCCTCCGGGAAACCCTTGTCCGCGGCGCCCAGCGGCCCGGCCCAGGCGACCACGGTGGCCTTGGCCAGCTCCTCGACGATACGCGCGACGCTGCGCGGCCCCAGATCCACGATACGGTCGCCCGGCCCCACCTCCGCGACCGGCACGGTGCGGCCAGCCGCGCCCGGCGCGACCTCGTCGGCCACCACGACATCCTCCGGCAGGATCAATTCGCAGCCCTGGTCCCGGGCGTGGTCGCGGATCTCCTGGGCCGTGGCCAGCAGGTCCGGCGCTACCAGCGACCCGCCCACCTCGCGACCGTCCGCCCGCAGGAAGGTGTTGGCGACCCCGCCGGCCACGGCCACGGCGTCGAAGCGCTGGCTGAAATGGGCGATCGCCTTGAGCTTGTCGTCGACCTTGGCGCCGCCCACCAGGGCCAGCGCCGGCCGCGCGGGCTGGGCGAAGGCCGCCTCCAGGGACTCGACCTCGTGCTGCAGCAGGCGCCCGGCCACGGCCGGCAGCCGCTCCGGCACCCCGACCACCGAGGCATGCGCGCGGTGGGCGGAGGAGAACGCATCGTTGACGTAGCAGTCGCCGGACAGCGCCAGCTCCACGGCGAAGTTGGGATCGTTGCCCTCCTCGCCCGGATGGAAACGCAGGTTCTCCAGCAACACCACGCCGTCACGCCCGGCCTCCACCGCCTCGCGGGCGGCGTCGCCGACACAGTCGCGCGCGAAGGTCACCGGCACGTCGCCCAGGATGCGCGACAGGTCCGGCACCACGATCTTCAGCGATAGGTCCGGCCGCGGCTGGCCCTTGGGCCGGCCGAGATGGCTCATCACCACCGGCCGGCCGCCGGCCGCCAGGACTTCGCGGATGGTCGCGGCGGCCTCGCGGATGCGGGTGTCGTCGGCCACCCGCCCGTCGGCCAGCGGCACGTTGAAATCGGTGCGGATCAGGACCCGCTTACCGGCGAGATCGATGTCGTCCAGGGATTTGAGCACCGTCAACTCCTGTCGGGCGGCGGGCCACGACCGCCATGTCCGGAGGCTACAATCTGGCACGGGCGGCCGGATTGACCCAAATCAACCGCGCCGGCGCATCCGCGCCGGCATGATGGCACGGCCACGGCTTCGACCCGCAGGGAGGTGGCACGATGACGGCCCCGGCCTTCCGCGCCAGCCGGCGCGACAAGATCCTGTTCCCCGGCGACGGGCTGACCAAGGGCGACCTGATCGACTATTACGCCCGCATCACCCCGCGCATGCTGCCGCACCTGCGCGACCGCCCGCTCACCCTGCGCCGCTTCCCGGACGGCATCGGCGAGGCAGGCTTCTTCCAGAAGGCCGCGGGCGAGCACTATCCCGACTGGATCCCGCGCGCCACCGTCGCCAAGGAGGGCGGCACCGTCACCCACCCGCTGTGCGCCGACCGCCAATGCCTGCGCTACCTGGCGGACCAGGCCGCCGTCGAGCTGCATGTCTGGCTGGCACGGATTGACCGGCCGCATCATCCCGACCGGCTGATCTTCGACCTGGACCCGCCGGGCGACGATTTCGCGCCGGTGGTGCATGCCGCCCGGACCCTGCGCTCGCACCTCGACGACCTCGGTCTCGCCGCCTTCGTGATGACCACCGGCTCGCGCGGCCTGCACGTCACGCTGCCGCTGGACCGGGGCGCGGATTTCGATACCGTGCGGGCGTTCGCCCACGGGCTGGCGGCGCGCCTGGCGGACGAGTCCCCCGAGGCCTTCACCGTGGCGCAGCGCAAGGCCAAACGCGGCGACCGCGTCTATCTCGACGTGATGCGCAACGCCTACGCCCAGACCGGGGTCGCGCCCTACTCGGTGCGCGCCAAACCCGGCGCCCCCGTGGCCACGCCGCTGGACTGGCACGAGCTGGACGATCCGCGGCTGCACCCGCGCCGCTACCACCTGCGCAACATCTTCCGCCGCCTGGGCCAGCGCGACTGCCCCTGGCGGGACATCGACCGCCACGCGCAGTCGCTGGACGCGGCGATCCGGCGGCTGGGGGCCGCCGGGGAACCAAGATAGGCCCTCGACCCTCGCCCTGCCCCGTGCCGATCCCGGGGGGTCAGCTTTCGCGCGAGGCGCTCCGGCGGCGCTCGGCGTAGCGCGCCCACTTGCCGGCCTCGCTCGCCGTGTCGTCGTGGCGTTGCGCGCGTCCGAAGGCCTGCAGGGCTTCCTCGTAACGCTCCTGGCGCACCCGGGCCATGCCCAGCAACAGATCCGCCTGACCGGGCGACTCCAGGCCGCCACGCTCCAGCGCGGCCTGGGCCGTCTCCGCGGCCGCCGCCCAGTCGCCCTCGCGCATATGGAGCCGGGCCTGGCGCAACTGGTAGCGGCCGTCGTCGGCGTATTCCGCCGCCTTGCCGTAGGCCCGGATCGCCGCGTCGGTCTCGCGGGCCCGGCTCCAGGCCTGGGCCAGCAACGCCCAGTTCTCGCGGTTGGACTCGATGCGCCCGCTTTCCAGTTCGGCGTCCAGCACGCGCGCGGCCTGGTCGGGCACGCCGGCCAGCATGCCCACCCGCACCAGGTTCAGCAGCTCGGACTCGCTCGCCAGCAGATCCTTGCGATAGGCCAGCTTGAGCGTGGCGTGGGCCTTGGTGTGCGCGTCGAGGTTGATGTAGACGTTGGCGAGCTGCGTCCAGTAACGCTTCTCGTCCGGCCAGCGCCGGACCAGGGTCTCCAGCACGTCGGCCGCCTCGGCGTAGCGCCCGCTCTCGAAGCACATCGCGACCAGGAGCTGGTAATGCGACTGCGGCGGTGTGCCCTGCAGCCGGATCGCCTTGCGGATCGCGTCGATGCCCTTGGCATATGCTTCGAGTTGCGAATAGACGCTGGCCAACGCCGCGTAGTCGGCGGCGTCGGCCCGGTCGTTGCCGGCGATCCAGGCCTCCAGCATGTCGCGGGCCTTGGCGTGCTGATCGGTCGCGGCGTACAGGCGGCCCAGCGCGCGCCGCATCTGGCCGGTGGGCGCCGGCGGCATGCTGTCCAGGGCGATCGCCCGTTCGAAGGCGTCGATGGCGGCCGGGTAATCGTTCTCGTCGACGTGCGCATAGGCCATGGTCTGCAGGATCACGGCGCGGTCGTAATCGCGCTCGGTGTCCTGCAGCAGCGCGCGCATGTCGCGCAGGGCCCGGTCGTAGCGGCCCTGTTCCATCAGCTTGTGGGCGGCCTCGACCTTGTTGTAGGTCGAGCGTTGCAGCGTGGGGCCATCCGCGGCCTGCACCACCGACGCCGCCAACAGGCCGGCGACAAGCGATACGCGGCGGACCAGCGTCCGGATGGCTTGCGATCCCGTCATGACTCTGCGACCTCGGCGTTGTCTGCGGTGGGCGATCATGCAACTCAATCCAGCGTGAAACGGATGGTCTGGCGCGCGTTGCGGGCGACACGTTCGCCGTCCCGTTCGCGCGGCCGAAACTTCCAGCGCGACAGGGCCTCCTTGGCGGCGCGATTGAACATGCGCGGCGGCTGGGCATCCACCACGCGGATATCGGACACAGAGCCGTCCGGCCGGACGGTGAATTCCATGGTGACGTGGCCCTCGATCTTGGCGCGCTTGGCGGTGGCCGGGTACTTCGGAGGCACCTGTACCACCGGCACCACCTCGGTATCGATGCCGGCGGCCCGGCCGGCCGAGCCGGCCCCCGCGACATCGCCGAGATAGGGGCCGCCCTCGAAGTCCACGGACGTCTCAATGTCCGGCACGTCCAGTTCGGGCGGCGGCGCCTCCGGCCGGGGCACGTTCTCGGCCACCGAGGGCGCCGGCGGGGGCGGCTCCTCGGGCGGCGGCTCGTCCGGCGGCTGGCGGCGGTCCTTGGTACGCGTCCGGCTCTCGTCGCGGTCGAACCGGATGAAGTTCACCGCCTTCAGGTCCCGCCCCTCGCTGAGACCGGTATCGCTGTTGGAGACCATGAACATCATCAGAAGGAACAGCCCGAGCGCGATGCCGCAGGCGATCAGCAGGGAGCCGAGCAAGCGCATTCGCGGGCTACCTCTGCCGGTCCTCGGCGGCGATCGAGACGTTGTCGGCGCCGGCGGCGCGCGCCTGGTCCATGGCCTTGACCAGGATGCCGGTCTTGGCGTCCTTGTCGGCGAGCACGATCACGTTGCCCTCGGGGTTTTCCGCCAGCAGGCGCTCGACGTTGGCGCGGATCGCGTCCGGCTCCACCCGCTGCTTGTCGATCCAGACCTCGCCGTTGTCGCGGATGCCGATCAGGATGTTGGCGTTCTCCTTGCGCTCGGCGGTCTCCGCCGTCGGCCGCATCACGTCGATGCCCGTCTCCTTGACGAAGGACGTGGTGACGATGAAGAAGATCAACATGATGAACACGATGTCGAGCATCGGGGTCATGTCGATGCCGGACTCCTCGGGATTCTGCTGGGTGTAGCGACTGCGCATGGCCTACTCTTCATCCAGAAACGAAATGCGGTCGGCCGCGATCCGCGCCTGGGCCTGGGCCCGGCGCTCGATGCGGGCGGCGAAGTACAGCCCGGACAGGGCCGCGACCATGCCCGCCATGGTCGGGTAGGTGGCCGCGGACACGCCGCTGGCCATGGCCCGGGGGTTGCCCGTGCCGGTCACCGCGAGCACGTCGAACACCTGGATCATCCCGGTGACCGTGCCCAGCAGCCCCACCAGCGGCAGCACCGCGACCACGGTCTTGAGCAGGCCGACGAAGCGGTTGAGCTGCAGTTCCAGCTCCGCCAGCCAGGCCTCCCGGATGGCGTGCGCGTACCAGGAGTTCTTGTCGCGGCGCTCGTTCCACGCGGCGAGGGTGGCGGCCAGGCGCTGCGGATGCCGGCGCAACTGGTACCAGTAGCGCTCGCAGATCAGGGTCCAGAGCAGGATCGTGAGGGCGAGGATCAGCCACAGGACCTCCCCGCCCTCGTTCATGAAATCCTGCATCCGGGCATAGAGTTCAAGCACGGCCGGCGGCCTCCGCGTGCTCGGCCACGATGCCGCTGCTCTGACGCTCCAGCATCTGGATCAGCTTGCGGCTGCGTCCGCTGAGCACGCTGTGCGCCAGGATCAGCGGCACCGCCACCACCAGACCCAGCACGGTCGTAACCAGGGCCTGGGAGATGCCGCCCGCCATCAGCTTGGGATCGCCGGTGCCGAACAGGGTGATCGCCTGGAAGGTCGCGATCATGCCCACCACCGTGCCCAGCAGCCCCAGCAGCGGCGCCACCGAGGCGAGGATCTTGACCGTGGACAGGCCGCGTTCCAGCGCCGGCGCGTCCTGCATGATCGCCTCGTCCAGCTTCAGCTGCAGGGTCTCGACATCGGCCTCCCTGTTCGCGTGGTAGGCCTTGAGCACGCGTCCCAGCGGGTTGTCGTCACGCGGCTCGTCCGGGCTCTTGCGCTGACGCCGCATACGCCCCTCCGTGCGGGTAAGCACCACGAAGCGCTCGAGCGCGATCAGCAGGCCGATCAGGCCGATGGCCAGCACGATATAGCCCACGACCTTGCCCTGCTGGACGCGCTCCAGCAGGTTCGGCTTCTGGATCAGCAGACCGAGGATGGCGCCGCGCGAGGGATCGATCGGCGCCGCCACGGCCCCGCTGCCGGGCCCGGCCTGCGCCAGGTTCTCCGCCAGCGACTGCCAGCGGCCGCCCGGCTGGCGCGGCAGCACCGAGAGGCGCCCCGTTTCCGGGGTGTATTGCAGGAAACGTTCGCCCGCGCTGGCGTTGAAGGCGCCCACGCGCACCACCTCGGCCGGCTCGCTGTCGCCGTCCGGGAGCACGATCTCGGTGTCGAAGCGGGTGATCTTGCCGGAGGCCACCATCTCGCCGAGCATCGTGGTCCACAGCCGCTCGACCTCGCCGATCGAGGGCAGCTTCTTGCTCTCCGCGAGGGTGTCGAGGAACTCGGCACGGCCGTCGTGCTGAGCGCTGGTCAGGGAGGCACGCACGGTCGAGCGGGCGTCGCCCGCGACCTGGCGCACCACGCCGAAGACCTCGCCGAAGTCGCCGGCGCGTTGCCGCAGCTCGGTGTTCAGCTCGGTCAGGCGCGCCTCGTTGGCGTCGAACCGTGCCTGCAGGTTCTCGCGGCGGGCCTCGGCCTGTGCCAGGCGTTCGCGGGCCTCGTTCAGCATGGCCTCGCGCTCCTCGACCTTGTCGACGAAGCGGGCCTCGCGCCGGCGGTTGCGCTCGGCCTCCGCCTGCTTGGCGGCGCGCACGCTCTCCAGTAACTGGTCGACGCTCTTGGTCTGGGCCTGCGCGGTGCCCGCGGCCATGCCGAGGGCGAGGGCGAGCCCGGCGGCGACCGCCGGGGCCAGCGCGGCGGCCAGCATGCGATGGGGTCGGTTCAGGGGCATCACTTGTCCTCCGGCGCGGTCACGGGCAAACGCAGCAGATCGGGGGGCGCCTGCTCGGAGGCGATGCTCAACCCCTTCTCCACCGCGCTGCGGTAGTCGTCCACGCGCTGCCACTGGCCGGCCTCGGGGCTCCAGCGGCCGGTGGCCCGGCCGTCCAGGGTCTGGTAGAGCAACGCGACGCGGCCGACACGGAGCAGGCGCACGGTGCGCGCCTCGCCGTCGATCTCGAGTTCGTCCCGGTAGGTTTCGATGGTGCGGCCGTACTCCATCTCGGTCTGGTAGGCCGCCATCACCTTGCGGAATTTCTCGGCGGTAGTGACGTCGGCGCGATCCATCATCGCCTTGAGGTCTTGGACCCGCTGCCGGCGTTCCTCGGGCAGGAAGGGCGTGTCGCGTTTCACGAACTCGTCCAGCGTGGCCACCATCTCCTGCATCAGCGGGACGAATTCCTGCTGCGTCGTGTCGATGTTGGCGAGCTGCTCGCCCAGGGAGGCGATCTCCTCGTCCTGCGACGCGACCATCGCCGCGAGCTGCTCGTTGTACCGCTCCAGGCCGGCGGCCCGATCCCTGGCGCTGCGATATTCGGCCAGCATTTGCCTGGCCTCCTCGGAGAGCTCGTCGATACGTTCCTGGGACAGGCGCCCGGCCCGATCGATGTCGCTTTGCGTCTGCCTCGCCTCCGACAGCGAATCCCCCTGCGCCCACGCCGTTCCTGCCGTGCAGAAAAGTAAAAAAAGCGCGGGCAGCGGGCGCAGCGACTTGAAGGGTGTCTTGCGCGGCACTTGCATGCTCCCGTCTCGGATTTGATTGCTCGAGCGCCCCCGGCGCGGGCGGCGGGACCGCTCATGAACCGTCCCGCGCCGACGCCGTGAATGTCTCGATCCACGAACTTTTCGTGTTCCGGCGAGGATGCGGCAGAAAAATGACAGAACGATTACGCCCGCCTTAACCGAATCGACTTATTTCTGACACGGAATTGAAAGAGTCCGGGCCCAGGGTAGGCCGGGTATCCGCATCGTTTGTTGATGCGAGCGAGGCTCGGACGCGCCTGCTCGGGGCGCGCCGTCGGGACCCAGGGAGATGCAAGGAGACGAAATGGCGCGTTCTCGACAATACCACCCTTATAAGTCACTTTTTCTTACAACCGCAATCGCCCTCATCGCCTGCCTGACGGCACTGGCATTCGCCCCGGCGAACGCGCAGACGGGCGGGAACGCCGGCACCGGCGAGGTGATCTTTTTCGTCTTCGACGGCGATATGCCGGTGAAGGGCGCGGCCCTGCGGGTGGACGGCACGGTCGTCAGCCGCACCGGGGACGACGGCGGCCTGGTGACAAACCTCACGGCCGGGCGCCACGACGTGGTCCTGGTCCGGGACGGCAAGGAGATCCTCGATCTCGACCTGCTCACCGCCGAGGGCGAGCGCGTGCAGGTCGTGGTCGGCCTGCGCGAGGGCGACGAGCCCGAGATCAGCATCGAGAGTTCCGGCACCCAGCCCGTCCTGGCGCAGAGCGAGGGCGAGGCCAGCCGTGATCCGGGCCTGCTCGAGGGCACGATCACGGCCGCCGACGGCAAGCCGGTCGCCGACGCCCGGGTCTCGGTGCCGGCGCGCGGGCGCGCCGTGCGCACCGACGAGAACGGCCTGTTCCAGATCGAGCTGCCCCCCGGCAACTACGCGATCGAAGTCAGCCACCCGCGCTATGCCACCCAGACCGTCGAGAACCTGCGGGTGATCCCGGGCAAGAGCGTGGCCGCGAACCTCTCGCTCGGCGCCGGCGGCGTGGAACTGGCCGACTACGTGGTCACCGCCGACTACGTCGAGGGCAGCATCGCCTCCGAGATCAGCCTGCAGCAGGACAGCCCGCAGGTGGTCAGCGTGATCGGCGCCGAGCAGATTTCGCGCACCGGCGACAGCGACGCCGCCGAGGCCCTGCAGCGCGTCTCCGGCCTGGTGATCGAGGATGATAAGTATGTGGTCGTGCGCGGCCAGCCGTTCCGCTACACCCTGACCCAGTTCAACGGCCTGCCGCTGCCCAGCCCGGACCCCATCATCCAGGCGGTGCCGCTGGACCTGTTCCCGGCCGGCCTGCTGGCCAACATCCAGGTCCAGAAAAGCTACGCGGCCGATCAGCCGGGCAACTTCGGCGCCGGTCTGGTGAGTCTCAACACCCGCAGCGTGCCGGACGAGCCGTTCCTGGAATTGCAGGTCAGCACCGGCGGCAACGACTTCAGCACCTTCAAGGACGGCCTGACCTACGACGGCAGCGACGAGGACTACCTCGGCCAGGACAGCGGCGACCGCGAGCTGCCCGGCGAAGTGCCGCCCTCCCGGGATGCCCTGAACAGGCTGTCCCAGGACGAACAGGACGACGTGGGCCGCAGCTTCAACGACCTGTTCATGGTCGAGGAAGAGGAAGACCTGCCGCCGGACATCGGCTTCGAGGCCATCGGCGGCCGCTCCTTCGCCACCGACTTCGGCACCTACGGATTCGTGCTCTCGGGCGCCTACGACCACGAATGGCGGCGCGAGCGCGAGAGGGACATCACCTACGCCACCACCGATCTGCAACCGCGCGCCGAGTTCGTGGAGAACCGCACCGACCGCAACGTGCAGATCAGCAGCCTGCTGGGCCTGAGCGGCACCTGGGACAACCACTCGCTTCAGAGCAACACCTTCTTCATCCGCGACAGCCAGGACCGCACCCAAATCTCCCAGGGCTACGACCTGACCAGCGACGGCCGCGACGAGCGCCGCTACCTGCTGGAATTCCAGCGCCGCGAGATGCTGCTGACGCAGCTCATCGGCGAGCACGACTTCGGCATCGCGCAGTTCGACTGGCGCGCCCAGACCGCCGACGCCGAGCGCGACCGTCCGGACCGGCGGGACTGGAGCTACGAACGGGCCTTCGGCACGGACAACCCGTTCATCTTCTACGCCGACGACGCCCTGGAGCGCCAGTTCAACGAGACCGACGAGGACGCCGACAGCCTGGCGATGGACCTGACGGTGCCCTTCCTGCCGGGCGCCGAGCGTTTCACCACCGAACTCAAGGCCGGCCTCGACTACGACGACCGTGAGCGCGAGTCGGAGACCCGCCGGTTCCAGTTCCAGCCGCTGGGCGGCGCCGACCTGAGCGAACCGATGATCGAGCGGATCATCAACGACCAGACCATCGGCGACACCGTCGACTTCTCGGAGACCACGCTGGGCACCGACGGTTACCGGGGCGAGGCCACCACCGACGGTCTCTACCTGAGCGCGGACGTGCGCTACCGCGAGCTGCTCCAGGTGGTCGCCGGCCTGCGGCGCACCAATGCCGACTACGAGGTCGAAACGGACAACGGCTCGGTGGGCGGCTTCGACGAGACGTTCACCCTGCCGTCGCTCGCGGTCACCGCCTTCGTGACCCCGGACATGCAGGTCCGCGCCGCCTTCGGCGAGACCGTGTCCTACCCGCGCCTGGTGGAGCTGTCGGACACGACCTTCTTCAACCCGGACACGGGCGAGGCCTTCAGCGGCAACCCGGCCCTGGCGCCGACCGAGATCAAGAGCTACGACCTGCGCTGGGAATGGTACCCGTCCTCGATGGAGGCGCTGACCTTCGGCGTCTTCTACAAGGACCTCACCAACACCATCGAGGAGCAGTTCCGGCCCGTCGGCGGCGGTCGTTCGCAGACCACCTTCGTCAACGGCGAGAGCGCCGAGATCGAAGGCATCGAGCTGGGCGGCCGGATGGGCCTGGACCGGCTGTCGGAGCTGGGACTCGCGCCGTCGGGCTGGACCTGGCTGGCGCAGATGTACCTGCAGGGCAACATCGCCTTCACCGATTCGGAGGTCGACATCGGCGGTAACGGCGGCGCGGCCACCAACCAGGTGCGTCCGCTCACCGGCCAGGCCGACGACGTGATCAATCTGCAGCTCGGCTACGACGGCCCCATCCACGACGTCACGCTGGTGGTCAACCGCATCGGCAAGCGCCTGGACCGGGCCGGCACCGAGGGCCTGCCGGACATCTTCCAGGAGCCGTCCACGCTGCTCGACCTGACCTACGCGTGGACCATCCGCGGGGACCTCCCCTTCATCGGCAAGCTGCCGTACGTCGGCGACGGCCAGATCAAGCTCAAGGCCCGCAACCTCCTGGACGAGGAGGAGGAATACCGCCAGGGCGGCCAGCTCCAGCGGCGGATCACCTACGGCCGCAGCTTCAGCGGCTCGCTGAAATGGAACTTCTTCTGATCACCGACCCATGACTCACCTTGCTCACAACCTTTCGCGGCTCGTGAAACCCGGCCGCATCTGGACCTACCGGAGGGAGACCACCATGACTATGCAACGTACGGGGCTACTGGCCCTGATCGCATCGGCACTGTTGATCGTCGCGGGCTGCGGCGGCGACGACGTCGATATCGTCCAGGGCGACACCAACGTGATCGTCGAAGGCGGCACCGGTGGCGACACCGGCGGCGATGGAGGCGACGGCGGCGACGGCGGTAACGGCGGCGATCCGACCCCCGCCACGGGCGACTTCTTCGACCTGGGCGGCTTCCTCCTGAACGAGGACATCCACCCGCTGCTGGACAACATCGACCCCACCGGCGGCGGCTCCCCGGACATCACGCCGGAGACCCCGCTGGCCGATCAGACGACCTGCCCCGCCGGAACGATCGACCCGGACTCGGCCACCATCAACTCGGTGGTACTGTTCGACGACGGCGACTTCTTCGAGGGCGGCGACGCCAATCCGGAGTTCCCGGTCTGCGTGATCGATAGCGACTTCCGGGAAGACGGCGGTCCAACCACGTACACCCTGACCAACGACCACGTCTACCTGCTGCTGAACGCGGCACTGGTGGGCAACGGCGGTGCACTCGACCAGACCGAAGCTGACGCCGAAGATGTGACCCTGAATATCGAGGCCGGCACCCAGATCTACGCCCAGGCCGGCGAGCGCGCCTCGATTCGCGTCACCCGCGGTTCGACCATCAACATCAACGGCACCTCGGACCAGCCGGTGATCATGGCCGCCGTAGACGCGACCAACACCAACATCACCGGCGACCCCACCGACCTGACCGGTCGCGGCGACTGGGGCGGCCTGGTGGTCGATGGCTTCGCCCCCACCAACGGCACCGACGCCGGCAACGGCGGCGACGGCAGCAACGACGTGCCCAACGAGCAGCTCAGCGAGGCGGCCCCCACCGGTCAGACCAACGTCTACTTCGGTGGCGGCAACCCGAACGACAGCAGCGGCTCCATCACTTACATCCTGATCGGCGAGTCCGGCGTCAGCTTCCGGCCCGACGCCGAGCTGCAGGGCCTGACCTTGGAGGGCGTGGGCGACGGCACCACCATCGAGAACGTGCAGATCTTCGGCTCGGACGACGACGGCATCGAGTGGTTCGGCGGCACGGTCGACGTCAGCAACGTCATCATCAACGCCGCCTCGGACGACGGCCTGGATATCGACCTGGGCTACCAGGGCGTCATCAAGAACGCCATCGTCCGCCAGGGCAGCCAGGTCGGCGACCGCACCAGCGAGGCCGACGGCAACGGCGACGGCTTCGACCGCACGCCGGTGACCCGGCCGGTCCTGGCCAACGTGCTGATGCTGGGCGACGGCGACAACGAGTCCATCGGCCTGATGATGCGCGAGGGCTACGGCGCCGACTTCGAGCACGTGGTCGTCGCCGACGGCGGCGTCGTGACCACGGTCGCCGACACCGTCGCCTACGGCCTGGGCTGCTTCCTCAACCGTGACGAGGTGGACGAAGACCTGAACGCCCTCGGTCTGGCCTTCTTCTGCACCAACGACGCCGCGGGCGGCGATCCCGGCGAGGCCGACGCCAGCGACAACCTCTTCCCGGTCTGGGCCGCGGGCGGCTATGACGAGAACGGTGACGGTTCCGCGGACGGCGCCGTGACCTTCGACGCCACCGAGGACAGCGGCCTGAGCGTCGACGGCAGCACCTACGAGGTGACCACCAGCGCTGCCCTGAACGGCTCCGTGACCGAGGCCGACGCCTACTATGGCGCGGTCGACCCGGCCGACGCGGCGGCCGGCACCGAGTTCTGGCGCGGCTGGACGGTGCACATCAGCAACCGCTGACAAAAACCCGACAAGTCCACTCCAACTTGGGGCGCCACCTACCGGTGGCGCCCTTTTTTATGGTCTGTGAACAGGCGCTATAGCTCGTTCCAGCCGCCCTCCCGGATGCCCGCGACACCCGGCGCCGCCTGCCACAGCCGCTCGTCGTCCAGCGCCGTCAGCGTGAGCGGCCGGCCGTGGCCGGCGCCGGTATCCAGCCAGCGGGTGTTGCCGGCCGCCGCCGGACAGGGCATGGGCGTATGCCCCAGCAGCACCCGGTCGATACCGGCGACCGCGGGCGGCGGGGTTTCGCCGCCGGTGCGCAGGAAACGCAACGCCGTGTAGGCACTGCGGCGGCCCCAGACCGCGGCGTCCGCGCAGCGGTCGCGCCGTCGCGGGTCGGCGTGGTCCGTCAGGCGGTCGACCAGGTCGTCCCAGCCGTCGTCGCCGGGATCGCCGTGCACCAGGCCGATCCGCTCGCCGCCGCATTCGATCTCCAGCGCCACCGGCAGACGGGCGATGCGTTGATGGAGATGGGTGCGGAAATCCACCGGGAGGTCGAAGAACCACTCGCCGCCGTTCATGCGCCAGAGGGCCACGGCGTCATTGTGGCCGGCGGCGGCGTCGAGCAGCATCTGCTCGTGATTGCCGCGCAGGGCGTGGAACCACTCGCGGTCGAGGAATTCGGCCGCGCGCGGCGAGTCCGGGCCGCGGTCGACCAGGTCGCCGACCGAGAACAGCCGGTCGCGGCCGGGATCGAAGCCGACGCCGTCCAGCAAACGGTCCAGCAGCTCGAAGTGGCCGTGGATATCGCCCACCGCGAAGTCGCGGCCGGCGCGGTTCGCGGGGATGCGGCGGAACAGCGCGGTCACGGCCGCGACCCGGTCAGTGCCCCGCGAGCTGGGGGTAGCGGAAGCAATCGACGGTGTGGTCCATCACCACGCCGGCCGACTGCAGGTAGGCATAGCAGATGGTGCTGCCGGCGAACTTGAACCCGCGCCGGCGCAGGTCCGCCGACAGGCGGTCCGACAACGGCGTGGTCGCGGGTATCTCGCCGATGTGGCGTCGCCGGTTGATCACGGGCCGGCCGTCGACCCAGGACCACAGATAATCGGCGAAGCTGCCGTATTCCGCCTGCACGTCCAGGAACAGCCGTGCGTTGTGGCGTGCCGCGGCGATCTTCCGCCGGTTGCGGATGATACCGGGGTCCTGGCGCAGCGCTTCCAGGCGGTCGTCGTCGAAGGCGGCCACGGCCGCCGGATCGCAGCCGTCGAAGGCCCGGCGGTAGGCCTCGCGCTTGCGCAGCACGGTCAGCCAGCTCAGACCCGCCTGGGCCGCCTCCAGCACCAGCAGCTCGAACAGCATGCGGTCGTCGTGGAGCGGCACACCCCACTCGGTGTCGTGGTAATGGATGTAGTCCGGATCGTCAGGACACCAACCGCAACGTGTCGGCATGAGTCATCGGCTCCGTTCAACGGGCCATTATCGTCTCAAAAACCAACCACAGAGACACAGAGCACACAAAGTGAGGACACAGTAACAAGAAGGACGCCAAGGTGAAGAAAAGTGCTTCGTGCCCTGCGCGGCCCCAGTGAAGACGCCACCGGTCAAGGCCGGTAGTTTCCCTCAACCAAACCTTCTCCCCAAGGGGAGAAGGCTTTGCCGATTTTCCGCCTAGGCGAGGGCTTGCGAATTCCCCAATTGACGACTCTAAAAATTAGCGCTCTTTACTCTGTGCCCTCTGTGTCTCTGTGGTTACTCACCATCAAACCCCGAGCTTGGCCTTGAGCTCCAGCCGCCGGGCGTGCAGCACCGGCTCGGTGTAGCCGCTGGGCTGCTCGCGGCCCTTGAAGATCAGGTCCGCGGCGGCGCGGAAGGCGATACTGTTCTCGAAGTCCGCGCTCATCGGCTGATAGGACGGATCGCCCTCGTTCTGGCGGTCGACGACCTTGGCCATGCGCTTGAGGGTCTCGATCACCTGCTGCTCGTCGGTGACGCCGTGGTACAGCCAATTGGCGACGTGCTGGGACGAGATGCGGCAAGTGGCGCGGTCCTCCATCAGGCCGACATCGTTGATGTCCGGCACCTTGGAGCAGCCGACGCCCTGGTCGATCCACCGGACCACGTAGCCGAGGATGCCCTGGCAGTTGTTGTCCAGCTCCGCCTGGATCTCGTCCGCGGACCAGTCCGTGCTCGGCGCGAGCGGGATCTTGAGCAGGTCGTCGAGGCTGGCGCGGCGACCGCCCGCGGCGATCTCGGCCTGGCGCTCGAGCACGTCGCGGCGGTGGTAATGGATGGCGTGCAGGGTCGCCGCGGTGGGCGACGGCACCCAGGCGCAGTTGGCGCCGGCGTCCGGATGGCCCTGCTTGGAGTCCATCATCTCCTGCATCTTGTCCGGCTTGGGCCACATGCCCTTGCCGATCTGGGCGCGACCGCGCAGGCCGCACTCCAGGCCGATGTCGACGTTCCAGTCCTCGTAGGCCTTGATCCAGGGCTGTGCCTTCATGTCGCCCTTGCGCACCATGGCGCCGGCCTCCATGGAGGTGTGGATCTCGTCGCCGGTGCGGTCGAGGAAGCCGGTGTTGATGAAGATCACCCGCTCGGCGGCCTCGCGGATGCAGGCCTTGAGGTTGAGCGTGGTACGCCGCTCCTCGTCCATGATGCCCATCTTGAGGGTGTTGCGGTCCAGCCCGAGCGCGTCCTCGACGCGCGCGAACAGTTCCACCGTCAGCGCGACCTCTTCGGGACCGTGCATCTTGGGCTTGACGATGTAGACGCTGCCGGCGCGGCTGTTGGTGTGCGGGCCGTTGCCCTTGAGGTCGTGCATCGCCGCCAGGGACGTGACCATGGCGTCGAGCATGCCCTCGGGAATCTCGTTGCCCTCGGCGTCCAGCACCGCCGGCGTGGTCATCAGGTGGCCGACATTGCGCACCAGCATCAGCGAGCGCCCCGGCAGGGTCAGTTCGCCGCCGTCCGGCGCGGTGTAGGTCCGGTCCGGATTGAGCTTGCGCGTGAAGGACTTGCCGCCCTTGTCGATCTGCTCGGCCAGGTCGCCCTTCATCAGACCCAGCCAGTTGCGGTAGACGCCGGCCTTGTCCACCGAATCCACGGCCGCGACCGAATCCTCACAGTCCTGGATGGTGGTGACCGCCGACTCCATGAGCACGTCCTTGACGCCGGCCGCGTGGTCGCGGCCGATCGGATGCTCGGGGTCGATCTGGATCTCGGCGTGCAGACCGTTGTTGACCAGCAGCACGGCGTCCGGGGCATTGGCGTCGCCGCGATGACCCGCGAACTGACCCGCCTGCTTGAGCGAGGTCTCGCCGCCGGCCGTGGTCACCGCCAGGGCGCCGTCGACCACGGCATAGCGCGTGGCGTCGGCGTGCGAGCCCTTGGCCAGCGGGAAGACCTCGTCCAGCAGCTTCGCCGCCTCGGCCACCACCAGCTTGCCGCGCTCGGGGTTGTAGCTGGCGGTCTTCTCGGTACCCTCGCCCTCGGGGATCAGGTCGGTCCCGTAGAGCGCGTCGTAGAGGCTGCCCCAGCGGGCGTTGCCGGCGTTGAGGGCGAAACGGGCGTTGGAGACCGGCACCACGAGCTGCGGACCGGGCACCGTCGCGATCTCGGGATCGACGTTGCCGGTGGAGACCTGGACGTCATCGCCCTCGGGCAACAGATACCCGATCTCCTCGAGGAAAGCCTTGTAGGCCGCGGCATCGTGCGGCTGGCCCGCGCGCTCGCGGTGCCAGGCGTCGATCTTCTCCTGCAGCTCGCGCCGCTTGTCCAGCAGGGCCCGGTTGCGGGGCGCGAGATCGGCCACGATGTCGGCCAGCGCCCGCCAGAACGCCTCCGGCTCCACGCCGGTGCCGGGCGCGATCGCGTCGCGCACCAGGTCGTGCAACTCACGGCCGATCTGCAGGCCAGCCACCTCCACACGCTGGGTCATAGGATTCGCCTCTTGACTCGAAGATGTCCCTGAATTCGGGCGCCACCGCCGGCGCCGCAACCGGAAAAAGGCCCGACATGATAGCAAAGCGCCCCGCGCGGGTCCGCCCCGGCACCGTTCGTCGGGGTCACGGCGCCGCTCGTCGGAGGGTGGCCCATGAGCTCTGGACGGGCACACCCCTCGGTCGATAAACCGACACACAGGAATTCGCGAGTTCAGACATGGCACGAGGGAAATCGATGGCGGGGGACAACGGCCGGCGCGGAGGATTCAGCCTCATCGAGCTGCTGGTGGTGCTGGTGGTGGTCGCCATCCTGGCGGCGATGGCCTATCCGGCCTACCAGCAGTTCGTGCGCGGCGCCCGGCAGTCGGACGCCCAGCGCTTCATGCTGGACGTCGCCGCCCGCGCGCAGCAGTACCGCATGGACCTGCGCGCCTATCCCACCGGCCTGGGGACCGGCGCCGGCGAGCTGGACATGGACATCCCGGCCGAGGTCGGCGAGTACTACAGCGTCACCCTGACGCGGCAGGCCGGGCCGCCGCCCACGTTCACCGTCACGGCGACCCCCAAGAGCGGCACCATGCAGGCCAGCGAACCGACCCTCACCCTCACCAGCGCCGGCAAGAAGACCCCGGCGGAGGCGTGGCAATGAAACGCATGACCGGTTTCACGCTGTTCGAGTTGCTGTTCGTGCTGGTGATCGTGGCGGTGCTCACCGCCGTGGCGGTGCCGGGGCTGCGCGGCTTCAGCGGCGGTCAGGATCTCAAGCACATCGCCCAGACCCTGTATTCGGACCTGGTCTATGCCCGCAGCGAGGCGGTCAAGCGCAACGCCGACGTGACCCTGACCGCCAACGACGGCACCTGGGGCGACGGCTGGCTGGTGACCGACGGCGCCGCCACCGCGATCGACTGCGACAAGGCCGCCCTGGAGGCGGACGTGCTGCGCGCCGGCTGCGACGCCGCCGACAGCGGCGTGCGTTTCGAGACCGTGCCGGCCGGCGCGATCACCTTCGCCGGCAACGGCCGCGCCGGCGGCAACGCCCGCTTCGTGCTCTGCGACGCCGACCGGCTGCATGCCCGCGAAGTGCGGGTGGGCGTGGACGGCCTCCCGGAAATCCGCCGCCTGGATGCCTGCCCATGACGATGCAGGGCTACACCTTGCTGGAAGTCCTGGTGGCGCTGGTCCTGGTAAGCATCGCCCTGCTCGGCCTCGCCGGCCTGCAGATCCGCGCCCAACAGGCCGAGGTGGAGGCCTACCAGCGGGCGCAGGCCCTGCTCATGGTCGCCGACATGATCGACCGCATCAGCCTCAACCGCGGCGCGCGCCGCTGTTACGTGACCCAGGACGCCCAGGGCAACAGCTATACCCTGGGCACCGGCACCCAGAACATCCCGGCCTGCACCGGCTGGGGCAACAACGCCACCCGCAGCCGCGCGGACACGGACATGGCGGCCTGGAACGACATGCTCCAGGGCGCGACCGAGCGTCTCGCCGCGGACGACCTGGTCGGCGGCCTGGTCGGGGCACGCGGCTGCATCACCTATCAACCCGAGCAGGTCGGCCCGCCCGCGGTACCCGAATCGATCACCGTGACCGTGGCCTGGCAGGGCGAGACCGAGACCGGCACCCCGGCCGACAACTGCGCCGCCGGCCTGTACGGCGACGAGGACCTGCGACGCACCGTCAGCGACACCGTTCGCTTCGCGGAGCTGGACTGACATGGCCGCCCGGAGCCGCAACCGCCAGCGCGGCGTCACCCTGGTCGAGGTGATGGTGGCGATGGTCGTGGGCCTGATCCTGCTGGCCGGTATCACCACCCTGGTGGTGGGCGCCTCGCGTAGCAACCGCGATATCGACGCGGCGGCACGCCAGCTCGAAAACGGCCGCTACGCCGCCCTCACCCTGGCCGACCATCTGCGGCACGCCGGCTTCTGGGGCAACCTCTACCCGGATGCGGCGCCCGCCATGCCGGCCACGCCGGCGGCCCTGCCCGATCCCTGCCCGACCACCGTCGATGCCACCACCCTGCTCGACGCCATGCCCTTGCACATCCAGGGCGAGAACAACCCCGGCACGCCCGCCGCCGGCTGCCTGGGCGACGCCGACCACGTCGACAACACGGATATCGTGGTGGTGCGCCGCGCCTCCACCGCCGACGCCGGCCTGGCCCTGGCCGGGGGCACGTTCTACATCCAGAGCGCGGCCACCGCCTTCGCCCTGGACAGCGGCGCCAACACCAATACCGATCCGGACGCCGCCCCGCAGGACCAGGCGTTCGGCATCACCCTTCAGGACGCCGCCGGCAACCTCGTGCGCGCGCCCGTGCGCGCCTACCGCATAGAGATCTTCTACATCAGCCCGAGCACGGTCCCCTCCTCGCCCTGCGACGACAACGCCGGCACCGGCGAGGACGTACCCACCCTGATGCGCATGCGCCTGGACGGTGGCAGCTTCTGCGCCGAACCGATCGCGGTCGGCATCGAGGACCTGCAGATCGAGTACGGCATCGACAACAACGGCGACGGCACGCCCGAGGGCGCCTATACCGACGATCCGGGCACGCCCGCCGCCTGGGCGGACGTGATGGGCGTGCGCGTCTATCTCCTGGCCCGCAGCACCACCGACGTGGGCGCGCAGGGCGGCAAGACCTACCGTCTCGGCGAGGACGCCCCGGTGCTGGTCAACGATCCGGGCGACGGCTTCTCCAGGCACGTATTCACGAGCACGGCCCGACTGGTCAATCCCAGCGGCCGGCGGGAGACCCCATGAGCATGCGAGGACCGCAACGACAGAAGGGCGTGGTGCTGGTGGTCAGCCTGCTGATGATCGCGGTGCTGGCCCTGCTGGCCACCGCCTCGATCAACCTCGGCGGCACCAGCATGCAAGTGCTGAGCAATCAGCAGGCCCGGCAGGACACGGCGGCCGCCGCCGAGACCGAGATCGAGGCCACCATCAGCGAGCTGGACAACTTCACCAACGGCGTCGCCTGGCAGGGCCAGCGTGCCGGCATCAACGTCGAGCGCAGCGCCCCGGTATGCGTGGGCGACGCCATCATGCCCGGCTTCTCGCTGACCAACCAGCTCGCGCTCCAGCACAACTACTACCAGTTCCGGGTGATCGCCACCGACGCCGACAGCGGCGCCGCCACGGCCGCGCGCGCGGGCGTGCGCGTGCTCCAGAACGCGGGAACCTGCGGCTGACGGCCGGGAGGGAAAAACCATGTTTCAGCGACTGCCACGATCGATACGCCATTTCCCGATCGCCGCCCTGGCGGCGGCGGCCGCGCTGCACGCCGCCACGACGCGGGCCGAGGACATCGACCTGTTCCGGATCAACAAGGGCAGCGCGAGCACGCCGCCCAACGTCCTGTTCCTGGTCGACAACACCGCCAACTGGAACGCGACGCTGGGCAGCTATACCAAGCGCAGCCTGGAGCACCGGGCCCTGTCGCTGCTGTTCGACGAACGCGCCGCGGACGATCCGCACAACTTCGTGGACCGGCTGAACGTCGGCTTCATGGTCTTCAGCGAGGAGCAACCCGAGGGCGGCAAGATCACCCAGGCGGTCGAGCTGCTGGACGATACCTACCGCGAGGAGCTGGAGGATTTCTTCCGCGCCGGCATCGACGACACCGGCCAGGGACTGCAGCAATCCAACAACGCCTCCTACGCCCTGTCCATGTACGAGGCCTACCAGTACTTCGGCGGCCGCGAGCCGCGTGCCGGCGGCCTCGACCAGAAGGACAACAAGATCGTCCAGGACCCGGACGCGTTCGACGGCGACGGCGACTACCTCAGCCCCGCCGGCGACGCCTGCTACAACTACCTGGTGGTCATCGGCAACGGCCAGCCCGATACCGGCGAGAACCGGCGGGGCACGCCCGAGACCCTGCTGCGCGGGATCGGCGGCCGCACCGACACCATCCCCCTGGACCCGGACGATTTCGAGGCGATCGTCGCCGACGAGTACTCGCGCTTCTTCAACGCCGCCGACATCGTTCCCGACAGCATCCAGGCCGGCAAGCAGAACCTGCGTACCTACGTGATCGACGTCTACGACCCGGATGCCAAGCAGAACAAGAAGGACCGCGCCGGGCACGCCCTGCTGCGCTCGGTCGCCACCCAGACCGGCCAGGGCGCCTACTACACGGTCACCAATCCCGAGGACCTGCTGCCGGCGATCCAGGACGTGCTGGACGAGATCCTGTCGGTGAACAGCGTGTTCGCCGCCACCGCCCTGCCGGTATCGGTGAATGTGCGCGGCACCAACCTCAACCAGGTCTACATCGGCGTGTTCCGGCCGGACGCCCAGGACAAGACCCGCTGGTTCGGCAACCTCAAGCTCTATCAGCTCAACGCCGACCCGGGCACCGGCAACGTGTTCCTCGCGGACAGCGACGGCGACGCCGCGCAAAGCCCCGAGACCGGTTTCATCCGCAACGGCGCCACCAGCTTCTGGACCCACGGCTCCACGTTCTGGGACTTCTCGCCGCGGGGCGAGCCGGCCAGCGGCTCCGACGCGCCGGACGGGGCGGTCGTGGAGAAGGGCGGCGTGGCCCAGCAACTGCGCGAGATCGACGACAGCAGCGTGCCGCCCGACGGCAACGCCGACGACGGCGGCGCCTATCGCGGCAAGCGCACCGTATTCACCTGCACCGGAGACTGCACCGACGGCTCGCGCCTGGCCGACACGCCGTTCAGCGCCGCCAACGCCGACATCCCGCTGACCGACGACCTGATCGCCTGGATCCGCGGCGAGGATCTCAGCGACGAGGACACCGACGGCCTCACCGACGACGCCCGCGCCTCCATCCACGGCGACGTGCTGCATTCGCAGCCGGCGATCGTCAATTACGGCGGCACCGACGCCGACGGCAACACCACCGAGAACGTGGTCGCCTTCTATGGCGCCAACGACGGCATGATCCGCGCCATCCAGGGCGGCAAGGACAGCGGCGGCGACGAGTTGTGGGCCTTCGTGCCGCCGGAATTCTTCCCGCGCCTGCCGGACCTGCGCGACAACACCGACGGCAAGACCTACTTCGCCGACGGCAGTCTCACCGCCTATGTCGCGGATGCCGACGGCGACGGCGTGGTCGAGACCGGCGACAAGGTCTATCTGTACGCGACCATGCGCCGGGGCGGCCGCTTCATCTACGCATTCGATGTCACCGATCCGGCCGACCCCGCCCTGCTCTGGCGCATCGACAGCGACACCGCCGGTTTCGACGAGCTGGGCCAGACCTGGTCCGACGTGCGCGTGGGCCGGATCCGTGGCTACGACGACCCGGTGGCCTTCTTCGGCGCCGGCTACGACCCGGCCGCCGAGGACCCGGACCCCGACACCGGCAGCGACGCATCCGGCACCGCCAGCGAGGGCCGCGGCCTGTTCGCGGTCAACGGCCGCACCGGCGACCTGATCTGGCAGGCGGGCCCGAGCCCGGACGGCAGCGGCGGCGGCGCCACCCTCACCGTCGGCGACATGGATTACAGCACGCCGGCGGCCCCGACGCCGATCGACCGCGACCGCGACGGTTACCTCGACCGCGTCTACATCCCGGACACCGGCGGCCAGGTCTGGCGGGTCAACCTGACCGAGAGCGACGGCAGCAGCAGCCCCAGCCTGTGGGAAATCTACAAGCTGGCCAGCGTCGGCAGCGATCAGGAGTTCCAGTACCCGGTGGACGTGGTCGACGGCAGCGGCGGCGACACCACCCTCTCCGGCCAGTACGACGCCGTCCTGGTGGGGGCCGGCGACCGCGAGAACCCGTTCGACACCGCGGTGACCAACCGCTTCTACATGTTCAAGGACGCGCAGACCCAGACCGCGCCCACGGACGTCCCCTACACGCTGTCGGACCTGTTCGACGCCACCGACAACACCATCCAGGTGGGCACCGAGGCCGAGCAGGGGGCCGCGATCAGCGATCTCAAGAACGCCGACGGCTGGTACATGACCCTCGGCAACACCGGCGAAAAGGTGGTCGGCGGCGCCACCACCCTGGCCGGCACCACCTTCTTCAACACCAACCAGCCACCGATCGAGGGCGTCCCCTGCAGCGCCAACCTGGGCGTGGCCCGGAACTACGCGGTGAGTTTCCGCGACGCCAGCGCCACCATCGAGCAGGACGGCAGCGAGGGACTGACCACCCCCGACCGCTCGAAGGAGACGCCCGGCGGCGGCTTCCCGCCCTCGCCGGTGCCGGTGGTGGTGAACATCGACGGCGAGCAATACCTGGCGGTGATCTCGGGCACCACCGTCACGGGCGTGCCCAATATCCCGCTGGGCGTGCGCCAGCGGGTGTTCTGGCACCGGGAGAACCTGGACCAGTAGCGACCCACGCCCACCCTTTATGGGAGACCGGGGGGATTCCCCTTTTGTCCACCGAACACGAGTCAGAGCCTCGTGCTATTGGGTCCCCCCGGTCGCCCGCCCTGACTTTCCGGGCTCAGCGTCCCCGCGCTTCCAGCCGCCGCAGGAACTCGCCCATCACGGCGTCGTAGAGCAGGTCGCCCAATACGGCATCCTCGACCCCGGCATCGATGCTGGGATTGTCGTTGATCTCGATGACCTTGAGACCGCGGCTGGTGGTCTTGAGGTCGACCCCGTAGAGGCCGTCGCCGATCAGGTTGGCCGCGCGCACCGCGGTGCGCACCACCTCGGACGGCGCCCGCGACACCGGCAGGGTGCTGGCGTCGCCCTCCTGGAAACGGCCGTCGGCGCCATGCTTGACGATCTGCCAGTGCTTGCGGGCCATGCGGTACTGGCAGACATACAGGGCCTGGCGGTTGAGCACCCCCACCCGCCAGTCGAACTCGGTGGGCACGAACTCCTGGGCCAGCGCCAGCTCGGACTCTCTGAGCAGCTCGGCGGCCCGCCCGCGCAGATCGTCGACATCCTCGACCTTGAACACGCCCTTGGAGAAGGCCCCCTCCGGCGCCTTCAGCACCATGGGGAAACCCAGCATCTCCGGCAGCCGGTCGACCTCGTCCTCGCCGAAGATGCGGGTCTCGGGGGCGGGTATGCGATTGGCGGCGAGCAGCTCCGCCAGGTACACCTTGTTGGTACAGCGCAGGATCGAGGCGGGATCGTCCATCACCACCAGCCCTTCGCGCTCGGCCCGGCGCGCGAAGCGATAGGTGTGGTGCGCCAGGCGCGTGGTCTCGCGGATGAACAGGGCGTCGAACTCGGCCAGGCGGCCGAAATCCCGCGCCCGGATGAATTCCACGTCCAGCCCCTGGCACTTGCCGGCGCGGGCGAAACGGCGCAGGGCGGCGGCGTCGGAGGGCGGCTGCGACTCCGCCGGATCGGCCAGGATCGCCAGGTCGTAGCGGTAGCGCCGCCGGCGGCGGCTGCGCCGGCGGCCGCGGGCCACGTGCTCGGCCAGCGCGGCGTCCAGCTCGCCGGCGACGCCCGCCGGCAGCCCGCGCGGCCCCAGGGCCTTGAGGCCGGTGACCGTGGGCATGCCGTTCTGCGAGCGCAGTTCCACCTCCAGCAGGGGCGCGGGGAAGGCCTCGAACACCAGTCGCGCCAGGGTCTCGAAGCCGGCCGCGTCCGGCCGCCCGAAAGCGATGCGCAGGCGCGTGGGCGCCTGCGCGCGGGCGTCCGCCGGCAGTCGCTGCAGGACCTCGTCCATGGCCGCGATATCGAAGCCGTAGAGGGTCTTGCGCGAGAGATCCTGGAGCGTGGCCACGGACGGGATCACGCGGTGGCCGCGCGCCTCCGCCAGCAGCGAGCAGTAATAGCCCAGGCTCTGGTAACGGTAGCTGCGGCAGAAATTGATCACGTGGTAGCCGCGGGCCGCGAATGCCGGGTCCGCCAGGTAATCGTCGGCGAGCACCCGCCGCACGGCGGGTTCCTGCGCGGGCCAATCGCCCGCCGACTCCACCACCAGGATCGGCTCGGCCATCGCTACAGTTCCTTTTCCAGACGGATGCCGGCCTCGCCGCCAGGATAATAGCCGGGCAGACACGCCCGCTCACGATAGCCCGCCGCCGCGAACAGGGCGCGCGAGGCGGTATTGCCCAGCCGTGCTTCGGCGCGCAGGCGCCGGCAGCCGCGGGCCGCCGCCAGCCGCTCGGCATCCGCCAGCAGGCGGCGCGCGAGCCCCCCGCCCCGCGCCTCGGGCACCACCGCCACCGAATACAGGCGGGCGCTGCGGGTTCCCCGCCGGAACAGCAGGACCGCGCCGGCGAGAAGGCCATCGTCACCGTCCACCACCCGGACCGTGGCGTTGGCGCGTGTCAGCAGATGGCGGAGGCTGCGGCGGGACTGCGCGTCGAGATCGAAACAGCGGGTCTCCAATCGCCGCAAGGCGTCGAGATCGTCGCCGTCGGCGGTCCGTATATCGCGCATGCGCGCAGTCTAAGCCAGGCGCGCGGTAAGCGGAATACGGCCTGCCTGGCATATGCCTTGCTACAGGCAGGGCAGACCGATGGCGTTATCCTGTCGGGACCGGACACGGCCACAAACGAGCCGAGAGAACCATGAGCGACAACGACGAACCACTCGCCGGGCGCCGGATCGCGGTACCGGAATCGCGCCAGCTCGACCTGTTCGCGGAGATGCTGGAATCGCGCGGCGCCGAGGTGCTGCGCTGCCCCCTGGTGGACATCCACGACGCGCCCGACCCCGGACCGATCGAGGCCTGGCTGCGGGCCTTCGCGGACGGCACCTGCGACGACGTGGTGCTGCTCACCGGCGAAGGCCTGCGGCGCCTGCTGGGCTTCGCCGAGCGCGCCGGCGGCGATCTGCGCGAGCGCTTCGTCGCCGCGCTCGGCGACACGCGCAAGATCACGCGCGGTCCCAAGCCGGCCCGCGCCCTGCGCGACCTGGGCCTGCGCCCGGACCTGACCGCCGCCGCCCCGACCACCGAAGGCGTGATCGAGACCCTGCTCAAGCAAGACCTGGGCGGACGCACCGTCGGGGTGCAACTCTACGGCACGGAACCCAACCGCAAGCTCATGGACTTCCTGGCGGGCGCCGGTGCCGAGGCGATGCCGGTGGCGCCCTACGTCTACGCGGACCAGAGCGAGGACACCCAGGTGGCGGGGCTGATCGAGGCCCTGGCCGGCGGCCGGGTCGACGCCATCGCCTTCACCAGCTCGCCGCAGGTGCGCCGGCTGTTCGCGGTGGCCCGCAAGCACGAGCTGGAGGAGTCGCTACAGGCCACCCTCGACCGCATCGTGGTGGCGGCGGTCGGCCCGATCGTGGCCGACGCCCTGGCCCAACGCGAGGTCACGGTGGACCTGATGCCGGAATCCAGCTACTTCATGAAACCCCTGGTTCGTGCCCTGGCGGCGCGCTTCGGCGGCGGCGACGGCTAATCGACCCGCGCCGGCAGAGCCCGTCGCAGCCAGACATACCCGAGCAGCGCCGAGCTGAGAGACCCCATCAGGATGCCGAGGCGGTCGGCCACGATCACCGCCTCCCCGGTACCGCCGGACTCGAAGGCCAGCGCGCTGATGAAAAGGCTCATCGTAAAACCGATGCCGCAGAGCATCGACGTTCCCAGCAACTGGTTCCAGGTCACGCCACGCGGCTTCGGCAGGCCCAGCAGCCGCACCGACAGGAAAACCAGACCGAAGATGCCGACCGGATTGCCTAGCAGCAGCCCCAACGCGATACCGGCCGGGATCGGCGCCACGAGATCCGTGACGCCGACGCCGGCCAGCGACACGCCGGCATTGGCGAACGCGAACACCGGCAGAATCAGGAAACTGACCCACGGCGACAAGCCGTGTTCCATGCGCACCAGCGGCGGGTGCGCCTCGTCGGCGCGCTTGTCCGCCGGGATCAGCAGGGCCAGGGCCACACCCGCCAGGGTGGCGTGCACGCCGGATTCCAGCACGCACAGCCACAGCACCGCCCCCACCAGCATGTAAGGCGCGAACGCCCGCACCCCGGCCCGGTTGAGCAGGGCCAACGCCGCCAGCGCCACACCCCCGGCCATCAGTGCCTCGGTGGCGAGGTTGTCGGTGTAGAAGAAGGCAATGATCAGGATGGCGCCGATATCGTCGAAGATCGCCACCGTGAGCAGGAACAGCTTGAGGGGCGGCGGCACGCGCGGGCCCAGCAACGCCAGTACGCCGAGCGCGAAGGCGATGTCGGTGGCCGCGGGGATGGCCCAACCCGACATCGCCACCGGGTCGCCCCGATTGAAGAAGGTATAGATCAACGCCGGCATGGCCATCCCGCCGACCGCCGCGATGGCCGGCAGGACCACTTGGCGCCGGTCCGACAGATGCCCGTAAAGCATCTCCCGCTTCAGTTCCAGACCCACGAACAGAAAGAACAGGGCCATCAGGCCATCGTTGATCCAGAGCAGTACCGGCTTGGCCAGCCCCCACGCCCCCAGACGCACCTCGAACGGCACTTGCAGCAGGCTGCCGTAGGCGGCCGCCATAGGGGAATTGGCCGCCACCATCGCCAGGAAGGCGGCGCCCAGCATCAACGTGCCGGGCGCCGCCTGGTGACGCAGCATCTCGCGCAGTGATCTCATCCGTTTCCTCCGTGCCCGGTGCGATCCGGCGGTCCGCGTCGCGCGGTCCACGGCGATCACGACGTAGGCGTCGGCATGGACCGTCCAGGAGACTCTAGCGCTGCGGAAATAAAAGTTAAATTCTTTTTATTTTTGCTTTTACGTAAATTTTTTCTGATTATCGCGACATGTCGAAACTGAACTACAAACACCTGCACTATTTCTGGACGGTCGCGAACGAAGGCTCGATCGCCGCGGCCGGTGCCCGGCTGCACGTGACCCCGCAGAGCATCAGCACTCAATTGAAATCATTGGAACGGCACTGGGGCGCCCCCCTGTTCCGGCGCGAGGGCCGGCGGTTGGTCCCGACCGAACTGGGCGAGACGGTGCGCGGCTACGCCGAGGAGATCTTCTCGCTCGGTCAGGAGCTGGACGGCGTGGTCCGCTCGCGCGCCACCGCCGCGCCACGGCGCCTGCGCGTGGCGGTCGTCGACGCGGTGCCCAAGCTGATCGCCTACCGCCTGCTGCGTCCCACCCTGGGCGACGGCGACAACACGCCCCACCTGATCTGCCGGGAGGGCCGCCTGGAGGAATTGCTCGACGAGCTGGTCCGGCACCGCCTGGACCTGGTGATTGCGGACCGGCCCGCGATCTCCGACGCCAACGTCAGGCTCTACAGCCACAAGCTCATCGAGTGCGGCATCAGTTTCATGGCGGCGCCCGGTCTGGCCCGCGGCCTCGCGGACGGCTTCCCGGACTGCCTGGACACGGTCCCGATGCTGCTGCCCGCCGGCGGCGTGCCGCTGCGGCACGCGCTCGACCAGTGGTTCGCGGATGCCGGGGTGAGCCCCCGGGTCGTGGGCGAATTCGACGATAGCGCCCTGATGAAGGCCTTCGGCCATGCCGGCATCGGGGTCTTCCCCTGCGCCGATCTGATCGAGTCGGAAGTGGCCGGTCAGTACGCCGCCGTGTGCGTGGGGCGCACCGACCGGGTCGGCGAGAGTTATTACGCGCTGTCCGCACACCGCCGGCTCGCCCACCCGGGGGTGAGCGCGATCGCCGGCGGCGCCTGAGACGGGATCAGTCCGCCATCGCACCGCGCACCGCGGCGGCGACCTGGGCCACCGCCTGGCGGCCGGCATCGAACACCGCGGACATGCTGAAGAACCCGTGGATCATCCCGCCGTACTCGCTGAGCACGGTGGGCACGCCCGCCGCCATCAGCTTGTGCGCGTAGTCCACGCCCTCGTCGTGCAGGGGGTCGTAGCCGGCCACCAGCACCGAGGTCGGCGGCAGGCCGGACAGGTCCGCGTCCACCGGCGCGGCGCGGTAGTCCGACAGGTCCGGGGCGTAGTGCTGGCCGAAGTAACCCATGGTGCGGGTGGTGAGGAAATAGCCCTCGGCGTTCGTGCGGTAGGACTCGTAGCCCTCGGTGCGCAGGGCCACCGCCGGATAGATCAGGGCCTGGTAGCGCAGCGCGGGGCCGTTGCGGTCGCGCGCCAACAGCGCCATCACCGTGGCCATGTTGCCGCCGGCGCTGTCGCCGGCGACCGCGATGCGGGACGCGTCGCCGCCGATCTCCCCGGCGTTGTCGGCCAGCCACAGCAGCGTCGCGTAGCAGTCCTCGGGGGCGGCCGGGAACGGGTGCTCCGGCGCCAGGCGGTAGTCGACGGCCACCACCAGGCAGCCGCTCTGGTCGGCGAGATTGCCGCAGACGCCGTCGTACTCGTCCAGGCCGCCGATCACCCAACCGCCGCCGTGGATGTAGAACAGGACCGGCAGCTCGCCGTCAACGCCCCCGGGCCGGTAACTGCGGATGGTCAGCTCGTTGCCGTCCGGGCCGGGGATGCCGCGGTCGGCGGTGGTCACGCCGGCCGGCACGGGGGCGTCCACGGTCTTCAGGAACTCGCGGAAGAAGGCACGGCATTCCGTCGGCGGCAGGTCGGCGAAGTCGGGCGCGCCCTGGGCCGCCGCCTGTTCCAGCAGCGCACGGGCCTGCAGATCGAGCATCTCGGTCTCCTCTCGTGATCGTTATGGGATGCCCGGCGAGCATGCCCCGCCACCGGGCGCGACGCAAGATCGTCCGACAATCCTGGGCCGGTTACGCACCTTCGGTGACGGCGGACGGGCGGGCCTCGCGCAGCAGCGTGCGGATCTCCGGCAGGCAGGAGCCGCAATTGGTCCCGGCCCCCAGCGCCTCGCCCACCGCCTCGGGCGTGGCCAGACCGCGCTCGCGGATCGCGTCCGCCAACGCCTTGCGGCCGACCCCGAAGCAACTGCACACGGCCGGGCCGGCATCCGCCTCGGGATCGGCCGGCCGGCCCGTGAGCAGGGCGATACGATCGTCGGCGTCCAGTTCCCCCTTGGCGAACAGGCCGGCCAGCCACGACCGGTCCGGCAGGGCCGGCGGCCGCGGTGCCGCGAACAGGCAGGCGACGAGCGCCCCGTCCCGCAACCAGGCGGCCCGGTAATGACCGGCGCGCGGGTCGCTGTATTCGATCCAGTCGGCGTCCGGGTCGTCGACCCCGAACAGGGCCCGCGCGGCCAGGGGCCAGTGCGCCGGCGGCGCCGCGCCGGCCAGTTCGTAGCGCTCGAAGGCCTCGCCGTGGACCCGGATCCAGTAGTCGGCCTCGGCGGGCGGCGTCAACGGCGCGCGGGCCAGCACGAAGCCGTGCCAGGCCGCCGCCCAGGGCGCGACCGCGACCGGCGTGTGCTTGAACTCGGGCTCGCCGGACACCGGGTCGACCACCGGGTTGACCAGGGCGCCGACGCGGCCGGCGGCGGCGTACTCGGCGTTCCAATGGATGGGCGCGAACAGGCTGCCGCGGCGCTGGCCCTCGTCGACCGCCACGCGCGCCAGCATGCGACCCCAGTGAGAGCGTAGCTCGGCCAGGTGGCCGTCGGTCAGCCCGGCGACCTGGGCGTCGCGCGGATGCACCGACACGCAGGGCTCGGGGATGTGACCCGATAGCCGCGGCGACTTGGCGGTACGGGTCATGGTGTGCCAGTGGTCACGCAGGCGGCCGGTATTCAGGGTCAGCGGGTAGTTCTCGTCCGGCGCATGCGCGGGCGGCTGCTGGGTCACGGCCACGAAGCGGGCGCGACCGTCGTCCGTGGGGAAGCGGCCGTCCAGGAACAGGCGCTTCGGTACGGAAGACGGAAAACGGGAAACGGGAAACGTGTCGTCGCCAGCGCGAGCATTGTCTTCCCCGTCTTCCGTCTTCCGTTTCCCGTTTTCCGTTTCCCGTCTTACATTTCCCGTCCCCCCCGTCCTGGACACCGGCCACTGCACCGGCGTCAGGGCGTCGTAGTCCGCCCGCGTCAGCCCCGCCAGGCCGCCGATGTCGAACAGGCGGCGGCCGTCGTTGGCGTGCGCCGACAGGGCCGCGTGCTCGGTGAATATCTCGTGCGGGTGCTCGTAGGGAAAGGCCGCGGCGTGGCCCAGGCGGCGGGCCACCTGCGTGACGATCCACCAGTCCGGGCGGGCCTCCCCCGGCAGCGGCAGGAAGGGTCGCTGGCGCGAGATGGTGCGCTCGGAGTTGGTCACGGTGCCGTCCTTCTCGCCCCAGGTGGCCGCCGGCAGGCGGATATCGGCCAGGCGCGCGGTATCGGTGGCGGCCATGCAATCCGAGACCACGACCAGGTCGCAGCCGGCCAGGGCCCGGCGGACCGCGTCGGCGTCCGGCATCGACACGGCCGGGTTGGTGGCCATGATCCAGACCGCCTTGACGTGGCCGTCGCCGATCGCCTCGAACAGGTCCACCGCCTTCAGCCCCGGTTGCCGGGCGATGTTCGGCGCATGCCAGAAATCCGCGATCGTGTCGGCCTCGTCGAAGCCGCGGTGTGCGGCCAGGGTCGAGGCCAGGCCACCCACCTCGCGGCCACCCATCGCGTTGGGCTGACCGGTGATCGAGAACGGGCCGGCACCGGGCTTGCCGATGCGCCCGGTGAGCAGGTGGCAATTGATGATGGCGTTGACCTTGTCGCTGCCGGCGACCGACTGGTTCACGCCCTGCGAGAATACGGTGACCGTGTTCGGCGTGTCCGCGAACCAGTCCAGGAAGGTCCGCAGATCGGCCTCCGGCACGCCCGTGGCCCGGGCCAGGGCCGCGGGATCGGCGTCGCCCGCGCGCGCCGCGGCCAGGGCCTCGGCCGCGCCCGTGGTGCGGGCCTCGACGAAGCCGGCATCGACCCGGCCCGCGCGTTCCAGGTGCGCCAGCAGGCCGTTGAACAGCGCCACGTCCCAGCCCGGCGCCACCGGCAGGTGCAGGTCCGCCTCCTCGGCGGTGGCGGTGCGGCGGGGGTCGATCACCACCAGCCGCGTGTCCGGGCGCTCGGCGCGGGCGGCCTCGATGCGGCGGTAGACGATGGGGTGGCACCAGGCGGTGTTGGCGCCCACCAGCACGATCAGGTCGGCCCCTTCCAGGTCGGCGTAGCAGCCGGGCACCACGTCCTCGCCGAAGGCGCGGCCGTGGCCGGCCACGGCCGACGACATGCACAACCGCGAGTTGGTGTCGATGTTGGCGCCGCCGATGAAGCCCTTCATCAGCTTGTTGGCGACATAGTAGTCCTCGGTCAGCAACTGGCCGGAGACGTAGAAGGCCACGGCCTCCGGGCCGTGCTCGGCGACCACCCGCGAGAAGCCGTCGGCGACCGCGTCCAGGGCGGTGTCCCAGTCCGTGCGCCGGCCGCCGATCTCGGGATGCAGCAGCCGGTCCGCCAGGTCCAGGGTCTCGCCCAGGGCCGTGCCCTTGGAACACAGCCGCCCGGTATTGGCCGGATGCGACTCATCGCCGGCGATCGCGACCCCGCCGCCGGCCTCCACCGACGCCCGCACACCGCAGCCGACGCCGCAGTAGGGACAGGTCGTTTTGATGGTCTCAGACATAAAAGACTAACCACAGAGACACAGAGGTCACAGAGAAAATGCCGGAAAAAATGAACCCGAAAGAACCGAAGAGCGCGACATCAAGGCACACATACGTAATGCCTCTGTGTTCTCTGTGCCTCTGTGATTCATCACTCTTCAGGCACCAAGAGCAGAAACACGGCACCGTCGCGGACTTCGACCGGGTAGCGCGTCGTGGCGCCCTCGTCCGGCGGCAGGGCCCGGCCGTCGGCCAGGCCGATGCACCAGTTGTGCAGCGGGCAGGTGACCTCGCGGCCGTGGACGATGCCCTGGGACAGCGGACCGCCGCGGTGGGGGCAGGCGTCGCGTAGGGCGAACACCTCGTCCAGCCGGTTGCGGAAGACGGCGATGTCGCCCTCCGGCGTCTCCACCACCCGCGATCCCAGCCGCGGGATATCGTCGATGTCGCCGATCTCGATCCATGCCTGCCTTTCGGCGATGGCTGTTGTCATATCGACCTCCTTTGTTAACCACAGAGACACAGAGGGCACAGAGAGAAAGACACGAATTTTCGAAGATGCCTTCAACGAATCACCCGGCCACAGCGACAGACTGCAGGCGGTTGGCGTGTGCCCCCGGAAAGTGCGGAGACTTGGGCGGTGACCGTGAATGTCCGCTGCTTTCTCTTCTCTGTGTCCTCTGTGCCTCTGTGGTTAGCCTTTTCAACCAACTTGCTTCAGCGGGATGTAGTGTTCGCGGTTGACGCCTTGCGCCGAGCGCTCTTCCCACGGGTCGGTCTGGGCGTGGGTCTGGGATGCCAGGAACCGCTTGGCCAGGGCCTCGCGGTCCTCGGCGTCCTCGACCACGCGGGCATGGACATAGTCCAGGCCGACGCGCTCGATGAAGGGCGCGGTGCGCTCAAAGTAATGGCCCTCCTCGCGGTAGAGCTGGATGAAGGCCAGGCAGTGCTCCTTGACCTCCTCCGGGGTCGTCACGCGGGTGAGCACGTCGGCCCCGCGCAGCTTGGTGCCGCCGTTGCCGCCGACCTGCAGCTCGAAGCCGGACTCCAGGCAGACCACGCCGAAGTCCTTGATCGAGGCCTCGGCGCAGTTCCGCGGGCAGCCGGAGACCGCCATCTTGAACTTGTGCGGCATCCAGGAGCCCCAGGTCAGGTGTTCCAGGTCGATACCGAGCTGGGTCGAATCCTGGACGCCGAAGCGGCACCACTCCTGGCCCACGCAGGTCTTCACCGTGCGCAGGGCCTTGGCGTAGGCGTGCCCGGAGATCAGGCCGCCCTGCTCGCGCAGGTCGCGCCAGATGTCGGGCAAATCCTGTTTCTTCGCGCCCAGCATGTCGATGCGCTGGCCGCCGGTGACCTTGACCGTGGGGATGTCGTACTTCTCGGCCACGTCGGCGATCGCCCGCAGCTCACGGGGGCTGGTCACGCCCCCGAACATCCGCGGCACCACCGAATAGGTGCCGTCCTTCTGGATGTTGGCGTGGGCGCGCTCGTTGATGAAGCGCGAGGCATCCTCGTGCTCGGCCTCGCCGGGCCAGGTCGCGATGCAGTAGTAGTTCAGGGCGGGACGGCACTTGTGGCAGCCGTCCGGTTCCTGCCAGTCGAGCGCCTCGCGCACCGCCGCGGTGGTGACCAGGTGGCGCTCGCGGATCGCGGCCCGCACCTCGTCGTGACTGTACTCGGTGCATTCGCACATCGGCGTCTTGGCCGGGCCCGTCTCCAGCTCGTCGCCCAGGGTGGCTTCGACCAGTTGCGCCACCAGGTCCTGGCAGGAACCGCAGGAGGTCCCGGCCTTGGTCTGCTTGCCCACGGCGGCCACGCTCTTGAGGTCGTGCTCGCCGATGGCGGCGACGATGTCGCCCTTGCAGACGCCGTTGCAGTCGCAGACCTGGGCGTCGTCCGGCAGGTCGGCCACGCTCGATGCCGCGGCCGGATCCGCGCCCTCGGCGTAGGCCCGGCCGAAGACCAGGCGGTCGCGGATGTCGGAGACGTCGCGGCCCTCCTTCATGAGCTGGAAGTACCAGCCGCCGTCGGCCGTGTCGCCGTACAGCACGGCGCCCGCGACCTTGTCGTCGCGCAGCACCAGGCGCTTGTAGACACCGCGCCGCGGGTCCTGGAAGACGATGTCCTCGGTGTTCTCGTCGCCCACGAAATCGCCGGCGGAGAACAGGTCGATGCCGGTGACCTTGAGCTTGGTCGAGGTCACCGAGCCCTCGTAGCGGCCGGTGCCCACTTCGGCCAGGTGGGTCGCGCAGACCCTGGCCTGGTCCCAGAGCGGCGCCACCAGGCCGTAGGTGGACTCGCGGTGCTGCACGCACTCGCCCACGGCGTAGATGCGGGGATCGAAGGTCTGCATGGTGTCGTTGACCACGACGCCCCGCTCGCAATGCAGGCCGGCCGACTGGGCGAGTTCGATGTTGGGCTTGATGCCCACGGCCATGACCACGAGGTCGGCGGCGATCTCGTCGCCGCCCTTGAAGCGCACGCCTTCCACCCGCTTCTTGCCGAGGATGGCCTCGGTCTGGGCCTGCATGCGGAACTTGAGGCCGCGCTCCTCCAGCGACCCCTGCAGCAACCGCGCCGCGGGCGCGTCGAGCTGACGCTCCATCAGCGAATCCATCAGGTGCACCACGGTCACGTCCATGCCCTGCTTCATCAGGCCGTTGGCGGCCTCCAGGCCGAGCAGGCCGCCGCCGATGACCACCGCCTTCAGGTGGCGGCGCGAGGCGTCGAGCATGGCGTTGACGTCGTCGACGTCACGGAAGGTGATCACCCCGTCGAGGTCGTTGCCGGGCACCGGGATCACGAAGGGATTGGAGCCGGTGGCCAGCAGCAGGCGGTCGTAGGGCACTTCCTTGCCGCCGGCGGAATGCACCATGCGCCGGCGCCGGTCGATGGCCGCGACCGGATCGCCCGCGTGCAGGGTGATGCCGTTGTCGTCGTACCACTCGCGGGAGTTGATCATGATCTCGTCGAGATCCTTCTCCCCCGCCAGCAGCGGCGACAGCATGATCCGGTTGTAGTTGCCGTACGGCTCCGCCCCGAACACGGTGATGTTGAAGGCGTCGTCCGTGATCTTGAGAAGCTCCTCGACGGTGCGCATGCCGGCCATGCCGTTGCCGATCACCACGAGGTCCTGTTTCTGTTGGGGCAGTTTCTCTGCCATGGCTACCACTCTCCGCTTGACTATGCGATTCGATGCCCTCTCCCCGGCTAGCGGGGGAGAGCCAGACAACTCGACTCCCTCTCCCCCGCTCGCGGGGGAGAGGGTCGGGGTGAGGGGGATCCGGCCCTACCCCTCACTCGGTCTCTCCCCGCAAGCGGGGAGAGAGGATCCCGTGCGGCTCGCGCCGCTGTTCATGATCAAGCCGGGCTCGGCCGGGGTTCCCCGCTCGCCGTCTCGTCCGCGGACCGGGCGTCCAGGGCATCCCGGAGCAACCCGTCCTCCTCGGCGATCACCTCGGGCGAGAAGCGCACGGCGAAGGCGAAGAAGGAACAGACCACGACGGCGCAGCCCAGGAAGAACAGGCCCTGGCCGTAACTCAGGCTCTCGGCCTTGAACAGGAAGCCGGCGGCCACCGCGCCGGCGTTGCCGCCGGCGCCGACGATCCCGGCCACGGCGCCCAGGGCCTTCTTGTTCATGAACGGCACCAGGCCGTAGGTGGCGCCCTCCGACATCTGGGTGAACAGGGAGAAGAAGATCATCGTGCCCACGGCCAGCGCGAGCACCGTCATCTGCGAGAACACGATCAACGCCAGGCCTTCGACCAGCAGAGCCAGGAACAGGAACTGCACCCGCCCCCGCAGCCCGCGGTGACGGGCGAACAGGTCCGAGAAGAATCCGCCCAGGGTGCGGGCGAAGATGTTCATCAGGCCGAACAGACCGGCGATCAGACCTGCGGTCTTGAGGTCCAGCGAGAATTCGTCGAAGAAATAGATCGCGGCGACATTGTTGATGGTCAGCTCGACGCCGAAGCAGGCGGCGTAGACCACGAACAGGGCCCACACCCGGTAGTCCCGGGCGGCCACCTTGAAGCTGCCCCAGCCACTGCGCTCGTCCTTGGCCGGCGGGATCAGCCCCTTCTCGCGCAGTTCGCGGTAGTCGCCGTCCGGGGCGTCCTGGGTCAGGAACCAGTAGGCGACGCCCATGGCGAACAGCACCATGCCGGGCACGACCATGGCCAGACGCCAGCCGGCGAACTCGGACACGCCCAGGCTGACGATGCCGGCGAACACCAGCGGCATCACGATCTGGGTGGTGCCGCCGCCGAGGTTGCCCCAGCCGGCGGTGGTGGCGTTGGCGGTGCCGACCACGTTGGGCGCGAACATCACCGAGGTGTGGTACTGGGTGATCACGAAGGACGCACCGATCGCGCCGATCGCCAGCCGCGCCATCAGGAAGGTCTCGAAGCTGTCGGCGAAGCCGATGCACATCACGGGTATCGAACCCAGCGTCAGCAGCCAGGTATAGGTCCGGCGCGGCCCGAACTTGTCGCACAGCGGGCCGATCAGGAAACGCACCAGCACGGTGATCGCCACCGAGGCGATGATGGTGGACCCGACCATGGACTTGTCCAGGTTCAGGTCCTCGCGCACCACCGCCATCAGCGGCGCGATGCCGAACCACCCGAAGAAGCACAGGTGGAAGGCCAGCCAGGTGAGATGGAAGGTGCGCATCTGCACCGACTTGAAGTCGAAGAGCCGGATGCGGGTCGCCTTGTTCGCGAGTTCCATGGGTTCCTCCTCGGGGATTCAGGCTTGTTGCGGGACGTTCAGGGCGCGCAACTCGTCCAGCGGCGCCGCGCGCGCGTGCATGGGAAATTCGGCCAGGTAGTCCACCGGGTGCGCCGGATCGAAGACGCGGCCGTCGACGAGGCGATCCGGCCCCATCGCCAGCGCCCCGTCGGGGGTCGCCAACGTCCAGGACTCGGCGTGCGCGCCCTCGACCTTGCTGTCCTCGGCCGGCGCCGGGATATCCAGGCCGGCGGCGACCTCGCGGTAGATCTCCGGCCGATAGACCTCGATCGCGGCGCGGCGCAGGTCCACGGCGTGCGGGATCTGGCCCCAGCGCAGCATCTGCGCCACGAACCAGGCCGCGTGCGAGCGCCACGGGAAATTGGCGGCGTAGCGGTGGAAGACGTTGAAGTCGGGCAACGCCTCCGGCTGCGAGCCGGGGTGGTACTGGAAACCGCCGGCCAGCGCCCGCCGCAGCAGCGCGGGATCGGCGTCCACGTACTCGGCGCGCGCGATCAGCTCGGCGGCCTGGGCGCGGTTGCCGGGCACGTCGAGCCAGGCGCAGGCGCGGATCAGGGCGCGCAGCACCGCGCGGTGGGTCGCGGGATGGGCCTCGGCCCACTCGCGGGTCACGCCGAAGACCTTCTCCGGGGCGTTGTTCCAGATTTCGTAGCCGGTGATCACGGCGTGGCCGATGCCGCGTGCCACCGCCACCTGGTTCCAGGGCTCGCCCACGCAATAGCCGGCGATGCGGTTGGCGGCGAGGTTGTCCACCATCTTGGCCGGGGGAATGACGATCAGCCGCACGTCGCGGTCGGGATCGATCCCGCCGGCGGCCAGCCAGTAGCGAAGCTGGTAATTGTGCGAGGACACCGGGTACACGCTGGCGAAGGTCAGCGGCGCGAGGCCGGCGGCCTGGTCGGCCTCGATCACCCGTTTGAGGGCGCGTGCCGAGACGGGACGGCGGGCCATCGCCTCGGGGTCGGCGGCCGCCATGCGCGCGTGCAGCTCGCCGGAGACCGTGACGGCGTTGCCGTTCAGGTTGAGCGACAGCGCGGTGACCATCGGATGGTGGAAACCGCCGACGCCCAGGCTGGCCGCGATCGGCATCCCCGCGAGCATGTGCGCGCCGTCGAGCACGCCCATCGCCACCTTGTCCCGGATCGCCGCCCAGGAAGGCTCGCGCGAGAGCGCGACCTCCAGCCCCTCCTCGGCGAAGAAGCCGCGTGCCGCGGCCACCGCCAGCGGCGCGCAGTCGGTGAGCGGGATGAAGCCCAGCGTCAGCCGGCGCTTCTCCGGCTCGCCGTCGCTGCCGGTCCCGGACAAGGGGCCCGCGCCGGCGGTCGGGCCGGCGGGGAGCCAGGCACCGGCCGCGCCCAGGGCCGCAGCCGCTCCCTGGGACAGGAACCGCCGGCGGGACAATCGATGATCTGGATCGGACATGCCGTTATCCCTCTGTATGAACCGGGCTCAGAAGCGGTATTCCGCCTGGAGCCAATAGCGCCGGGTGTCGACGGCGAAGGTCTCGGCGTCGTAGTCGGCGAACTTGGCCAGCAGGGTCAGCCGCGGCGTCACCGGCCGGGCGGCCAGCAGGTCCCATTCGCTGCCGTAGTCCGCGCCGCCGGTGTCCGCCGAGAAGTCGTGATAGACCGCCTTGAGCGTGGTGCCCGCCCACTTGCCGCCGACGCCGGCGTAGGCGTCGCGCAGGCCGGCGGCGGGCGTGGCCAGGAACAGGTCGGCCCAGCCCTGGAACTTGTGGTTGGTCGCCAGGGGGAACTGGAAGGCATAGCTGCCGTCGCCGCCGAGCGATTCGTAGCCGGCGTCCAGGCGCAGCGGCCCCAGCGGCGCGCCCAGGGTCGCCGCCCAGTACTCGGCGTCCACGCTGTCGGGCGCGTCCGCGTGGTCCGACTGGTCGGCGTATTCCAGGCTGTAGTCGACGGGGCCCAGCGAGCCGCTCGCCCGCAGCCCCAGGTCGCGGTGATCGGGCGCGCCGGGAGCGCGCGGGCCGGCATCGTCGTCGAAGTCGATGAAATAGGCGTAGGCGACCAGGGTGAGTCGCGGATAGACCGCCCAGCGCGCGTTGAGCAGATGGCCGTCGAGGCGGTTGTCGTTGAAGAAGATGAAGTTCTGCCGCCGCAGCCAGGCATAGGTCAGGGTCACGCCGGGCAGCGACTCGTTCACCAGGGCGACCGCGTCGAAGGTCTGCTCGTTGTCGCGCCAGCCGACATTGCCCACGAAGCGGGCGTTGTCCAGGATCAGGCGCTGGCGCCCGACCTTGGCCTCGGTGCCGGGCAGGCCGCGGTAGCGCAACCAGGCACGGTTGAGTTCGTCGCCCGCGGGGTCCGCGATGGTGCTGTAGCCGGTGCGGCCGTTGGTCTCCGCCAGGAAGGCGGGGCCGCTGTTGTAGCCGTCGTCGCCGCCCAGGGCATACACGCCCTCGTACTCGGCGAAGGCGTCGAAGCCCGCCCACTCGCCGGTGGCATAGCCGAGACGCAGCCGGAAGGTGGTCGCGTCGGCATCCGCCACGGCATTGTCCTGCTCGGCGCGCTCGTGGCGCAGGCGCGCGTCCACGGTCGCCTCGCCGCCGGCGATCGCCGCGCCGAGTCCATCCGCCGACGCGGGCGCCAAGGACGGCACCGCGAGCAACACGGCCAGCACGGCGCGGCGGATACGGGGGGCGGGTCTGTCGGTCATGGCCTGTTCCCAATAAAAAAGGCGCCCCGACCGGCCCCGCGCAATGCGCGGAGGGGAAGGGACGCCGTTGTCCGTTAGCGGATTGTCCGTCGGGTGCGTGGTGCCGACCGCGGTGTCGCGGGGTCGCCGTTGACCGGGCACCGCACCCGCAGAGGATTCACGCAGGGTCCGTGCCAGACCGGCGGGGAATGTCGTTAAGCGGCTGTTTCAGAAGCGTGTAGGCCTTCCGGACGCGGCCCGCGGCTTGGCCGGCGGCTACGGGTTATTGCACCGCAGCAGGGCACCATCGGGTCACAACGCACCGCGCTCGAGCACGGCGCGGGCCATTTCCACGAGCGGCCGGCCCCGATCCATGGCCGCCTTGCGCAGGCGGCCGTAGGCATCGCGTTCGGAGAGGCCGTGGCGCTCCATGAGCAGGGTCTTGGCGCGGTCGATCACCTTGCGCGAGGCCAGGGTCTCGCGGGCCTCGTCCAGCTCGCGCCGCAGCGTCTGCACGCTTTCGAACTGGCGCACCGCCACCTCGACCAGCGACCGCACCAGCGGCGGCGACACGCCCTCCAGGACATAGGCGCTGACGCCGGCGTCGGCGGCGCCGGCCAGCATGCGGCGGTCGTCGCGCGGCGACAGCATCAGCAGCGGCCGCGGGTAGCGCTCGCCCAGGACCGCGAGGTGCTCCAGGGTGTCGCGGGAGGGCGAGTCGGCATCCACCAGCACGGCATCCGGGGCCAGGCGCTCCACGGCCTCGTACAACCCCTCGCCGTCGGCGACCACGCCGACGACCCCGAAGCCGGCCTCCTCCAGCGCCGCCCGCAATGTGGCGGCGCGCGAGGAGCCGACATCCACCAGTAGTACCTCGATGGTCACGGCCGCGTTTCCGGATTGCCTGCGGGAATGTCCTGTGCGGTTCATGCAAGAACCGTGCGTGATATCCCCCGCGCGGACGCTATCGGCGATCCAGCAACAGCAACAGCGGCGGCAGGAACAGGAAGTCCACCACCAGCGCCAGGACGATGATCATCGCCGTGAGGGCGCCCATGTGCTGGGTCATGGAGAAGCTGGACAGGGTCATCAACACGAAGCCGACGACCAGCACCAGCGAGGTCAGGCACAGGGCGGTGCCGACATTGGCGAAGGCATCGCGCAGGGCATCGTGCGGCGCCAGGCCCCGTTCCCGGCGCGCCCGCCGGTACTTGGACAGCAGGTGCACCGTGTCGTCGACCACGATGCCCAGGGTGAGGCTGGCGACCACCGAGGTCGCCACGCCGGTCTGGCCCACCAGAAGCCCCCAGGCGCCGAAGCCCATCGCCAGCGGCGCCAGGTTCGGGAACAGGCTGAGCAGCCCCAGGCGCAGGCTGCGGAAGGCCAGCACCATGGCCACGGCGATGAAGGCGAAGGCCATGAGCGTGCCCAGCAGCATGCTCCGGAAGTTCCGCTCCGCGATGTAGGCGAACATGATCGAGATGCTGGACCCGGGCGCCGCCGTGTCCGGCGAGAGGTGCTCCGCCATCCAGTCCTGGGCGCGCTCGTCCAAGTCCCGCATGCGCTGGTCCAGGATCGGGTCCAGGACCACGGCCACGCGCGCGGCGGATTTGTCCAGGTTGACCAGATTGGTGATGTCCATGCCCTGCGGCAGCGACATCTCGTAGAAGAACAGGAGCTGTGCCGCGAGCTCGCGCGATTCCGGGATGCGGTGATAGGCGGGATCGCCGCCGTGGAAGGTCTGGTTAAGCCGCTTGATCAGCTCGGTGACGGCGACCACCCGGCGCACCTCCGGCTGCTCGCGGAACCAGTCCACGAGCCGGTCGACCCGGCGCAGGAACTCGGGGTCGTGCACATCGCCCGACGCCCCGGCCTCCAGCGGGTACTCGATGAGTTGCATGCCGGTGAGTTCGCGGTTGATGAACTCGGTGTCGCGCCGGAACTCCAGGCTGTGGTCGAAGAACTCGACGTAGTTGTCGCCGAAACGGTTGAGTCCGATCGCGGCGGACAGGCCCGCCAGGGCGACCGCGCCCGCGACCAGCAGGGCGCGCCGACGGCGGATCACGAACTCCGCCAGGGCGGCCAGCAGACCGCGCCCCCGACCGGTGGCCACCTCGGAGGGCAGCACGGTCAGCGCCGCCGGCAGGAATACCAGCGAATAGACGAACGCCGCGGCGACCCCGAGTGCGACGATGTTGCCCAGGTCCCGGAACGGCGGCGAATCCGAAAAGTTCATGCCCAGGAAACCGAGAGCGGTGGTCAGGCTGGTCAGGAACACCGGCTGGGCGTTGACGCGCAGCGACTCCAGCAGCGCCGGCCGCCGCTCGTTACCGGCGACACGCGCGTTGGCGTAGCCGACCAGGATATGCACGGAGTCCGCCACCGCCAGGGTCAGGATGATGATCGCCGACGATACCGAGGCGGTGTTCAGCGTGATCCCCGCCCAGCCCGCGGCGCCGAAGGCCGTGCCCACCGCCATCAGCAGGATCGCCAGCGTCGCCAGGGTCGCGCCCAGGCTGCGGAAGAACAGCGCCAGTACCGCGAACATGATCAGGAAGAACGGCGGATACAGGTAGGTCAGGTCCCAGCGGATCGAGTCGATCATCGCCTGGTTGAGCATCACCGCACCGGTGAGATAGACCTCCAGGTCCGGCCGCTCCGCCTCCACGCGGTCGGCGAGATCGCGGACGGCGCCGGCGATCCGCCGAACCGCGGACTCGCGCTCGGTTTGCGGCAACTCGAAGGAGACCACCACGCCGGTGACCTCGCCGTCGTCCGCCAGCAGGCTCCCCGCCACGCGCGGGTTGTCCACGGCCCGCTCGCGCACCGTCGCCAACGCCCCGTCGTCGAGTTCGCCGGTCGGCACCAGCGGCTCCACCGCCAGCTCGTCGCCGCGCGCGTAGGCATCATGGAAATTGGCCAGCGACGAGACGCTCTTGGCGTAGGGCAGCTCCCAGGCGGCGTCCGTCAGCTCCCGCACCGTGGCGAGCGTTTCGCGGGTGAACACGTCGCCGGCGGCCGGTGCCAGCGCGAACAGGACGTTGTCGGTACGCTCGAAGGCCTTCTCGATGGACTTGTACGCCCGCCATTCCGGGTTCTGCGGCGAAAAGTAGGCGTCGTAGGCGGTGGTGAAGCCCAGTCCCGGCGCCCCGGCCACGGCGAGCAGCGTGACCGCGACGCAGATCGCCATCGCCCGCCACGGTCGATCGAGAACGCGGTCGAAGAAGGCGTTCAGCACGAGGCGATCCCGATCGCCGCGGCGGCGGATTGCTCAGACCGCCGTGTTTCCAGTTTCGAAAAAGACATGACCGGCCCCGAGGCTATCCCGCGGCCCCATTCGACACTTGCGACTCGAAACCGCGTACTGGCGCGCTCATCGGGCGCGCTTCAGCGCGTCGACCGAGAAGTCACGCTCCGTGAACCCGTTGCCGAACTCGATGCCGGACCATTCCAACACGCTGGTGCCGCCGCCGAGATGGTTGGTCATGGTGAGCTTGCCGGGGCGCCACTGGCCGTTGTCGTACGCCTTGAAATCGGTGGCGCGCAGGGTCTTCTGATGCTGTCCGGCGCGGTTGTAGTACTCGACCTTGAGCGTGCGGTAGTGGGCCCGGTCGAGCCAGGCGACATGGCGCGCATAGGCCGAGTTCTCCGCCTTCTTGGGCGTGCGCTCCAGGACATAGCAGGGTTGGCCGTCCAGTTCCGCCTCGCGCAGGAACCGGAAGTCGAACTTGGCCACCGGCTGGGCGGTGAAATCCTCGTAGGTGAACTCGCTGCCCATGAACGCGCCCGAGCGGTTGCCCGCCGCGATGCGCTTGACCCGGTTCAAGGCCGGCAGCAACAGCCACTGCTCGTCCGGCCGCTCGTCGTAGGAGTGGGTCAGCAGCGCGGTGCCGGCGACGTCCTTGGGCGCATCCACGACCGTAAGGTTGCGGCTGCCGTCGTCGGTGTTGAGACTGCGGGCATGCATGCGGCGCACCGCCTCGTCGCCGTCGGCGGTGCGGATGGTGAGCACGGCCTCGCCGCGCTGGTCGGCGTAGTCGTCGTAGCGGCGCTCGGACTCGCGGGCGATCTCGAGACCCCGACCGCCGTCATCCGACGCGGCCACGGGCAACGGCACGGCGCACACCGCGAGCAAGAGGAGGATCGTTCGTGTCATGAGCCTCTCAATCCGGAAAGAATCGTATTCACTTATATTACGGCCCCTGGCCGTGCTGACGCTAGTGTGCCTCACCGCATGCGCGAGCGGCATCGACGAGAGCACGGCGGCGCCGGAAGCGACGATCGCGGTCGCGGACACGCGCCTGGGCCTGGCCGGCCGGCTCAATACGAGATTGGAACGACTGGGCTGGAACCTGACCGCCTACCAGACGGGCCGCGAGGCCGGCCTGGAAACGCCACCGCCGCCGGACCTCGCGACCCGTGCCCGCTACCGGCTGGTCCTGCGGGCCGCCGAGATCGGCACCTGCGCCGGCAACCTGGACACGGCCTACGTCTACGACATCCGGCTGATCGACAACCGCGACGGCCGGGTCCTCGTCGACCGCAGCGGCCGCGGCTGCGAGACCGACATCGCGGACCGCTTCCAGGCACGCCTGCGCCAGATCGGCCTGCTGCCGCCGGGCGCCGACGGCGAATAGGCTGTCGGCTCAGTCCTTGAGCTTGCGCCGGACCTTTGCCACCGGTGTGTCCAGGTCCACCGCGACATCGGTGCGGGTGGCGAGCTTGAGATGGGTCAGAACGCGCGGCGCGCCCATCTCGTGCACCGTCTCCTGGCAGCGCTTGACGGCCGTCATCACGGCATCCCAGTCGCCGGCCACCTCGGTGCCCAGGGCATGCAGGCGCGGCTGGAACCCCGCCTCGCGGAGCACTTGCTCGCAGGCGGCGACATAGTCGGACAGGGGCTCGTCGGTGGCCAGCGGCACCACCGCGATCTCGGCTGCGACTTGCATGGCGCTCTCCTCGGGCGGCTGTCGCCCTCTGGTGCATTGCACCCCCACAAGCCTAGTGACCACATCCGGGCTCGCCAAGCCGGCCTTGTTGCCGGTCACGCATGCCCCGCCCATAATCGCCGAAGGGACACCGCCGGCACGGCCGCAGGGGACATGCGCCGAATCATCGTGATCAACGCCAAGGGTGGGTGCGGCAAGACCACGATCGCCGTGAACCTGGCCACCCGCTATGCCGCGCGCGGTTACCTGACGGCCCTGTTCGACTACGACCCCCTGGGCGCGGGCCAGCAATGGCTGCAAAGACGCGACTCCGAGGCCCCGGCGGTCGTCACCGTGGGCGCCGCCGATCGCGCCGCCACCGCCACCCGGGCCTGGCAACTGCGGGTGCCGCCGGAGACCCAGCGCATCGTGGTCGACACCCCGGCGAGCGTGCAGATCCACGAGATCCTGGATCAGTTGCGCACCGCCGACGCGGTGCTGGTGCCGGTGCTGCCCTCGCCCGTGGATATCCGCGCCACCGCGGACTTCATCCGCGACCTGCTGCTGATCGGCAAGGTGCGCCACCATCGCACCCGGATCGGCATCGTCGCCAACCGTTTACGGCGCAACACGCGCGCGCTGGGGGACCTGGAACGCTTCCTGGACGCGCTCGACATCCCGGTGGTCACACGCCTGCGGGACAGCCAGCGCTACCTGCACGCGGCCGAACGCGGCCTGGGCGTACACGAGATGACGGGCCGCGGCGCCTACGGCGACCGCCTCGCGTGGGACGCGGTGATCGATTGGCTGGAACAGCGCGAGACCGACAGCCTGGCCAGGGCTTTCACGGACCGCCTGCGCGCGCCGTCCTGAACGGCGGCGCACCCCGCGATGCTGCTAAACTCGATGCACGAAGCGCTGACTCGAATCGCGGGATTCGATCCACGGGGATCCAGGTCGACTATGAATCGATTCAGGCAAGGATGCGCGGTTGCCCTGCTGCTCTGCGGCATGACCGGTGCCGCCTGGGCGGATATCCGTGTCGAGGTGCGGGAGTCCGTCAACGACGCGGAGCCGGTCCCGGTGGTCCACTGGTTCGGGGCGTCGCGCACCCTCCGCGACGACGGCAACCGCTTCATCATCACGCGCGTCGACCAGGGCAAGACCTATATCGTCGACCGCGAGAAGCGCCAATACCGCGTGGTGCCCCTCAACCTCGACGAGGACGGCGATGTCCCGGACGTATCCATCGAGCGCACCGAGGATACCCGCGAGATCGGCGAGTGGTCCGCCCATCGCTATCGCATCGCCGGTCCCGCGACCCGCGACCTGACGATCGATATCTGGATCGCCGACGACGTGGATGTCGACGTCTCCGCCTTCCGCCGCCTGATGGTACGGCTGGGCGACCGCCCCGGCTCGGAATGGCTCAAGGCCTATGCCGAGATCGACGGCTTCCCCGTGCTGCAGCAGGTGGAACTGGAGCGCCCCGGTATCCGTCTGCGCTCGGAGAGCCGGGTGGTGGAGATCGAGGAGACCGAGCCGCCGCCCGGCACCTACAGCCCGCCGGACGATTACGAGCGGACGCGCTGAGCCGCGCTCAGGCGGCCGCCAGGCTCGCCCGCAGGCCCTCCCGATAATCCGGATAGCGCAGGCGCAGGCCCAGTTCCCGCGTCAGCCGGGTGTTGTCCAGGCGCCGCGACTCGCGCAGGAAGGACAACCGCATGGCGGACCATTCGCGCTCGGCCCGGGCCCACTCGATCTCGGGCGGCGCGGCCACACCCAGCAGCGCGGCCAGCTCCCGGTAATAGGGCCCCATGCGGGTCGGATGGCCGTCGGCGGCATTGAACACGCCGGTGGGTGCGTCCGGGGCCGCGGCCGCCACCGCGGCCGCCGCCAGGTCCTCGACATGGATACGGTTGGTCCAGGGGCTGTCCGCGTCCCGCAGGATCGGCGCCCCCGAGCGCACCCGCTCGACCGGCAGACGGCCGGGGCCATAGATGCCCGGCGCGCGCAGGATCGCGACCGCTCCCGGCCAGGCCGCCAGCAGGCGCTCGGCGGCGAGGCGTCGGCGGGCGCGTGCGGTGATCGGCGCGGGCGGGCGGTCCTCGGTCACCCAGTCGCCGCCGCAATCGCCATAGACGCCGCTGGTGCCGATGTACACCAGCCGCCGCGGGGGGTGCGGGGAGAGTGCCGCCAGCACGCGCGCCAAGCGCGGATCGTCGTCGCCCTCCCGCGGCGGAGGCGCGCAGTGGAACACCACGTCCGCGGCCGGCAGGTCGTCCAGGGGTTGGTCGAGGTCCCGGCGCAGGGCCGGGATGCCGGCCGCCTCCAGGGCCGCGGCACTGTCCGCGCCGCGTACCAGGCCGAGAACACCGTCGCCCGCGGCCCGGCGGGCGGCGGCGATCCGGCGGCCGGTGTCGCCGCAGCCAACGATCAGGACGTTGTCGCCCATGGGCCGGTCAGTCGGCCTCGGGACGCGTCTCGAGCATCTGTTCCAGACCCTGGCGATAGGCCCGCCGCGCTTCCTCGTCCAGGTCGATCTCCTCGAACAGCCGCCCCAGCTCCAGCAGGGCCTCCGGACGGCTGGCGCCGCGCAGGCTGCTCTCGAAGTAGCTGCGGGCGCGGCCCCAGAGGCGATTGCGCAAGCACAACCGACCCGCGACCAGAAGCAGCTCCGGCTGGTCGCCGTAGCGCTTGAGCCAATCCTCGACGGTGGCGAGCTGGGCCGTACGGTCCTCGCACACGAGTTCGCCGAACGCCAGCGCCAACTCCGGGTCCCAGTCGCGCTTGAGGACCTCGCGCACCTGATCGGCCGCCCGGTCCTGCGCGCCCGCGGCCGCGAGCCGGCGCACGTAGGCCAGCAACACCCGCCGGTCCCGGCGGATGGGCTTGGGCACCTGGCGCCAGAGCGCGGTCGCGGCGTCGGCATCCCCGGCGTCGCCGGCCAGGGCGTCGATCCAGGCGGCCCGGGCCAGTTCGCGCCAACGCTCCTCGGCCATCACCCCCGCCCGGCGCAGGGGTTCCAGGATCTCGCGCAACTGGGCCCAGTCGCCGAGCCGTTCGCACAGTTCGGCCAACAAGGCCAGGACATGGCCGTGCTCGGCGTCGATCTCGCGCAGACGGGTCAGGCTCGCCAGGGCCTCGGCATCCTGATGCCGGCCCATCTGCAGCTCGGCCTGGGTCAGCAGCACCGCCAGCTCGGAGGCACCGCGCCGGGCCGCCGCCTTCTCCAGGTAACGGTCACGCCGGTCCGGCGCCCGTTGCCGATCGGCGGCCCGGGCCGCGGCCAGGTAGTTCAGGGACGGCGCCTCGTGCTGCTCGGCCAGCCGCACGAGCTCGGCCTCGGCCTCGGCCCAGCGGCCCTCGTACAACCGCTGCAGGCCGCGATAGAGCGACTGCCGCGCCTTGCGCGCGCGCCGCCGGGCGCGCCAGTCGCGCAGCGTCACCGGCAACAGCACACCGGCCACCAGCAGGCGCCAGAGCACCACGCCGAGCACCAGGGCCGCGGCGAACGCGGCCAGGGCGAAGGCCAGCGAGGTCTCCAGGCGCCAGTCCCCGAAGGCGACCAGCAGATAGCCGTTGTGCTCGCGGAAGACCAGGGCCAGGCCGACGCCCAGCAGCAGTGCGATCGCGATCAGCAGGAGAAAGCGGCGCATCTAGCTCTCGCCGTCGGTCGCGTCCGTCGTGTCCGGGGCGCCGTCGCCGCCGGCGGACGGCGAAACATCGCGACGCCGCATGAGATCCCGCAAGGCCGTGAGGCTGTCGCTGATGTCGGGCGCCTCCCAGGCCAGCTCGACCTTGCGCATGCCGTTGAGGCTCTCCAGGGCGGACGCCACCCGCGGCGAATCGGTATCGAAGTAGGTCCGCAGCCACTCGCGGGCCGTGCCCACGGCATTCCGGAAGCTGGGAGTGTCCCGGCGCAGCAGCGCCAGCCGCGCGCTCTCCAGCTTGAGGAGCAGGTTCTGGTACAGGAAGTATTCCTGCTCGGGCGGCATCAGGGGCTGGTGCGCCTCCTCCGTGCGGCGGATGGTCAGCATGCCCCGCAGGGCACCGGAGACCGTGTCCAGGAAATGCCGCCAGGGCCGCTCGCGGAAGCCGGACGCGCCGTCATCCGCGCCGCCGTTGCCGGCGTAATCGCCCGGCACGTCCGAGGCCAGCGGCAGGTCGGGCACCCGTTCGATCAGTTCCGCCAGGTTCAGGGCCAGGCCCTCGATGTCGGCGTCCGGCAACGCTTCCAGCGCGGCGATCTCGTCCACCACCCGTTCGCGCACCTCGAACAGGCGCGGATCGTCGAGCGCGCCCAGGCGCCGATTGGCCAGGAGCAGCGCCTCGCGCGCGCCGCGCGGATCGCGGTATAGCTGCAGCCGCTCGTTGGCGGCCAACAACAGGCTCTCGATCTCCAGGAGCCGCCAGTGGCGGCGGCCGCCCTCGACCAGCTCGGACAGCTTGCTGATCTGCAGTCGGGTGTCGTCGACGCGCCCGCGCAGTCCGGCCAGGGCCTCGGCCCGGGCGCCGCCGCGCGCGTCGAGCTGCGCGACCTGTTCCTCCATGGCCTTCAGCCGCGGCAGCACCAAGTCTTGCAGGCCGGCCTCCAGGCTGCGCTCCACCGTGGCCAGGCGCTCGCCCTGGGCCGCCAGCCGGCGTTCGCCCTGATACCACAGCCAACCGGCGGCGACCGCGGCCGCCGCGGCGAGCAGCAGTGCCAGCACGGCGAGCGCAAGCGCGCCGCGGCCCGCGCCGGCGGTCCGCCGGCCGGATGCGTCGCCGGCCGCGTCGTCGCCGGGGGCAGCTTCTTGTCTTTCGGAATCGGTCATCGCCGGCTCATTCTGATGCGATCTCCCCCGGGCCCGCCCGATCGTCTTGCGCGAGCGCGGCCACCACGGCATCGGCGCGCATGGCGGCGGTGCGCGGTCGCGGGTGCGCAAAGCCCAGATCGTGCGCTTGTTTTAACACACGCGCGCTCGGCACCACCAGTTGCCGGCCGAACAGCCGCGGCCGCAGGGCGGCGGGCGTGATCGCCGCCAGGTGGGTCAGGGCCTCGCCGCTGGTGACCACGATGGCGTCGGCCTCGTGCAGCAGGGCCGCGAGCCGGTCGCGGGGGATGGCCACGCGCTCGCGGCGGTAGACGGCGGCGCGGACCACCTCGGCGCCGCGTTCGGCCAGGACGGCGTCCAGCCGGCGGCGGCCGCCCTCGCCGGCCACGATCGCCACCCGCCTGCCGGCGACGTCGGTGAGCGCGTCGAGCGCGAGCAGTCCCTCGCTGCTGTAGTCGCTCTCGGGCGCCAGCACGCGCCCGCCGAGGCGTTCGCGCAGGGCGGCGGCGGTGCCGGCGCCGACCGCCGCCGCCGAGCCGCGCGGGCGCCAGCCGGGGGACAACTCCCAGGTCCCGGTCACGGCGTTGGCGCTGGTGAAGACGACCACGTCGGCATCCGCGGCGGCCGCCAGCCCGCGGCGCGCCGCCGCCGCATCGGCCGGCGGCACGATCGCGAGCAGGGGCTGGCGCAGGGCATGGCCGCCGGCGGCCTCGATCGCGCCGGCCAGGCCCTCGGCCTGGTGGGCCGGGCGGGTCACCCAGACGCGCAGTCCGGCGAGCCGTGTCACAGCGCGGCGAGTATCCGGTCGGCGCCGGCCGCCAGCAGACGCTCGGCGAGCTCGATGCCCATCCGCTCGCCCTCCGCGGCCGGCCCGCGCATCTCGTCCGCGACCAGACGGCTGCCGTCGGGGGCGCCCACGCAGGCCCGCAGGCGCAGTCCGTCGCCGTCCTCCAGCTCGGCGAACGCGGCGATCGGCAGATGACAACTGCCCGCGAGGCGGGCGTTGACCGCACGCTCGGCGGCCACCCGCCGGTGCGTCGCCGGATCGTCCAGCGCCGCGATCAGCGAGGCGGTGGCGTGATCGTCGCTCAGGATCTCGATGCCCAGCACGCCCTGCCCGATCGCCGGCAGGCACTGTTCGGCCGGGATCTCCCGGCGGATGCGGTCGGCGAGCCCCAGGCGCTCCAGGCCGGCGCAGGCGAGCACGATGGCGTCGTAGTCGCCGGCGTCGAGCTTGCCCAGGCGGGTGCCGACATTGCCCCGCAGGCTGAGCACCGACAAATCCGGCCGCAGGTGCTTGAGCTGCGCGGCGCGGCGCAGGCTGGAGGTGCCCAGGCGGGCACCCTTCGGCAGATCGTCCACCGAGTCCCAGCGGTTACTGACGAAGGCGTCGTAGGGACTGGCGGGGGCCAGCACGGCGGGCAGGCTCATGCCGTCGGGCAACTCCGCGGGCACGTCCTTCATGGAGTGCACGGCCAGCTCGGCCTCGCCGCGCTGCATCGCGGCCTCCAGCTCCTTGAGGAACAGCCCCTTGCCGCCGATCGCGGCCAGCGGCCGATCGGTGATCCGGTCGCCCTTGGTGGACACCGGCAGCAGGGACACCTCCAGGCCGGGATGCAGGGCCTGCAGACGGGCCTGGACATAGCGGGCCTGCCAGAGAGCGAGCTCGCTGCCGCGGGTGGCGATGCGCAGGCGCCGCACGCTCATGCCCCGTCCCCCGCCAGCAGCCGCCGGACCTCGCCCATGCGGCGCCGGCTCACCGGCACGCGGGCCTCGGCGTGACGCAGGGTCAATCGCCCGCCGCCGGCGCCGGTGCGCTCCAGGCCGCGCACGAACCGCTTGGCGACGAGCGCCTTGCGGTGGACCCGCAGGAAATCGTCGCCCAGCTCCGCCTCCAGCGTGCGCAGGGAATCCTCGATCAGGACCTCGCCCCGCACGTGGTGCACCGTCGTGTACTTGTCCTCGGCCTGGAAAAAGACCACCTCGTCCAAGGGAATACGCACCTCGCCCTCCCGTGTGTGCGCGTGAATGTAGCGGGCGCCGTCCGCCTCGCCGGCGCGCTCGGCCATGGCCCGGAGCTGCGCCCGGCTGGGCCGCCCCGCGCGCGCCAGCGCCGTCGCCAGCGCCCGCCGGCCCACCGGCTTCAGCAGATAGCCCACCGCGGCCGCCTCGAAAGCCGACAGCGCGTGCTCGTTGTAGGCGGTGACGAAGATCACCGCCGGCGGCACCGGGGTCTCCGCCAGCCGCCGGGCGACCTCGAGCCCGTCCATGCCCGGCATGTGGATATCCAGCAGCACGGTGTCCGGCCGCGTTTCCCCCGCCCGGGCGAGGGCGGTTTCGCCGTCGCCGGCCTCCGCGGCGACCTCGCAGTCCTCGCACTCCGAGACCAGCCGCCGCAGGCGCTCGCGCGCCAGCGGTTCGTCGTCCACGATCAGCACCTTCATCGGTTCCCCTCCGAAGGCCGGGGCAGCCGCATCGACACCTCGAAGCGGCCGGGGGCCGCCTGCCGCCATAGCCGCGCCGCCGCCCCATAGCGTAACGCCAACCGCTGTTGGATGTTGTCCAGGGCCAACCGCCGGCCGCTCTCGCCGGACGGCTCGGCGGGCATGGGATTGACCACCGTCAGAGTCAGGCACCCGTCGGCGACCGCGGCCTGGACATAGACCCGGCCGCCTTCCGGCAACCGCGCCACGCCGTGGGCGATGGCGTTCTCCACCAACGGCTGCAGGCACAGCGGCGGCACCGGCCAGGAACCGGCTTCCGGCGCGATATCCCACTCGATGCGCAGCCGGTCGCCCAGGCGCAGCGCCTCGATGTCGGTGTAGGCGCGGGTCAGCTCCAGCTCCTCCGAGAGCGGCACCAGGCGCGCGTCGCCGTCGGCCAGCGCCGCGCGCAGCAGCGCCGACAGGTCCTCCAGCGCCTGCTCGGCGACCTGCGGTCGGGTGGCCACCAGCTCGACGATGCCGTTGAGGGCGTTGAACAGGAAATGCGGGCGGATGCGGGCCTGCAGGGCCTGGTAGCGGGCCGAGAGCTCGGCCGCGGCCTGGCGCCGCCACTGGTCGCGCAGCCAGAAATAGCGCAGCCCCAGGGCCGCCACGATCGCGCCGACCCCCAGGTTGCGCGCCAGGAAACCGGCATGATCCACGTCCGCCACCAGCGGGGCGATGCCGGTATAGCGGCCCGCGCTGTAGGTCACCTCGGCGAGTGCGGTCACCACCAGCAGCAGGGCGGCGTAGCTCACGGCCGCGATCCGCCAGGTCGCCGCGGCGCCGAGATGACGCCGGATGGCGCACAGCACACCCGCGCTGCAGATGCCCACCCATTGGATGTAGATCGACAACAGGAACAGGTCGCGCCAGAAGCTCTCGGCCCCGCCGAGACCGGCCAGGGCCAGGATCACCGCGACCAGCTCGGCGATCACCAGTAGCGGCAGCAGCCCCTCGGCGCTGCAGCAGTCGGGCAGGAAGGTGTCTCGATCGGATGTCATGCCATGCCTCCGGTCCGTATCAGAGCCCGACAGCCGCCGTCGGCGCAAGGCGGGACGCGCCCGGCGGCCGGCCGCGTTGCTATACTTGCCGCCCAATTTTCCGGGCGATCCGAGTCGATGAGCAGCGATCAGGGCGGCAACCAGACCTGGGGCGGACGCTTTTCCGAGGCCCCGGACGCGCTCGTGCAGGCGTTCACCGCCTCGGTCGCGTTCGACCGGCGGCTGTTCCTGCACGATATCCGGGGCTCCATCGCGCACGCGCGCATGCTCGCACGCGTGGGCGTTCTGACCGAGCGCGAGCGCGACAAGATCGTGGAGGGCCTGGAGCAGATCCTGGTCGAGATCGAGCGCGGCGAGTTCGCGTGGCTGGACGAGCTCGAAGACGTCCACATGAACATCGAGGCCCGGCTCACCGACCGCATCGGCGATGTCGGCAAGAAGCTGCACACGGGCCGCTCCCGCAACGACCAGGTGGCCACCGACCTGCGGCTGCTGCTGCGCGACGAGATCGACGGCCTACTGGGCGAGCTCGCGCGGCTGCGCGCCGGCCTGATCGAAGTCGCCGAGCGCGAGGCCGACACCATCATGCCGGGCTTCACCCACATGCAGGTGGCGCAGCCGGTGACCGTGGGCCACCACCTGCTGGCCTGGCAGGCCATGCTGGAACGCGATGCCGGCCGCCTGGCCGACTGCCGCAAGCGGGTGAACGTGCTGCCGCTGGGCGCCGCCGCCCTGGCCGGCACCACCTTCCCCATCGACCGCGAGTCGGTCGCCGCGGAGCTCGGTTTCGACGGCGTCGCCGAGAATTCGCTGGACGCGGTCTCGGACCGGGACTTCGTGATCGAATTCCTGTCGGCCGCCGCGCTGATCATGACCCACCTGTCGCGGGTGTCGGAGGAACTGATCCTCTGGCTGTCCCCGGCCTTCGGCTTCGTCGACCTGCCGGACCGCTACTGCACCGGCTCCTCGATCATGCCGCAGAAGAAGAACCCGGACGTGCCCGAACTGGTGCGCGGCAAGACCGCGCGCGTCACCGGCCATCTGATGAGCCTGCTGACGCTGATGAAGGGTCAACCCCTGGCCTACAACCGCGACAACCAGGAGGACAAGGAGCCGCTGTTCGACACCCTGGACACCGTGCGCCACTGTCTCGGCCTGTACGCCGACATGGTGCCGCACCTGGGCTTCGACGCCGCGGCCTGCCGGCGTGCCGCGCGGCGCGGCTTCGCCACCGCCACCGACCTGGCCGACTACCTGGTGCGCAACGGCGTCGCCTTCCGTGACGCCCACGAGATCGTGGGCAAGGCCGTGCGCCACGCCATCGACGCCGGCTGCGACCTTGCCGAGCTGTCGCTGGAGGATTTGCAGCGCTTCTCCAAGGCGATCGGCCCCGACGTCTTCGACGTGCTCACGCTGGAGGGCTCCGTGGCCGCGCGCAACCACATCGGCGGTACCGCGCCCGAGCAGGTCCGCATCGCGGCGAAGCGGGCGCGGCAGCGGCTGGAGGCCGACGCCCCGGCGACCTGATACCGCGGATACCGGCCCGGCGACGGCGCGCGGCCCCCTTTTCTATCCGTGACAGCGGCGTAATATTGCTCCCGTGGCCTCGCAACAGGAGCCGTCATGCGACGTCGGATCTATTTCCTGGTACCCGAGCTGGCAACCGCCAAGGCCATCGTCGACGAGTTGTTGCTCGCGCGCATCGAAGCCCGTCACATGCACCTGGTGGCCCGCGAAGGCACGCCCATGGCGGACCTGCCCGAGGCGGACCTGCGCCAGAAGACCGACCTGATCGAGTCCGCCGAACGCGGTCTGGCGGTGGGCGGCGCCACCGGCGTCGTCGCCGGCCTGGTGGCGGTCACCTTCCCGCCGGCCGGCGTGGTCCTGGGCGGCGGCCTGGTGGCCGCGACCACCCTCGCCGGGGCGGGCTTCGGCGCCTGGGCGTCGAGCATGATCGGCATCCGTCTGCCCAACCGCGAGATCCGCCAGTACGAGCAGGCGATCGCCGACGGCCAGATCCTGATGATGATCGACGTGCCCAAGGATCGCGTCGAGGAGATCGAGGCGCTGATCAAGGACCACCACCCGGAGGTCGAGATCGGCGGCACCGAACCACACAAGCCGGCTTTCCCTTGATTTAAATCCAACCACAGAGGCACAGAGTCACAGAGCTGAAAAACCGGCAAGAAAGGACACTTTACTTTCGTTTCTCTGTGCCTCTGTGTCTCTGTGGTTAATCGAACAACATGCGCTTGAGGCGGTAGAGGGCGGAGATGTCTTCGTCGCCGTGGCCCTCGGCCATGAGGCGTTCGTAGTCGGCGCGGGTGCGGTCGGCCAGGGGCAGGCTGCCGCCGTTGTTGTCGGCCATGTGCCGGCAGATCTCCAGGTCCTTGTGGTGCAGGGCGAGCTTGAAGCCGAAGCCGGTGTACTCGCCGCGCACCATGGTCGGACCGCGGTGGTTCACGAACCAGTTGCCGGCGGCGCCCGAGCCGACCACCTCGATCACCCGCTCCAGCGGCAGCTCCAGGGCCTCGGCGAAGGCCAGGGCCTCGCCCACGGCCTGGTTGATGCCGGCGGCCATCACCTGGTTCACCGCCTTGGTGGCCTGGCCGCTGCCGACCGGCCCCATGTGCACCACGCGGCCACCCATGGCGTCGAGCGCCGGCCGGGCCTTGGCGAAGGCCGACTCGTCACCGCCCACCATCATCGACAGGGTGCCGGCCGCCGCGCCCTCCGTGCCCCCGGACACCGGCGCGTCCAGGAAGGCGCCGCCGGCCGCCGCCACTTTGTCCGCCGCTTGGCGGGCCGTGTCGCTGGCGACGGTGGAGCAGTCGACCACCACGGCATCGCGGCGCAGGCCCGGCAGCAGGGCCTCGACCACGGCCAGCACGTCGACGTCCGCGGACACGCAGGTGACCAGCAGGTCGCACTCCCGCGCCAGGGCGGCGGGATCGTCCGCGACCGTGACGCCGTGCTCGTCGGCGAAGCGCGCGGCGGTATCGCGCCCGCGGTTCCAGACCGCCGCCAACAGGCCCGCCCGTCGCAGGTTGGCCGCCATCGGGTAGCCCATCGCCCCCAGCCCCAGGAATCCCGCTCGCATGCTCGTCCTCCGTCGTCGGATACCGTCGCGTTCCCGCCCGCGATGGTAAGGTCTCGTGGATAAAGGGCAAGTTCAGGAGGGGACCACCGAATGCCGCGCCTGCCCGCGATCCGACGCCGATACCGCATCGCCGCGGCGGTTGCCGCCGCGATCCTGCTGTTCCTGTGGCTGCTGCCGATCGGCCTGCGCCTGGGCGCCGAGCACTGGCTGGAATCGCGCGGCTACACGGCCGCCATCGACAACGTCGACCTCAACCTGTTCACCGGCCGACTGGCAATCGACGGCGCCCGGGCCGAGGACACGGCGGGCGACGGCTTCCACATCGGCCATGCCGCGGTGGACCTGCATTACCTGCCGCTGTTCGACCGCCAGTTGCACCTCGCCGGTCTTACCCTGCACGACGCCGCCCTCGACCTGCGCCGCGACGACGGCCTGCGCGTGGCCGGCTTCGATCCCGCTGCCGGCGAAACGCCCCCCGAGGATACCCCGGCGCCCGCCGAGCCTTGGGGATTCGGCCTGGACAGCGCCGACGTCGACGGCCTCACGCTGCGCTACCACGAGCCCGGTTTCAGCCGCGAGATCACCCTGGCCACCTCCACCGCCTCCGACGTGGCCACCTGGACGCCGGGCAACCCGTTCCCGCTGGACGCGAACCTGCGCCTGGGCGACGCGCGCGTCGCCGTCGAGGGCCGGCTGCGTCCCTTCGGCGACCGTGTCGCCGGCGAGCTGTCCCTGCGCGTGGAGAAACTGACCCTGCAGGCCTTCGCGCCCTTCGTGGAGGGACGCGGCGGCGTCGAGCGGCTCGCCGGCACCTTCGGCGCGGACCTGGACATCGCCGTCGACTATGCCGGCGATACGGGGCTCGACCTGGACGTCACCGGGCAGGCCGGTCTCGCGGACGGCGAGATCGAGCTCGTCGAGATCGCCACGATCGCGGCCGGCATCGACTGGCAGGGCGAGATCGAGGCGCGCCTGCTGCGCCCGGACGGCGGCGACCGCGTCGACACCGACGGCCGTCTGAGCCTGTCGAACGCCAGCGCGGGCCTGGCGACCGCGCCCTACGATATCGCCGCGCGCGAGCTCGCCTGGGAAGGCCGCGCCGGCCTGCTGCCCGGCGCGGATGCCGTGCCGGCCGACGCCGAACCGCCGGTGCGCGTCGCCGGCACCCTCGGCGGCAGGGATCTGCGCGTCGACGACCGCAACCTCGGCCGGCGCCTGCTGCGGGCGGCGGACCTGACCGTCGAGGGCATCGACCTCGCCGGTCCGGCGGATCTCGCGATCGCCCGGGTCGCGGCCGCGGACGTCCAGGCCCTGGCCCGCGCGGCGGATGCGCCGTCCCGCGACGACTACCCGCGCACCCTGGACCTCGCCGGCCTGGAGGCGACCGGCCTGGCCCTGACCGGCGGCGATCGCCTGACGATCGAGCGGCTGGCCCTGGACACGCCGCGCGGCATCGTGGTGCGCGACCCCCAGGGCGGTATCGAGCTCACCGAGTGGTTCCCGCCCGGCGGCGACGAGACCGCCGACGATGAAGAGGGCGGCCTGCGCGTGGCCGTGGCCGAGATCGCTATTGGCGGCGACGGACAGTTGCGCTTCGAGGACCGCGGTGTCGAACCGAGCGCGGTACTGGACTTCAACAAGCCGGAACTGACCCTGCGCGACCTGGATACCGGCGCGCCGGCGCAGGCCAGCCCGCTGACATTCGCCACCGGTGTGGGCCGCTACGGCCGGATCGAGATCGACGGCGACATCCGGCCGCTCGCCGACCCCCTGTCGCTGGACCTGACAGGCCGGGTGCGAGCACTCAACCTGACCCCGGCTTCGGGCTACATCCGGCAGGCGCTGGAGCGCCGCATCGAGCAGGGCATCCTGGACGCAGAGCTGGACCTGGCGGTGGACGCCGGCGCCATCGACGGCCTGGCCGAACTGAACCTGCGCAAGTTCCGGCTCGGCGGGGTGGTCGGCGACAGCGGCACGGTCGAGCGCAGCCTGGGCCTGCCGCTGGACCGCGCCCTGTCCCTGCTGCGCGACGAGGATGGCAGCATCGGCATCGACCTGCCACTGGGCGGCGACCTGGAAAACCCGCAGTTCTCCCTCAACAGCGTGGTCCGGCAGGCGGTGCTGGAGGGGGTGCAGGTCGCGATCCTCAGCTACTACTCGCCGCTGGGCGTGATCAAGGTGGCGGACACCCTGGTGGATCTGGCGACCGCGCTGCGCTTCGAACCGGTGCCCTTCGAGCCCGGCAGCGCCGAGCTCGGCGGCGACGCCCGTGCGTATCTCGACCGCATGGCCGGGCTGCTGGAGGAGCGCCCCCAGGCCCGCTTCGTGGTCTGCGGCCGGGCCGTGCCCGCGGACCGCGAAGCCCTCGCACCGGACGACGAGGAGGACAAGACCGCCGCGGCCGAGGATCTCCGCGAGCGCCTGCTGGCGCTGGCCGGGCAACGCACCTACGCGGTCACCGGCTACCTGGTCGACGCCGGCATCGACGGCCAGCGGCTGGTGCCCTGCAATCCGAGCGTGGACGACACCGAGGGCGCGGCGCCGCGCGCCACGATCTCGCTCTGATTCGCGGCACCGGCCTCAGGGCATGGGGTTGGTGGGCGGCCGTTCCTCCAGGATGTCGTGCATGCGCGCCTCCACCGCGCCCTTGATGCGGGGATGCGTGAGGATATAGAAGCGGTCGTCCTTGACCGCGGCCACGGTCGTCTCCGCCACCTCGGCGGCGGATATCCGGCCCGAGCGCACCGCCTTGCGCACGCGCGCCTCGTATTCGGCGGCCTGCGGATTGGTCTCGCCCAACTCCGGCGGCCGGTTGCGGTCCGACTCGGCGATGCCGGTGTTGACGTACGCGGGGCACAGCAGCGACACGCCGATCTCCGCGCCGGCGGCGCGCAGGTCGTGGTAGAGGCACTCGGAGAGGGTCACCACGCTGTGCTTGGTCACGCAGTAGACGCTGGAGCCGGGCACCGACAGCAGACCGGCCACCGAGGCGGTGTTGACCACATGCGCCGGCCCGCCGCGGTCCAGCATGCGCGGCACGAAGCTGCGGATGCCGTGGACCACGCCCATGACGTTGACGTCCAGCATCCATTTCCAGTCGTCCAGGGTCGCCGTCCAGGCCGGGCCGGCCACCGCCACGCCGGCGTTGTTGAACAGCAGGTGGGTACCGCCGAACCGCTCATCGGCAATGTCGGCGAGACGCTCGACCTCCTCGGCCCGGGCGACGTTGCAGGTCACACACTCGGCCTCGGCGCCGTCCAGGCGCTCGACGGTGCCGTCCAGGCCGTCGCTATCGACGTCCGCCAGCACCAGCCGCATGCCCTCGCCCGCGCAGACCGCCGCCAGCTCGCGGCCGAAGCCGCTGCCGGCGCCGGTGATCACCGCGGTCTTGCCGCTGAGTTCCCGCATGCTTCTCCTCCGGTGATTGGTGATCCGCGGATTAACGCCGATTGACGCCAATGCATCCACAGATTACACCGATGACACGGATTTCCTGAAAACGGTCTTCAATCTGTGTATATCTGCGTAATCAGTGGACTATTAGCTTTCTAGGCCAGGCGAATCGGGCGCCCCGGCGCTTCGCGGTCAGCCTGGACGATGACCGACGGGTTCCGGGCCTTTTCTTATCCGCAGATGCACGCCGATTGACGCTGATTTTCCGTGGGCAAGCCTTAGTGCATCCACAGATTACACCGATGACACGGATTTCCCCGAAATACTCTTTAAACAATCTGCGTTCAACCGCGTCAATCTGCGGATTATTTTCTTTCTGACTCAGACGATTCGAGCGCCGCGGCGCTTCGCGTTCAACCTCGGCGACAACCGGCGGACTCCCGGTTTTTGTTTATCCGCAGATGAACGCCGATTGACGCCGATTTGCCGTAGAGCCTCTCGTGTATCCACAGATTGCACGGGTTACACTGAATTTACTGAAAACAGTCTCTAATCTGCGTCCATCTGCGGATTATTTTCATTCTTGATGAATCAATTACCGAATGACTCTTCAATCAGTGTATATCTGTGTAATCCGTGGATTGCTTCCCCTTCAATCCAGAAGATACGTGTAGCCGGACAAGCCGTCCTCGAGCAGGGTCAGGCAGTCTTCGCGGGCGGCGGTGTCGAGGTCGGACGCGGCCAGCTTGTCGCGGTAGGCGGCGCGCAGGGATGCCGGCTCGAAGTGGACGTAGCGCAGCAGCTCGTCGGCGCCGTCGCCGCGCTCGGGCTCGGTCAGGCGCCAGCCGCCGTCATCGGTCTCCACGTTCACCGCGTCCGTGTCCCCGAACATGTTGTGCATGTCGCCCAGGTTCTCCTGGTAAGCCCCCACCATGAAGATGCCCAGGCGGTAGGGCTCGTCCGGGCGCAGGGCATGCAGGGGCAACGTGGTGTCCAGGCCGTCGGCGTCCACATAGCGGTCGATGCGGCCGTCGGAGTCGCAGGTCAGGTCGCACAGGCGCACGCGGCGGTCCGGGCGTTCGTCCAGCCGCGCCAGGGGCAGGATGGGGAAGATCTGGTCCAGGGCCCAGACGTCGGGGATGGACTGGAACACCGAGAAGTTGCAGAAGTACTTGTCCGCCAGCTTCTCGCGCAGCGCGTCCAGGGCCGCCCGCTGCTCGGCGTCCGCCGGGTCGAGCCGTGCCGCCAGCGCGCGCAGGGCGCCGTAGCATTCGCCTTCCACCGCCGCCCGCGCCGCCAGGTCCAGCTCGCCATGCACGAACCCGGCCTGGGCCTCGTCCAGCCGGTGCTGCACCGCCCGCAGGGCGGTCAGCGGCGGCTCGTCGCCGGGCACCGGCGCGCTGCCGCCGTCCAGCGACTCGCTGTCGATCACCTCGGTCAGCAGCACGGCGTGGTGGGCGGTCAGGGCGCGTCCCGATTCGCTGATCACGTGGGGGTGCGGCAGGTCATGGGCACGACAGGTCTCGGCCAGGGCCGCCACCACCAGGTCGGCATAGTCCGGCACGCCGTAATTCATCGAGCAATAGCTGACGTCGCCGCGGCCTTCGTAGTCCACGGCCAGGCCGCCGCCGACATCGACGCAGTCCACCGGCGCGCCCAGGCCGCGCAGGCCGCGGTACAGGCTCGCGGTCTCGGTCATGGCGCGGCCCAGGGCGGTGCGGTCGGCGACCTGCGAGCCCACGTGCACGTGCAGCATGCGCAGGCTGTCCAGATAGCCGGCGTCGCGCAGGCGCCGGACCGCTGCCACGGCCTGGCCGGCCGTGAGGCCGAACTTGGACTTGTCACCGCCGGTGTTCTGCCAGTGGCCGGCGGCCACGCCCGCCAGGCGCACGCGCAGGCCGATGCGCGGGCGCAGGCCCAGCTCGTCGGCGAGCGCCAGGATGTCGTCCAGTTCGGAGGGTTTCTCCACCACCAGATAGACCGGGTGGCCGAGCTGCTGCCCGGCCAACGCCAGGCGCACGAAGGCGCGGTCCTTGTAGCCGTTGCAGACGACGGTGCAGCCGGGCGGCGCCAACGCCAGCACTGCCATCAGCTCCGGCTTGCTGCCGGCCTCCAGGCCGACACGACCGTCGCCGGCGCGCACGATGTGCTCCACGACCGTGCGCTGCTGGTTGACCTTGACCGGATAGACCGCCGTGTAGCCGCCCGCGTAGCCGTGGCGGGCGCGGGCCTCGTCGAAGGCCGCGCACAGGCCCCGCACGCGGTCGCCGAGGATGTCCGTGAACCGCACCAACACCGGCAGGCGCAGACCGGCCGCGGCGACCGCGTCCGCCACCTCGGGCAGTGGGATGGCCGACCCGCCCCGCCGCGGCCGCGCCACCGCCCGGCCGGTGTCGTCGATGTCGTAGTAGCCCTCGCTCCAGGCGCCGACGCGGTAGAGCGCGCGCGCCGCAGCGGGCGACCAGTCGTCGTCGCGGGTTGGGTCTGAGGTCATGGCCGCCCTTATACTCCGGGGTCCGATTCACGTTTCGCAACCAATTCGCCACAGGGCGGCCGTGCCGGGCCGCGGGACCGTCGGCGGCCAGGACGGCCGCCGTCGAGCCTACAGGGACGTATTCACGGCGTGTCCCGCGGGCCGGCGCGGCCGCCCTCCCCGGCGCCGAACACGAGGCCAGCATGATACGGGATGACAAGTGGTTCACCGAAGAGGCGGAGGAGATCGGCACCGCCTTCTCGCTGCGTATCCACGACAAGCTGCACGAGGAACGCAGCGACTTCCAGACCATCGCGGTCTACGACACCACGCATTACGGGCGGCTGATGACCATCGACGGCTACATCATGCTGTCCAGCCGCGACAACTTCGTCTACCACGAGATGATGACCCACCCGGCCATCCTGGCCCACGGCGCGGTCCGCGACGTGGCCATCATCGGCGGCGGCGACTGCGGCAGCCTGCGCGAGGTGCTCAAGCATCCCGGCGTGACCGCGGCCACCCAGATCGACATCGACGAACGGGTCACCCGCGTCGCGGAACAATATTTTCCGGAGTTGTGCGAGCGTAACGACGACCCCCGCGCGACCCTGGCCTTCGCCGACGGCATCGCCTGGATGCGCGAACGCGCGCCGGAAAGCCTGGACCTGATCGTGGTCGACAGCACCGATCCCATCGGTCCGGCCGAGGGGCTGTTCAACGAGGCCTTCTACCGCGACTGCCGGCGCGCCCTGCGGCCCGGCGGCATCCTGGTGCAGCAGAGCGAGTCGCCCCTGGCCCATACGCAGCTCATCTGCGCCATGCACGCCGCCATGACGGCGGCCGGCTTCGCCCGGACCCACGTGCTGTCCTTTCCCCTGCCCGTCTACCCCACCGGCTGGTGGTCCGCCACCCTGGCCCGAGTCGACGACACGCCCCTGATCGAGCCGGAGGATGAGGATATCGGCGACCTCGCCACCGACTACTACACCGCGGCCATCCACCGCGGCGCCCTCGCCCAGCCGGCCTTCCTGCGGCGGGAGCTGGCGGAGAAGCTGCCTGCCGATTGACGCGCCCCGGCCGCGCGGGAATCAGCGAGGCTTGAGCCGGACCAGGAATCCGGACGGACCCTCCACGCGGGCATACGCCGGCGGCGCGGCGATCAGGGCACGGTCCCCGGTCACCAGCAGGCCGTTCTCGATGGCCGCCAGAAGCCGCCACAGGTGATCGTCGCCGCGATCCGGCGCCGGCGGCGCCGCCACGGGCTCGCGGAATACGGCATAGCGGACGATCTCCGTGAGCAGGCGGTCGACGCCCTCCGCCGGCAGACCGTGGCGGGCGCATAGTTTCGGGCGCAGCAACACCCGGCGGTATTCCGCCAGCAACTGGTCCGACAGCAGGCAACGCATGTCACCAACCAACATGGCGTCGAGGATCCGGCAGACCGGGGAGTGGCGATCCGCGGAGAGCAAGCCCGCCGCGACTACATTGGTATCGACGACGGCCGGGGTCATCCGCCCCGCTCTTCCCGTACCTCCGACACGGCCAGGTCGATGGCCGCCGCCTCGTCCATACCGGCGGCGCGACGCGCGCGCTCGACCAGCTCCCGGGCCTCGTCGCCGGTCTTGATGCCGTAGGCCTCGAGGCTCTCCTCGATCAGGTGACCGATGGTCGTGTTGCGGCGGGCCGCCGTCTCCTTGAGGGCGCGCTGGCGCTCATCCGACAACGTGATGGTCAATCGTCCCATGGCGCGAAGTCCGGTCCGTATCACCGAGACACTATAACACCAAAACACTAAAGAACAGCGGAGTCGGACGACGGGCGAACAAAAAGCCCGGCCCGCCAGAGGCGGACCGGGCCAAGGTCCTCCCGCGTTATGGCGGGTTTACGCGTTCTGCGCGCGCTCGCGGAAACGGTTGGCGCGGCGGAAGGTGCCGAAGTCGTTGAAGCGCACCCCCATCTCCCGCATCACCTTGTGCGCCGTGCCGGCGGTGGCCTGGCGCACGTAGAAGGGCTCCTTGACCACGAAGTGGTGGATGGCGTGGGTGGAGCCGAAGTTGAAACAGAACAGCTGGAACGGCGCCAGCCACCAGGGGTTGAATACCTGGGTCTGCTGCATGACGTTGCCGTCCTCGATGTCGCCGAAGTAGTGCATGTTCGAGGACACGAAGTGCAGGCAGAAGCTGCGCAGCACGTTCGGGCCGATCAGCACCACCACCATGAAGTTGGTGAAATCGACGAACGCCAGGGTGCCGGCCGACCAGCCGGGCTCGATGCCGGCCAGCGCGGCGGCGCCGTTGGCCGCGTGGAAGCTCAGGAAGAACCACCACAGGCCCCAGTGGAACCAGCCCAGCGGGAAGTAGGCGATCAGGCCGCGGACGACCATGCGCAGGCGCAGCTTCGCGGTGGGGGCACGCTGCAGGCGCAGCAGGATCGACAGAAAGCCGTCGCCGGTCATCAGGAAACGGCGGATGCCCCACTCTTCGCCGTTGGTGATGGCGCGCTCCTCCAGGTCGCTCTCGGTGCCCGAGTGCTTGTGGTGGTGCAGATGCATGTGGCGCCGGATCCACGGGTTGATGGTGGACGGCCGCGCCAGCCAGGCCAGCGCCAACATCAGGTTGTGCGCCACCTTGTTCTTGCGGAAGTACATCAGGTGGATCAGGTCGTGCTCGAGCTCGTGGGTGAACGAGGCGAACAGCGCCACCAGCGGGATGCAGGCCCAGGCCGGCAACGCGCCGATGTAATAGAGCCAGCCGCAGGCCAGCATGCCCAGGAGCGAGCCCGCCAGGATGGACGCGCCGATGGCGTTCTGGCGCCGCAGCCACGGATGGCGCTCGCGCAGGTCCTCGCCCGCGGCCAGGACCACCTTCTTGATGTGGGCGGTCTTCTCCGCGTCGCTCATGCTCGTAACCGGCTTGGGCGGCGTGGTGTCGATGGACATGGATCGTTTCCTCCGATACAAACGACTGCAACCCAGGGGCTGCTGAGAAAGCGGCCCCCGGCGCGGGACAGGGATGTCCCGCCGCCGGTCAAGCACGTAAGCGCTTGATCGGGCGAAGCCGAGGCCGGACATGTGCCGGGCTCGACGCGCTGAAAAGGACAGGACAGTCCTTTTTCAGCATGGCCCTAGAGTAAGTGGCGGCCGCCACGGCCGCCCGACCGATCGCGCCAATCCCCTGACCGTACGCGCCAACATGACCCGCACCGCGACCGCCCTGGCAAGCTGGATCAACGCCATCCGCAAGACCCTGATCGCGCGGGGCGTGGACGCGGACGCCCTGATGCACGAGGCCGGCCTCGACGCCGGGGCGGTCGCCGATCCCAATGCCCGCTACCCGGTGGCCGCGACTACCCGGCTCTGGCGCCTGGCGGTGACGGCGACGGGCGACCCCGCCCTGGGCCTGGCGGTCTCGCGCCAGGTGAACCAGACCACCTTCCACGCCCTCGGCTACACCCTGATGGCCAGCACCACCCTGGCCGAGGCCTTCCGGCGGCTGGTGCGCTACTTCCGCGTGGTCACCGACGCCGCCGACCTGGCGTTCGAGGCGACCGCCGAGGGTTACCGCTTCCGGGTGGACGTGGATGGCGTGACACCGCGTCCCGCCGACGAGTCCATCGACGCATTCCTCACGGTCAACGTGCGCATGTGCCGGCGCCTGTACGGCCCCGACCTGACGCCGACCCGGATCCACCTGCAGCGGCCGGCGCCGGCCGATCCCGCGCCCTGGCGGGAAGCCCTGCGCGCCCCGATCGAGTTCGGCGCCGACGTCAACGTGGTGGATTTCCCGCGGCAGCCGTTCGAGACACCGCTGGAGACCGCCAACCCGGAGCTGGCCCGGCTCAACGAGCAGGCCCTGGCCTCGCATCTCGCCCGCATCGACCAGCCCCGCGTGAGCGAGCGCGCGCACGCCGCGATCGTGGACATCCTGCCCAACGGCGCGCCCACGCAGGCCCAAGTCGCGGCGCTGCTGCACATGAGCCCGCGCAATCTCCAGCGCAAGCTGGCCGCGGAGGACACCACCTACCAGGCGCTGCTCGACCGCACCCGCCGCGACCTGGCACGGGCCTATCTCGCCGATCCCCGCTATACCATCGACGAGATCACCTACCTGCTGGGCTTCGCCGAGGCAAGCAGCTTCGCCCGCGCCTTCAAGCGCTGGACCGGGATGTCGCCGACGGCCTGCCGGGAAAACGGCGGCGGCTGACCCCGGCGGGGCCGCACCGCCGCCGCGCCCCGCCGCTACAGCGTCTTCAGGTACTCGATCACCGCCCGGCGCTCCTGTTCGGTGAGCACGTCGGTGAACTCGTGGCCCTCCTTGCCGTTGCCCAGGATGCGGCTGTCATAGACCAGGCGCTTGTCGAAGCCGTCCTCGCTCGGGTCCGTGAGCGGCAGCAGCCCGGCCCAGCTCACCGTGCCCTTGAGGGCGTTCTCCACCGTCTGCACCAGCGACGGTCCCTCGTCCTGCATCGGACTGCAGTTGGCGACGGCGTTGCCCGGTATCTCGGCACAGGTCAGCTCGTCGTGCTTCCAACCGACACGCTCGTAGTCGTAGGCCGTCTCCATGCGCAGGTCGAAGCCCTTGACCAGGCCTTCCTCGCGGATCCGGCGCTGCCAGATGGCGGGCCGTTGCGAGGGGTCCAGGACCTGCTCCAGGGTGGGCACCGACCCGTTGTGGAAATACGGCGGACTCGCCCACACGCCGTACAGCGGCGGCGCCTGGTAGCCGATCACGTCCTTCTGCCAGCCGCAGGCGCCGGACGGGCGCTGACTGGTCGGATACATGTCGTCGGCCGACTCCAGCGCATACGACTTCTCCTCCGGCGGGATGTAGTTCTCGCTGCCCTCGGGGAAGGCCCAGTAAGTCGTGTCCCAGCGCTCGCGCAGCGTGGGCGTGAGCATGTCCGAGCGGGCGCGGTCGGTGCCGATCACGTCCAGCGGCGAGATGTGCCCGGCCACGCCTTCCAGCGCCGGGTCCTCCAGGTAGGTCTCGTCGTGCACGTAGCGCGGCGAATAGGCGCCGTGGCAACTCGCGCAGGAACCGTTGCCGCCCAGCGGCTCGGGCCGGTCCTCGTTGCCGGACCGCGACCACAGGTCGAGGCTGTGGAAGATCACCGCGCCCTGGCGCGCCAGATCCTCGTCGATCTCGCCCGGGAACGGCGGCGACTCCAGCGACAGCAGGAACGCCTCCACCGCCTGGTCGTACTCGGCGATGTGGTCGCGATAGGCCTTGCCGTCCGAGCTCAGCAGCAGCGAGTACTCGCCGGGGCCCGCCGCCATGATGATGCGGGTGCTGTCGCTGGACACGCCGGCATCGAAGAACTTGCGCGGGCGGTGGCTCAGGTTCCACCACTGCGGCGTGTCCTGGGTATGCGCCAGCGGGTGGGCGATATCCTGCAGGCCGCTGTCGCCGACCACGGTCTTGAGCGGATTCGGGTTGAGCCCGAGCGAATCCAGGTCCAGCAGCGTGATCAGCACCTCGAACGCGCCCACGGCGTTGTTCTGGCCGCGCTGCTTGATACCGATGTTGAACAGCCGGTTGACGTCGAGCACGTTCGGCAGGCGGCCGGACAGCGGCGTGCCCGCCCACAGCGCCCGGTCCTGGGCGTCCATGCGCACGTCGTAGTTGCTGTTGCCGATGCCCAGGTTGTCCAGGCCCACGACCTCCCGGTCGCCCGGTCCGTCGATATAGCCACCGTGGCACTGGAAGCAGGCGGCGGTGCCGATCTGCCCGGTCCAGTTGCCGTCCTCGTCCTTGATCTGGCGCAGACCCTGCGGCAACTGCCCGCTGCCGCCGTCGGTGGCCACCGGATCCTCGCCCGGCAGGGGGTACGGATTATCGAACGGCGCCTTGTTCAGGCCGTAGCGCAGCCGGTACTGCTCTTCGAAGTTCTCGGGGCGCTCGTCGTAGCCCCATTTCTCCCAGGTGCTGTTGAACTCCTCGGCGCTCATCGCGGACGCCGGCAGCACGTCCTTGAGGAAATGCAGGCCCTTGTCGCGCCGGGCCCGGTACTCGCCGCAGGTCGTCACCTGCTGCTTGTGCTCGGGCAGCTCGGCGTGGCAGTCCTGCCAGTAGGCGTTGTAGAACACCGCGTTGCCCTCGTTGGCGCCGGGCCGGACCAGCGTGCGCGGGTCGGCCGGCAACTCGGCGTCGTCCGGCTTGTCCGCGCAGAAGGTCTCCCAGACATGGCGGGCACGGCTGCTGCCCAGCAGCGGCCGTTGTTCGCCGACATCGCCGTCGGCCCGCAGGTCGCAGTTCTCGGGATCGTCCCAGCACTGAAGGAGTGTGACCACGTCGCGATAGATGCCGCTGTCCTCGGGCCAGTTGCGGCCGCCGCTGTGGGACTCGCCGCCCTCGGTGTTCATCACCAGCAGGCGGCTGTCGGCCACGCCACCGCCCATGGCCTCCCAGGCCGCCTTGAAGTTGGCATAGTCCTGGGCCTCGTTGGCGGACAGCATGAAGCGGCGGCCGTCGTCGGTGTCGGCCACGCCGTCCGGTACGTGGCAGGTCCGGCAGAAATCCATGTGAGGCGCCACGCGGGCGTCGAAGAATGCCTCCGTGCTGGCGAAGTCGCCGTCGCCACCGCCGCTGTTGGAACCGTCCCCGGCGCCGGTGTCGCCGGACCCCGAGCCGGAGCCCGAGTAGTCGCCGTTGCAACCGGCGATCGTCATCGCCCCCGCAAGCAGCCCCAAGGCCGCCAGAACGCGTGCTCCCTTCATTGTTTCTTCCCCGCACCGTCGGGTCCGGCCCGGCGGGGAAAGTACCCCGGCGGCAGCCGGCCCGTTGTGTGATTTATGTCTTGTGCGGGGATTAAGTAACATTTGTCTCTTTTGGTGTCAATCAGGTATGCTGCGCCCATGGAAGCCGCACTCGACGAACGCGCGATCGCGCGCAAACCCCAGCAGCAGCGGGCCAAGGACCGTTTCGAACGGGTCCTGGACACCGCCGAGACGCTGCTGCTGGAGGCCGGTCTGGGCGGTTTCTCGATTCCGGAGCTGGCCAACCGCCTGGGCTACACGCGGGCGAGCATCTACAAGTTCTTCCCGACGCCCTACGCGGTGCTCAACGAGCTGCTGAACCGGCATCTGCACGCCCTGGAGACGGAACTGAACCGGCACGCCGAGCGGCTGCTGGACCTGCCCTGGCCGCGGCTGACCGAGGCGATCGTGACCCTGGCGGCGGACTTCCACAACGCACACCCGGTGGGGCGGCTACTGATACTGGGCGGACCGGTCACCGACGACAGCTACCGGGCCCAGGAGATCACCATCCAGCACCTGGGCCGGCTGGCGCGGGTGCTGATGCACCGCCAGGGCGTCGAGCTGCCCGACGAGCCGGACGCGGCCACGCTGGCGGTGGACATCGGCACCACCTGTTTCCGGGTATCGTTTTTCAAGCACGGCGAGATAACGCCGGCTTACCGCGACGAGGCGGCGCGCGCCATGGTCGCCTACCTGTCGCATTACGCGGGCGAGGAGAGCGGCGCCGGATAACCGACAAGCCGCCACCCGCGATAACAACTTGGGAGGGGATATGGTGATGGCACGCGTCGCGAGAACGCGCCTGACTCTGATCGTATTGGCCGTCTTGTCGCTGCCGGCAGGTGCCTCCGCCGGGGACGGCCCGGCCGTGGGCGATCCGGCGCCGGCCTTCGAGCTGCCGCGCCTGGACGGCGAGGGCACGCTGGGCCCGGCCGATTTCGAGGGGAACTGGCTCTACGTGGATTTCTGGGCGAGCTGGTGCGCGCCCTGCCGCGATTCCTTCCCCTGGATGAACCGCCTCGCCGACGGCGGTGCGCCCGGCGACCTGCGCATCGTCGCCGTCGGCCTGGACCGCGAGCGCGCCGACGCCGAGGCCTTCCTGCGCCGCTACCCGGCCGACTTCCCCGTGGTCTGGGACGGCGACTGGACCACGCCCGAGGCCTACGGCGTCGAGACCATGCCCTCGTCCTACCTGATCGGGCCCGACGGCACCGTGCGCTTCGTGCACCGCGGTTTCCGCGAGAAGGACGCCGCGCGCCTGCGCGAGGCCCTGGCCGCCACTATCCGGGGGGAACAGCCATGAGCCGGATCGCCCTGCTGTTGTCGGCCTGCGTCCTGCTGGGCGCCTGCGCGCACGTCGAGCCCTGGCAGCGCGGGCACCTGGCCCGCGCCGAGATGGCCTTCGATCCCGATCCCCAGGCCACCGCGCTCTGGGGGCTGACCTATGCCAGCAAGGAGGCCGCCTCCGGCGGCGCCGGTATCGGAGGGGGTGGCTGTGGCTGCAACTGACCGATCCCGTCCGGACACCTCGTCCACCGTCACCGCCCTGATGACCGCCGCCCTGGCCCTGCCGGGCGCGCCCGCCGGCGCCCGCGAGCCGGTCTCGGATCTCCAGGCCGACTATCGCTACAGCGCCTACCGCGAGGACGCCCTGCCCGACGGCGCGGTCCAGGCCGGCAGTACCTCGCGCTTCGAGGTCGACACCCACCAGCTCGACCTGCGCCTGCCCCTGGCCGCGCCCTTCGGCACCGGCGCCGATCTCGATGTGTCCCTGCAGCACGAGACCATGAGCGGGGCCTCGCCCTGGTTCGTGGTCCCCGACGCCGACGACCGCCCCGTGCAGGTCATGAGCGGCGCCACCATCCAGGACGAGCACGACGACATCCTCGCCCGCGCCAATTTCCTGGGCGAGCGCCGTCGCGTCAGCGTCTCCGCGGGCTTTTCCGAGGAAAAGGATTACCGCGCCGTCAACGCCGGCCTCGAGGCCGGCGCCGATTTCCACGACGGCCTCACCACCGTCGAGGCCGGCCTCGGCTACAGCGACGACACCATCGAGCCGGTCGACGCCGAGCGCTTCCCCTCGCGCGTGCGCGAGGCCGACAAGGACAGTCTCACCGCCTTCGCCGGCCTCAGCCGTGTGCTCGACCAGCAATCCACGATCCAGACCAGCCTCAGCTTCACCGAGAACGAGGGCTTTCTCTCGGATCCCTACAAGCAGGTCTACGTCGGCGGCGAGATCCGCGCCGACACCCGGCCCGAGCGCCGCCGCCAGGGCACCTGGATGCTGCGCTACCGCCGCTTCGTCGCCCGCCTCAAGGCCGCCCTGCACGCCGACTACCGCTACTACCTCGACGACTGGGGCATCCACGCCCACACCCTGCGGCTGTCCTGGTTCCAGACCCTGCCCGGCGGCTGGCGCGTGACCCCCAGCGTGCGCTACCACAGCCAGAGCGAGGCCGACTTCTACGCCCCCTTCTTCGAGTCCGAGCCCGACGACCGCCTCTACACCAGCGACTACCGGATGTCGCCGTTCGGTGCCGTCAGCGGCCGACTGCGCGTGGACAAGGCCTTCGGCGGCCTCGAGATCAGCGTCAGCTACGAGGTCTACGACAGCGACCCCGACCTCGCCCTCGGCAACGTCGATGTCGCCAATCCCGCCCTCGTGGACTTCGACGTGATCTCGGCCTCCGTCAAGTACCGGTTCGACCGCTAGCGCATGCCCGGCCCGGTCCTGCGCTAGTCTGGGCGCATGGAACACGCGCGACGCGGCTTCCGCGCCATGGGCTCGCCCTGCGAGCTGCGCCTGTACGCGCGCGACGCGGCGGCGGCCGCGCGCGCGCTCGATCTGGCCGAGGCCGAGATCGCCCGCCTGGAGGCCAAGTACACCCGTTACCGCGACGACAGCGAAACCACGCGCATCAACCGCGGCGCCGGCGATGCCCGCGGGGTCGAGGTGGACGCCGAGACCGCCGCATTGCTCGACTACGCCGCCGTGGCCCACGCCGAGAGCGACGGCCTGTTCGACATCACCTCCGGGGTGCTGCGCCGGGTCTGGCGCTTCGACCGCGGCACCCTGCCCGATCCCGGCGACGTGGCCGCGCTGCTGCCGCTGATCGGCTGGCACCGGGTGTCCTGGCGCCGGCCGCGGCTGGTGCTGCCGACCCGCGGCATGGAGATCGATTTCGGCGGGGTGGTCAAGGAATACGCCGTGGACACGGTGGTGGAGCTGTGCCGGCGCGAGGGCGTGGCCCACGGCCTGGTCGACCTGGGCGGGGACATCGGCGTGATCGGACCGCATCCGGACGGCTCGCCCTGGCGCGTGGGCATCCGCGATCCCTGGAACGCGGAACGCGCGGCGGCGGTGCTGGCGATGGCGGACGGCGGGCTGGCCACCAGCGGCGACTACGAACGCTGCATCGAGATCGACGGCCGGCGCTACGGCCACATCCTGGACCCGCGTGACGGCTGGCCCGTGCGCAGCCTGGTCAGCGTCAGCGTGCGCGCGCCGCGCTGCATCGTCGCCGGCACGGCGGCGACCACCGCGCTCCTGCGCGGGCGCGAGGGCGGTCCCCCGTGGCTCGCGGGGCTGGGGCTGCCCCATCTCACCATCGACCGCGACGGCACGATCGGCGGCACCCTGGAGTGACGCCGGCGAACGGGCGACAATGACAGCCAGCCGCGGCGCGACCACGCCGCGACGGGAGGTCGACGCGATGACCGCCACCAGCCGGGCCGCGACACCGCCGGACGACGCCTTCTTCGAACGGCACACCCGCGATTTCTCGCTGCGCGACGGCAGCCGCATTCGCGTGCGGCCGGTGCGGCCCGACGACAAGCGGGCCCTGGCCGAGGGCCTGGCGCGACTGTCGCCGGCCTCGCGCTACCGGCGCTTCCTGTCGCCGGTCGGGGACCTGCCGGAGCGTACCCTGCGCTACCTCACCGAGATCGACTACGACCGGCACTTCGCCTGGGCCGCCTTCAGCCTGGACGAGCCCGGCACGCCCGGCATCGCGGTGGCGCGCTACGTCTGCGACCCCGACGATCCCACCATCGCCGAGCCGGCGGTGGCGGTGATCGACGACTACCAGGGTCGCGGCCTGGGCATCCTGTTGCTGCACATCCTGACCAGCACGGCCGCGGACCACGGCGTGCGCACGTTCCGCGCCTCGATCCTGGCCGACAACGAACCGATGCGGGCGATGTTCCGGGACATGGGCGCGCGCCTGCGCGCCGACGGCCCCGGCGTGCTGCGGGCCGAGGTCGACCTGCCCGGCCGCGAGCGGGCCCGCGCCCAACTCATATACGACGGCCTGCGCTATGCCTGCGAGGGCGCCATCGCCCGGGCGCGGCGGGTGCTGCTCGGCGGATAGGCCATCGACAACTGAGTTGCCGATCATCCCTGTCCTGGAGAAAGATCAGTCGAGGATCGCACACCGCTCGCAACTCCCCATTTTCTATTGTTATTGTTTTTCGCGGGATGATTGCGGCCAGGGAGGCCCTTATGCAATTCGGGAACTGCTTTTCGAGACTGGCACTATGGACGGCTACGCTCGCCCTGGGTTCAACAATGGCGTTGGTGGCTCAGGCCAGCGATTCCTCCCTCGATATGCAACAACGGTTCACTTCGGCATCCGGGGGAAAGCCATCCCCTGTCATCGCCTCCGGACCGGAAGTGACGCTAAGCGGTCCCGATGTCACGCATTATCCCCCGCCGGAGGTACCGATCCGAGTCCTGGAAAGGTACATCCTCCAGGGAGAGCATACTGAGGAGGGCTGTCGCTATGCCGAAACGGCCTCTCTCAGCCTGCGGTCGGAGCAAAGCGGCCGACACTCCTTCATTACCTACGATATCGCTCGAGACCCCGTGAACTGTCAGGTACTACGGGTGCGCGGCCGCATCAGCAACAAGTCCGCCGACACACTTCACGAACAGAAGATCGAGCACCACAAGGATGAGCGAAACCCGGAAACGGACGGAGCGAAGCGGCAAGACGATTCCCGACAACGAGGCGGCGGCGCAAACCCGCACACGCCTGACACCAGCAATGCTTCGCAATCTGATGCAGTCGAAAATTTGGCTCCTCTGACATGGTTTGAGCCAATTTTCACGTCAGAGCATACAGCCCGAGGTCAGGCTCGGGCAGAGCGCTCTGTCGGATCTTGAGCTTGAAGTAGTTGGTATCGAGCAGTCCACGGGCGCGTTTTCGGATCAGGCCGATGGCCACGTTGCCGGCCTCCAGCCGGGCGGTAGTGATCGGGTGATTGGCATAGTTGCAGATGCCTTGTCGGTGGTTGCGCAGCATCGCCGCGAAGCGCTTGATCGGCGCCAGCCGGGTCGCCTCGGCCAGCGCGCACCAGTGATCCAGGCGCCGGGCCATCTCGTGTGACGTGGCCGGCGCCTGCCAAAGCTGTTGCAGTTGTTCCTTGAGGCTGTAGACCGCCAGCAGATTCGTGTTCGCGGCCAGCAGCGTATCCAGGCGCTGGGCTTGGCGCGGGCGCAGCCGCTCGGGGTTTTTCAGCAGCAGATAACGGCTGCCGGTGAGCAGGGCCTTGTCGGCGGCCTTGGCCCGCTTGAATTCGGCCCGGCGCACTTGGTCGATGACCTTGGAATAGTTGGCCATCACGTGGAAGCGGTCGTAGACAATGGCCGCGTGCGGCAGGGACTCGGCCACCGCGTTTTCAAACGCCGGCCACATGTCCATGGCCACCGCCTCGATGGCCTGGGCGGTCTCGGGCATCAGCCGGTCGAGGAAGGCCTGAAGGCCGGCCTTGGAGCGGCCCTCGGTGACCCACAGCAGGTGGCCGGCTTCCAGGTCGTAGACCAGGGTGAGATAGTCATGGCCCTTGGCGCGGGCGACCTCGTCGATGCCCAGATAGCGCACGCCGGTGATGTCCTGCGGGTGCAGCGCCGGCAGCTCGGCATGCAGGGTGCGTGCATCCATGGCCTTGACCGTGCGCCAGGCCAGACCCGTGTAGCGGGCTACCGCGTCAATGGCCATGTGCCGACACAGCTGACACACGAACCGGCAGAAACGGTGGGTATAGCCCCTCCCCGGATCAACGAAGACCAGGTGCTCCATGCGCCGATCCGTGGCGCCGACCTTGAGCTGGCAGTACTCGATCTCCAGCGTCACCGCGCGTCCCCACAACGGCAGATCCCGGACCCGCCGACGCAACCAGCGATTGACTGTACCGCGCGCCCCGGTGCGGTGGTCCACCGGGGCAAAACGCTGATCGCGCGTGCAGCGCACCACCAGCTCATCGGCCGCCTGGTCCCAGGACAACGACTTGACGCACTGGCCCCGCAGGCCAAGAATCGACGTCGGGATGATTGCCGCCATCTACAAGCTCCTTCTTTTCTGGTGTAGGAACTTGTATTAGAACGAGTTTGTCGGCGGCAGTCATCCCTTTCTAGCTCACGTCAGTGCAGAAGAGCCGAAAATTTTGCCCGACTGTACACCTATGTAACGGACGGCAATAACAACTTCGCGAACACTCCGCTCGCTAACCTATTTGGATATCCGACGACCGTAGCAGGCGTCGAGGAAGTATTGACACATCGCACCAACACCGACGAAACCGGCAATTCGCCCTATTGCATTCCGTGGTCGGGCGGCAATCCGCAGTTCCCGAACCCGGAGGCACAGTCTGGCGTTACCGACCAAGGCAGATTTTGGATACTGGAGAATGAAGTCACCACATGGGCCTATGTGGACGAACAGTCCTGTGCCGGCCCTAGTGGACTTCAAGTGCACACGGACGCCGGGTTCAGCACCAACGCTAACCCAGCGTTGGCGAACGCGCTAATCCGGTTGCTGGGAGGAAACGACACGATAGATTGTTCGGAAGGCGCGAGCATCGAGTACGAGAATCATCGGGTTTTCATGGATTATTCGAATCCTGGCTCATATACCATTCCCGAAGTCGTCTTCACGAATGAAGTTATGATCACCGGGGATAACGACCATTGCACCGAGTTCTTGCAGCTCGTCGGTCCCGTGACAACGGTGGATTTAGGGCGGCCGTATCCACCGGAGGACTGAACCCAGAGCTTGGAACTTGGCTTCCGACTCAAGGACTGGTCTAACCTTCACGGAAATCTGCATCGCAAGCCGATATCAATTGGCGCTGCCGACAAGAACGGTCAGCAGCATCTACCTGCACAATTTGAAGACCTTCGCGACTAATCCAGAATCCGAGCAGCCGTTTTCGATGCGTAGAACGGCTCCAGTCGCCGCCGGATCAGTGCCTCCAGGTAACCGCCCTCCCGCAGCGCGTCCACCACCGGCGGCGCCAGGGCCAGCGCCTCGCGCTCCAGGGTGTCGCGGCCGATGCCGACGATCGCCGCGGCCTCGGTCAGCGGGCGGTCGCCCCAGCGGCCGTAGAAATCGTCGATGGCCGCGTCCACCAGCGTGCGCACGTAGTCCGAGGCCCGCAGGCGCTCCCAGACCGCCAGCCCGAAATCCGTCAACGCCTCGGTCTCGTCGCCGTCGAGCACGTCGTCCACCGCCAGCGTGCGGTCCGCGGCGGCGGCCCACACCTCGTCGGCCAGGGCGTGGATGCGCTCCGCGGTGAGGGCGCCGAGCAGGAACGTCTCGCTGTGGCGCAGGGTCCGCTCCAGATTGCCCTCCAGGTAGGCCCGGACCTGGCGCTCGATCTGCGCCTCCAGGCCCGGCAGGCGCTTGTTGACGCTGCCGGCGCCCTTGCGGAGCAGCGACGATACCCCCGGGATACGCTGCAGCAGGGCGCGATCGCTGAACAGGAACCCCTTGATGCCGTGGTAGAGCAGGTCGGAGGCCAGCATCCGGTAGAGGCGGCCGTGCAGTGCCCGCCGGATCAGGCGTTCGCGCAGGTCCTCCAGGTCCGCGATCAGGTCGACGCCCCGATCGAACAGCTCGCGGTCGATCACGTCCGCGACCGCGGTCTCGCGGTTGACCGGATGCGTCACCAAGTGGCGGGCGACGGCGCCCACCTCCGCCGCCAGGTCCTCGCCCAGCGGCCGTTCCAGCACCAGCCGGCGGGCGGCGCCGCGTACCGTGGCCGCGTCCGCCACCGCGGCGAGCGGGGTTTCCCCGGCCCAGTCCCACAGGTGCCGGACCTCGCGTGCGAGGTGGCGTTCCAGGGTCTTGCCGCGCCATTGCCGCAGCTCGAAGGCGACGTGCGCGTCCAGCAATTCGCGGGCGATCTCGTTCATGGGCCGTGGAACCGGCGACTCAGCCAAGGCGCGTCATCTTGCGCGATCGCGCCGGCGCTGACGAGCCCCGGCCGCGCGCCCTGCGTTATGCTGCCCGGCACATCGGGTCGCGACGGCCCGCCGAGGAGGATGCGTCGATGATCCTGTACGACTGGCAAGTGGCCCCCAACCCGCGCCGGGTGCGCATGTACCTGGCCGAGAAGGGCCTGACCGTGGAGACCCAGCAGGTCGCGCCGCCCGACAGCCTGGAGCTGGACCCCGAGTTCCTGGCCAAGAGCCCGCGCCGCCGGGTGCCGCTGCTGGAGCTGGACGACGGCACCCTGATCGGCGAGGCCATGGCCATCTGCCGCTACTTCGAGATCCTCCACCCCGAGCCGCCGCTGTTCGGGCGCGACGCCCGCGAGGCCGCCCTGGTCGAGATGTGGGAGCGCGAATCCGAGATCGCCGGGCTGCACGCCGCCGCCGAGTGCTTCCGCAACGCGGTGCCTGCCTTCGCCGGCCGCGCCCTGCCCGGCTACCCCGACCGCGTCGAGCAGATCCCGGAGCTCGTGGAACGCGGCCGCTACCGCTACAACGTCTTCCTGGAGGGCCTGGACCGGCACCTGGCCGACAACGTCCACCTGGCCGGCGACAGCTTCTCGGTGGCCGACATCACGGCCTTCTGCGGGATCGACTTCGCACGCAAGTTCCGGTTGCCGGTCCCCGAGGAACTGACTCATCTCCGTCGCTGGTTCGACGCCGTGGGCGGGCGGTCCAGCACCGCGGCCTGACACGACCGGGGCCGGACACCGTGGCCAATCTCTACGACGCGGTCATGCGCGAGGCCATGCAGCGCCGGCTGGGCGACCTGACCCTGGTCTCGTTCGGGCTGCGCGGGGGCGCCCTGCTGGTCGACGGCAACGACTTGGCGGCCGCGCGGCAATGGGCCTACCAGAAGCCGGCCAGCGGCGATCCCAACCGCGACCTGCAGCTCCTGCTGGGGCGCCTGGAATGCTATGTCAGCCGCTTCGGCACGGGCATCGCCCCCAAGGGCTCGCCGGCGCGCCTGCTGCGCCTGGCCCGCTCGCTGCGCGAGATCGGCCTGGAGTGGGAGGACTGGAACTTCCCGCGCGCGGTCGCCGACGAGCTGCGCAAGCGCCCGGCAACCGGCGACGAACCGCCACCCTGAGCCGCGAAACTTTTTCTGGACAGAATCCCCGGCATGGGGCATGCTGGCCGTACATTCGTTTCAAGCCGTGCCCACTGCGGTCTCTGCGGCCCGTCTCCCCGACGGGGTTACCAGGTTACCCCAGACACGTTTCTTGATCGCTTGTACACCACGGGCGTGGCCCGTGTAATTTGTTGCTATATGAGGAAACGTCATGTCTGACGTATTGACCGGTACCGTGAAGTGGTTCAACGACGCCAAGGGCTACGGGTTCATCACCCCGACCGACGGCGGCAAGGACGTCTTCGCGCACGCCAACGAGATCGCCGGCAGCGGCTTCCGCTCGCTGACCGAGGGCCAGACGGTCCAGTTCGTGATCACGCAGGGCAAGAAGGGGCCGCAGGCCTCCGACATCCGTCCCGCGTAACGCGCGAACGCGATTATCGCGATCAGGGCCCCCGGCTTCGGCCGGGGGCCTTTTTCGTGGACTACTCGCCGAGTAGCCGCATCCCCAGCGCCACGCCGAAACCCCAGGCACCGTTCAGCATCAGCGCGCCCGCGATCACGGCGGGATCCCAGCCGCCGGCCAGGCCCAGTCCCTTCAGGGGGAACACCACGAACAACGCCACCGCGCTGGGCGCCAGCGCGCCGAACACCACGGCCCGCACCCAGTAGCCGACGCGGCCGCTGTCCCGGAACACCAGCCAGGCGGGAATCGCCCAGACCCCGCCCCAGAACGCCAGCGACAACACGTCGGGCACGCCGAACGGCCAGGTGCGCGCCAGGCTGTAGGGGGCCTCGGGCGCAAGCCCGGCCAGGTAGAACACCAGGAACAGGCCCTGATGGAAGATCAGGGTCGACATGAACCCCGCCAGAAACGGTTTGCCGTAGGTCATCGCACCTCCCTTTGCATGGTGCCGGGGACCGCCCTTGCGCGGCCGCCCGCCGGACCCGGACAGTGGTTATCGGCCGCTCTCCGCGACACCGCAGCCGGCCGCACCCTGTTCGCGAGCGCCCCGAGGGATTACCCTGGGCGGCCATTCACCGCATAGACAGCGGGGCATTACATGCAGATCGCAGAGAACACCGTCGTCAGCTTCGACTATACGCTGCGCAACAACGACGGCGAGACCCTGGACACCTCCGAGGGCCGCGAGCCCCTGACCTACCTGCACGGCCACGGCAACATCATCCCCGGCCTGGAGAAGGCCATGACCGGCCGCGACGAGGGCGACTCCTTCTCGGTGACGGTTCCCCCGGAGGACGCCTACGGCCAGCACCGCGAGGAACTGGTGCAGAACGTGCCGCGCAGTGCCTTTCAGGGCGTGGAGCAGCTCGAGCCCGGCATGCAGTTCCAGGCCGAGTCCAACGCCGGCCCCATGGTCGTGACCGTGAAGGAAGTCGGCGACGACGAGGTCACCGTGGACGGCAACCATGTGCTCGCCGGCCAGGAGCTGCAGTTCGAGGTCGAGGTCAAGACTGTACGCGGCGCCAGCGACGAGGAGATCGAGCACGGCCACGTGCACGACGGCAGCACGCACGAGTAACCGCCCGCCAGCCGCGGATCCCGCCACGCCCGGCGCCAGGGCGACCGGGCCGGGATTCGCGCCCCACCGGACCCCGGACATGACCACGATCGGCACGCCCCTGTCGGCCACCGCCACCCGCGTGCTGCTGCTCGGCAGCGGCGAACTGGGCAAGGAGGTCGCCATCGAGCTCCAGCGGCTGGGCTGCGAGGTGATCGCGGCCGACCGCTATGCCGGCGCGCCGGCCATGCAGGTCGCCCATCGCGGCGAGGTGCTGGACATGCTCGATGCCGCGGCCGTGCGCGCCCTGGTGGAACGCGAGCGGCCGCACCTGATCGTGCCCGAGATCGAGGCCATCGCCACGCCCGCCCTGGTGGAGCTGGAACAGGAAGGTTGGCACGTCATCCCCACCGCCCGCGCCGCCCTGCTCACCATGAACCGGGAGGGCATCCGGCGCCTGGCCGCCGAGGAACTGGGCCTGGCGACCTCGCCGTACCGCTTCGCCGAGAGCGAGGCGGAATACCGGGCCGCGGTCGCCGAGATCGGCCTGCCCTGCGTGGTCAAGCCGGTGATGTCCTCCTCGGGCAAGGGCCAGAGCCTGGTGCGCACCGAGGCCGACGTGGACGCCGCCTGGGAATACGCCCAGTCCGGCGGCCGTGCCGGACAGGGCCGGGTGATCGTCGAGGGTTTCGTCGACTTCGACTACGAGATCACCCTGCTCACGGTCCGCTACGCCGGCGGCACCGCCTTCTGCGAGCCCATCGGCCACCGCCAGGAGCGCGGCGACTACCGCGAGTCCTGGCAGCCACAGCCGATGACCGCGGCCGCGGCCGAGGAGGCCCGGCGGGTGGCCCGCGCCATGACCGACGCCCTGGGCGGCCTCGGCATCTTCGGCGTGGAGCTGTTCGTCAAGGGCGACCGCGTCTGGTTCAGCGAGGTCTCGCCGCGCCCGCACGACACGGGCCTGGTCACGCTGATCTCCCAGAACCTGTCCGAGTTCGCGCTGCACGCCCGCGCCATCCTGGGACTGCCGGTGCCGGCGATCCGCCAGTACGGCCCCTCGGCCTCGGCGGTGATCCTGGGCGCCGGCGATTCCGACCGCATGGAATACGGCAACCTGGACGCCGCCCTGGCCGAGCCCGACACCGAGCTACGGTTGTTCGGCAAGCCCGAGGTCCACGGCGAACGCCGCCTGGGGGTGGCCCTGGCCCGCGGCGTGGACATCGACACCGCCCGCGCCAAGGCCCGCCGAGCGGCCGAGGCGGTACAGATCGAACTGTAGCGGTGCACCGGGCAGCTACCCCCGCCCCGCCGCAACCGACGGTGACCGCCGCTTGACCGCGTTGCGGCTACCGCCGGTCGGCGACAACGTACCCCGGCGCGGCAACCGCTTCACCCGCGCCTTCGGGCGTGTCGTGCTGCGGCTGTTCGGCTGGCGCATCGAGGGCGGGCTGCCGGACGTCCCCCGCGCGGTGGTGATCGGCGCCCCGCACACCTCGAACTGGGATTTCGTCGGCAGCGTCGGCGCGATGCTGGCGCTGGGCCTCGACGTCGGCTGGCTGGGCAAGCACACCCTGTTCCGCCGGCCGTTCGGACGGCTGATGCGCCGGCTCGGCGGCATCCCGGTGAACCGGGGCGCCGCGGCCGGCGTCGCGCGCGACAGCGTGGAGGCCTTCCGCCGGCGCGAACGCCTGTGGTTGGCGATCGCGCCCGAAGGCACGCGCCGCTCGGGCGGCACCTGGAAGAGCGGCTTCTACCGCATCGCCCGCGCGGCGGACGTGCCCGTGCTCATGGTCGCCCTGGACGCCCGCGGCCGACGGCTCACGGTCGGCCCGCTGCTGCGGCCGGGCACGGACCCGGAGGAGGCCGACTGGCAACGCCTGCGCGATTTCTACGAGCCGCACCTCGCCCGCCACGGCCGCGCGCTGCGGCGCTAGCCGTTACCGGCGGCGCTCGCCGAGCCGCCCTCGTCCTCCTCGACGGCGATCTCGCGCATGCGGAATTTCTGCACCTTGCCGGTGACCGTGACCGGGAACTCGTCCACGAACTTCCAGCGCCGCGGCACCTTGAAGCCCGCCAAACGCTCGCGGCAGTGCGCCTCCAGCGCATCGGCGTCGGGCTCGACCCCGGCCGCCGGGCGCACCCAGGCCATCACTTCCTCGCCGTAGCGCTCGGAGGGCACCCCGATCACCTGCACGTCGGCCACCTCCGGGTGGCCGTGCAGACATTCCTCGATCTCGCGCGGATAGATGTTCTCGCCGCCGCGGATGATCAGGTCCTTGATCCGCCCCACGATCGCCACATACCCCTGCTCGTCCATCGTCGCCAGGTCCCCGGTGTGCATCCACCCGGCCTCGTCCACCGCCTTGGCCGTGGCCTCCGGGTTGTTCCAGTAGCCGCGCATCACCGAGTAGCCCCGCGTACACAGCTCCCCGGCCTCGCCCACCGGCAGCAGCCGGCCGTCGCCCGGGTCGATCACCTTGATCTCCAGGTGCGGGTGCACCCGACCGACACTACCCACCCGCTTGTCCAGCGGGTCGTCCACCGCCGTCTGGGTGGATACCGGCGAGGTCTCGGTCATGCCGTAGCAGATGGTGACCTCTTCCATGTGCAGGCGCTCGCGCACCTGCTCCATCACCCGCACGGGACAGGTGGAACCCGCCATCACCCCGGTGCGCAGCGAGCCCAGGTCCAGCTCATCCACCAGCGGGTGCGCCAGCATGTCGATGAACATCGTCGGCACCCCGTACAGCGAGGTGCAGCGCTCCTCGGCCACGGTGCGCAGCACCGCCTCCGGGTCGAAGGCTTCGCCCGGGATCACCATCGCCGCCCCGTGGGCCACGCAGTTAAGGTTGCCGATCACCATCCCGAAGCAGTGGTAGAACGGCACCGGGATGCATACCCGGTCGGTCTCGCCGTAGCCCAGGGCCCGGCCGATGAAGTAGGCGTTGTTGAGGATGTTGTGGTGGGTCAGGGTCGCGCCCTTGGGCGCGCCCGTGGTGCCCGAGGTGTACTGGATGTTGATCGGATCGTCGAACTGCAGCGTCGCCTCGCGCTCGGCCAGGGCCGTGGCGTCCACCTCGTCGGCCCGCGCCAGCAGGTCCGCCCAGTCGTCGTCGAGCACCAGGGCGTGGCGCAGCGCCGGCAGCGAATCGCGCACCGAGGCCAGGATCGCCGGGTAGTCGCTGCCCCGGAATTCGCGCGCCAGCAGCAGCACGCTCACCTCCGACTGCCGCAGCGCGTATTCCAGCTCCGGCGCGCGGTAGGCCGGGTTGACGTTGACCAGGATCGCGCCGATGCGCGCCGTGGCGAACTGCGTCAGCACCCATTCGTGGCGGTTGGGCGACCACAGGCCCACGCGCTCGCCGCGCTCGACACCCAGCGCCAGCAGCGCCTTCGCCAGGCGCTCGACCTGGTCCCACAGCTCGCGGTAGCTCGCGCGGTAGCCCTGCGAGCGCACCACCAGCGCCTCGCGCTCGCCGAAACGCTCGACCGTGCGTCGCAGATTCTCGCCGATCGTCTGACCGAGCAACGGCTCGCCGCTCGGGCCGCTGGCATAGGACATCAATGGCATGGGCTCCTCCGTTCGTTCGCGGCCGATGCGTATGGGTTCAATCGTCCGCCAAGCGCCGCGCCAGCGCGGCCTTGTCGGACACGCCCAGCTTGGCGTAGGCGTTGCGCAGGTAATGGCGCACCGTGGACGGCGCCAGGTCCAGATCCCGCGCGACGGCCTTGTAGGACGCGCCGCGGCCGTAGGCGTCGGCCACGGCGCGCTCGCGCGGGGTCAGGCAATCGCCCGGCGGGCGCGGGCGCAGCTCCACCTGGAACAGGTCGCCGACGACCCGGCGCTCGGCGACCAGGCTGGCGCCATACCAGGCGCCGCGCCGCAGCGGCGCCGGCAACGACGGCCCCCGCCAGTGCGGCCATTCCCGCCGCAGCAGGCGCCGGAAACCGCCGTCCGCCGCGTGCGTGACGCCGCGCCGGTCCGCCAGGGCGCGCACCACCCGCGGCCCGCCGGCGGCCGCCTGACGGCGAAGATGGGTCAGGCGGTTGCCGCGCCAGGCCTCGGCGATATGCGGCATCGCCGCCTGGCAGAAGGCGCGCTCCGCGTCGCCGAACGGCGGCGCGCCGGGGCCCCGGTACAGCGACAGGAAGGTCGCCAGCCCCCGCACCGGCTCCAGCACCACGGTGGACAGGGCGTCGCGGATGCCGCAGGTGTCGACCAGCGACCGCAGGCCCGGGCTGCGGCGCAGGCCCGCGGCGTCGTAACGCAGGGTCGTGCCCGGCCGGCGGGCGATCGCGCGCGCCAGGGCGTCCTCGTGGCGCACGCCCAGCCAGCGTCGGTCGTAGTCGCCCGGCAGGCCGACCGCGTGGGAACTGTGCAGCCGGATGTCGTCGCGGCCGAAGGCGGCCATCCCCCACCAGGCCGCATCGAAGCCGACCGCGGCCGCCAACCGGTCCAGCACCGCGTCCTGGAAGCGGTCGGCGGGCAGACGGCGCTCGGCCCGGTGCAGCGCCAGCAGGAATCCGCTGAACGCGTCGAGATCGACCATGGCTCGTCACCTCCCGGGGTCGCGGCGCCCCGTCGCATCGGTTCTTGTCCGTGCCGCCAGCCTACCCCCTCCCCGGCCGCTTGGCAGCCCCCGCATATGCACGGGACCATCCAGCCGGTTTACGGCGTGCCCGGCATCCGCTACCAAGGGGGATCGAACCCGACCGGAGCCCGCCCATGTCCGCCGACCCCGTGATGTCCCATGCCGAGTACGCCGCCCACGACGCCACCGCCCTGGCCACACTGGTGCGCGCCGGCGAGGTCCGGCCCGCCGAGCTCGCGGCCCAGGCCCTGGCCGCCATCGAGCGGCTGAACCCGCAACTGAACGCCGTGATCGAGAGCTACCCGACACGCGACTACGATGCGCCCGCCGACGGCCCGTTCGCGGGCGTGCCCTTCCTGATCAAGGATCTGGTCTGCCACGAGGCCGGCCAGCGCTACGAGCTGGGCAGCCGGCTGGCGCGCGGCATGACCGTGCCGCACGACACCGACCTCGCGGCCCGTTTCCGTGCCGCCGGGCTGGCCACGGTCGGCCGCAGCGCCACCCCCGAGCTGGGCTATTGCGCCACCACCGAGAGCCTGCTGCACGGCCCCACCGTGAACCCGTACGCCCCCGGCCGCAGCCCGGGCGGTTCCAGCGGCGGGTCCGGGGCGGCCGTGGCCGCCGGGATCGTGCCCATGGCGCACGCCAACGACGGCGGCGGCTCCATCCGCATCCCCGCGGCCTGCAACGGCCTCGTGGGGCTCAAGCCGACGCGCGGGCTGATACCGGCCGGGCCGGACTTCGCCAATCCCCTGAACGGCTTCGCGATCGAGTTCGCCGTGACCCGCAGCGTGCGCGACTGCGCCGGCCTGCTGGACGCGGTGGCCGGCCCGGCACCGGGCAGCTACACCCGGCCGCCGATGCCCACCGGGACCTATGCCGACGCCCTGGCACGCCCGCCGGAGCGCCTGCGCATCGGCTGGACGACGTCCCCCTGGGCCGACATCCCGGTCGCGCCGGCCGTGCGCGAGGGCATCGAGGCCACCGCCGCGACCCTGGCCGAACTCGGCCACGAGGTCGTCGAATTGCGCCCCGAGCTGGACTGGGTCCCGTACTGCCGGGCCACGCTGGACGTCTGGTCCAGCTTCGTCGCCGCGGTCGCGGACCAGCTCGCGGCCGCCACCGGCCGCGCCGTCGGCCCCGACACCCTGGAGCCCTGCATCCTGGCGACGTACGAGTACGGGCGCCGGGTGACGGGCGCCGACCTGGTCGCCGCCGATCCGGTGGTGGCGGACGTGACCCGGCGGGTGGACGGCTGCCTCGCGGAATGCGACCTGCTGCTGACCCCGACCCTGCCGCATGCCGCGCCCGCCCACGGCGTGCTCGCCTCCAGCCGCGACGACCTCGACCACCAGGGCTACTTCGAGGTCACCTTCGAGTTCGCGCATTTCACCGGCGTGTTCAACATGACCGGTCACCCGGCCCTGTCCCTGCCGCTGTTCACGGACACCGACGGCATGCCGCTGGGGGCGCAGTTCGTGGCGCCGCACGGCGGCGAGGCGACCCTGCTGGGGCTGGCCGCCGTCCTGGAACAGGCCCGACCCTGGGCGCAGCGGTATCCGGATGCATGAAAATACAGTGCCGCACCGCATCGTCGTGATCGCGGCCGGCTCAGAGGGTGTTGACGACACGCCGCGAGCGAAGGCAGACCGTAGGCCGGGATAAGCGAAGCGTTCCCGGCATCTCCCTGTCGAATATCACGACGGCGGAAAGCGTCTCGGCAAATAGCCAGCCAGAAAATTAACCACAGAGGCGCACAGAGGAACACAGAGGAAACTGACTGTCGTCCCGGAAGCCGCGGCAGCGGCTATCCGGGACCCAGGGAAACGTTCGCCAGGCCAGGGATTGTCCGGATACCGGATCCGGACGAAAGCCTGCCCCGGACACGATCCAGGGCGCCCATCAAAACCTCTGTGCGCCTCCGTGCGCCTCTGTGGTTTCATGTCCTGCCAACCAAAGCCTGTAGACCGGGATAAGCGAAGCGTTCCCGGCATCCCCCTGTCGAAGAGCACGACGGCGCAAAGCGCCTCGGCAAACGGCCAGCAAGAACATGGACCACGGAGGCGCACAGAGGGAACGAGACCTCTGCACAACCTCGCGAGTGAGGCAGGTTGATCGACGCCGGAGCGCGGGATCCGCAGCGTTTGCCGCAATACGTGAGGATGCGGAACGCCGTCGTTTTGTAGACACCCTCTCAGGTGCCGCCCATGTAGTCCAGCTTGCCGATCGCCACGCCGCAGTGGCGCAGGATGCCGTGGGCCGTGGTGACGTGGAAGAAGAAATTCGGCAGCGCGAAATACAGCAGGTACTGCATGCCGGTGAAGTCCAGCGTCGCGATCGGCAGCTCCAGCTTTACCGGCTTGTCGTCGGTGCCGGCGATGTCGTCCGGCTTGAAGTCCCGCAGGTAGTCGACCGTGCGTTGGATGCGCGCCTGCAATGCCTCGAAGCTGGCCTCGTCGTCGGCGTCCGACGGCGCCTCGGTGCCGGTCAGGCGCGCCGCGCAGCGCTTGGCGGTGTCGCAGGCGATCTGCACCTGCCCGGTGAGCGGCAGCATGTCCGGATACAGGCGATAGCCCAGCATCACGGCCGGCTCGATGCCCTGTGCCTCGGCGTGCGCCTCGCCCTTGTCCAGCAGATCGGACAGGTTGCCGAGGAACCGGATGAACACCGGGATCGAGGCTTGGTACATGTCGATGGTCATGGTCGTTTCTCCTCCGGGTGGCGGGGATCACCGCCGGTCTCCAGCACCAGCTTGCCGACGGTCTGTCCCGATTCCAGGTCGCGGTGCGCCCGCGCGACCTCGGCGAACGGGTAGGCGGTGACCGGCAGCGGCCGGATGCGGCCGGCGGCCGCCCAGCCGAGCAACTCGTCCAGGGCCGCGCGCAGCAGGTCGGCGCGGTCGGCCAGGAAACTCAGGTTGAAGGCGAGCACGCTCTTGTTGTCGCCGGTCAACGCCATCGGATTGAAGCGCGGCGTGCGCAGCCAGTCGCGCAGCAGCCGCGGCCAGGGCGGCCGCCCGCCGCCGTCCTTGCGGAACATGCTGTGGAAACCGTAGACCACCAGCTTGCCGCCCGGCGCCAGGTGGTCATAGCCGGCGCGCAGGGTCTCCGCGCCGTTGGCGTCCAGGATCACGTCGAAACCGCCGGGCGCGGCGCGCTCCGCCTCGGCCCAGAGAGCGGCGCGGGACTTGTCGATCACCGCGCCGGCGCCCAGGGCCGCGACCGCCGCCACCTTGTGCGGCGCCCCCACCACGCCGGTCACCTCGCAGTCGGCGAGACGAGCCAACTGGACCAGGGCCTGACCCACGCCGCCGGCCACGGAATGCACCAGCACCCGCGCGCCGGGGCGCGGATGGGCCAACTCGAACAGGGCGTACCAGGCGGTCAGGAAGGCGGTGGGGAAGGCCGCCGCCTCGGCCGGCGACCAGTCCGCCGGGACCGGTGCCGCCTGCGCCCGCGGCACGACCGCCCGCGTGGCGTAACCGCCGAACAGGGTCAGGGCCAGCACCGGCGTGCCCGGGGTCAGGTCGTCGACGCCATCGCCGACGGCGGCCACCCGCCCCGCCACCTCGAAACCCGGCGTGATGGGATACCCCACCAGCGCCTTGGCCGAGGCGTACAGTCCCATGCGGGTGATGCAGTCGGCGAAGTTGACACCGGCCGCGGCGACCTCGATGGCGACCTCGCCCGGACCGGGTGTGGGGTCCGGGGCCGCCGTCAGGGTCAGTCGGTCGTAGCCGCCGGGCCGGTGGATGACGATGCGGCGCATGGCCCCGGCCCGGCGGGCGACCGCGTCAGCCGCGCCTGTCGGCGCGCGCGGTGCGATGCTCCAGGGCCCGGTCCAGCTTGTCCGCGGCCTGCTTGGCGGCCTTGTACGGGTCCTCGTCCTGCGCCTCGACGGCCACCGGGTCGATCCCCGCGGGCCGGGCCTCCATGGTGCAGGCCTTGTCGATGCCGCCCTTGCCGCCGTTGACGTCCTTGAAGAAGACCTCGATCCGGGTCAGGCGGTCGCCGAAGCGCCGCTCCACCGGGCCCAGCTTGCGATGGATGAAACCGTCCAGCGTCTCCGAATGCTGCACGCCCTCGCCCAGGTTGATCTCGATATGCATGGCGACCTCGCGGGATGGTCTGTGACTAAGCTGCCTGCCTTCGAGCCTTGGGGCCGGGCACGGCATTTCAACCGCCGGCCTGCCCGCCGCCGGGATCGCCGCCGTCTTCCCCGCCGTTCTCTGTCATGGCGTCGTCCGCGGGCTCGCGGTCCGCGATCTCGGCCCGAAGCGCGCGCAGCTCGGCCTTGACCGTCGCCATGTGTCCGGGCCCCATGCGGATCAGGGTCTTCTGGCCCCAGGAGCGTTCCTCCAGATCGGGGTCGGCGAACTCCCAGAGGGCATCCGGGCGGACCACCGGGATCGGGTATTCGACCGCCGGCGTCGCCAGCAGATGGTCGATCACCGCCACCAGCCGATCGTTGAAGTAACGGTCGGGATAGCCCATGGCCTCGTACGCCTGCTGGAACAGCGGGTAATAGCGTACGTACAGAGCGGCCAACGGCGCCGCGTCCACCGCCGTCAGGGCATCGACGTAGGCGTCGTAGCGGGCGGCGTTGTCGGCCGTCAAATAATGCGTGCCGTCCTCGCCGGCCTCCACGGCGGGCTGGCCGGAGACATGCTCGACCGGCCGGTAACGCAGGGGGATCGCCTTGCGGTCGAGATTCTCGATGGTGACCACCGTGTGCTCGATCAGGCGCTCGGGAACCAGGAAATCGGGCAGCGCGCCGCCGCCGAGCAGCGTCTTCAGGTCCGCGCGCACCGGCTTGTCGCTCTCCGCCAGCGGCGGCAGCGGCTCACGCGTCTCGGATTCGTCCTCGTCCGCCCCCGGCGCATCCGCCGCGGCCGGCTCGGACGCCGGTTCGGGGATGGGATGTCGTATCGGCGGGGGCTCCTCGGCGTCGGGGGTCTCCGGCGACGCCGGCACGGCCTGCCGCGTCCCCTCGGATGCGGTGAGCTGATCCCAGCGCTGATGGACGAAGATGCCCGCGATCGCGATCAGACCGAGAACGATCGCGGCCCAGCCCGTTTTCTGCATGGCGTTCGGCTCCGGATGTCGGTCGTCCAGCTTAACCGACAACGTCCGCCGGCTCCGAGTGGCATCCCGGCCGCGCGCGATTGCCGCCATAAAGGCGCCGGTATAGCATCCGGTGACGCCTTCTCTTGAGGCCGAGGCATGGCATCACCCGCGCAACTGTTCCAGCGCGCCCGGCGGTTCCCGCTGGGCGACCGCATATTCTCCCGACTGGTCACGATGCAGGCGCCCTACTTCGCAACCATCCGGCCGCGCTTCCTGCGATTGGAACCGGGCCATTGCGAGGTGGCGATGCGTAACCGTCGGGCGGTGCACAACCACATCGGGACCGTTAATGCGATCGCCATGTGCGCCCTCTGCGAGGTGGCCGCCGGCACCATGATGGAATCGTCCCTGCCGCGCGGCATGCGTTGGATCCCGCGGGGCATGACCGTGCGTTACCTGAAGAAGGCGGACACCGATCTCGTGGTGACGGTGACCCTGCCCCGATCGCCGGCCGAGGGCGAGAGCGCCGACATCGAGGTGCCGGCGCGCGTGCGCAATACCAGGGGCGAGACGGTCATGGAAGCGGACATCGCCATGTACGTGTCGCCGCGGCACCACGAATCAACGGCCACCGCCTAAAGCCGGACCGGTCGACCCCGAATTCGATTACCCCTCATCCAAACCTTCTCCCCCAAGGGGAGAAGGCTTTTACTATTTTCCGCCGAACGACCGGAGGTTCACGGATTCCCGGTCCATGATCCCAGCGGTGGACTTGTCCCCTCTCCCCCTTGGGGGAGAGGGCCAGGGAGAGGGGGAGCGCCGCCGATCGACGTCACTTGCCGAGCACGTCCCGGACGTAGGCGCGCAACTCCTCGTGGGTGCCGGGATCGCACCAGCGCTCCTCCAGCTCCGCGGCGAAGCGCTCGCGCCGGCGGCGGATGCGGTCCACCGCCTCCGAGCGCAGCATGCGCTTGACCACCGAGAAATTCTCGGTACGCATGCCGGCATAGCGCCCGGCCACCTCCAGGGCCCGGCCCATCAGCCGGTCGTGGGGCACCACCTCGTCGACGATGCCGCTGCGCAGCGCCGCGTCCGGCGACAGGGTCTCGCCGCTGAACAGCAGCCACTCCACGTCGGTCGCGCCCACCGCGTACTGCACCACCTCGATCGCCGAGGGCGGGAAGGGCACGCTCAGGCGCAGCTCGGGGATACCGAGACGGGCCTTGCCCTTCACCATCAGCCGGTGGTCGCAGGCCAGGGCGAGCATGCAGCCGCCGGCCACGGCATGACCGTTGAGGGCGGCGACGACGGGCCGGGGCAGCGCGAACAGCTTTTCGAAGACCTCGTCCAGAACCGGCAGGAAACGGCGGGCGTAGTCCGGCCCGCCCGCGACCAGGCGCGGCAGGTCCACGCCCGCCGAGAAGATATCACCGGAACCGGTCAACACCACCGCGCGGGCGTCCAGGGCCTCGTCCAGGGCCGCCGACATCGCCTCCATGAGCTCGATGTCCAGGGCGCCGGCCTTGCCGTAGTTCAGCCGCAGGGTAAGGATGCCGTCGCTGGCGAGGTGCTCGATCATGTGTCGCTTGCCTTGTCGTTGTATGTCGCTTCGTAGACCCGCCGGATGCGCTCCACCCGCTTGCGGTTGACGCCGAGGTCGGAATAGCCGAGGCGGGACGCCGACCGGACCTGGATGGCCCGGCCGTCGTACAGGAATTCGAGGTCGTCGACGAAGCCGAGCACGCGCGTGGCGCACTCGGCGTAGAGGTAATCGGGCTTGGCCTCCAACACCTCCGTGCGCGGCATCGCCGAGACGATCTCGTGCAGCCGCTGCATGGCCGCGGCCGGCTTGCCGTGCACCGGGAAGGGCTCGATCGCATGCCGCCGATCCGCCGCGCCGCTGTGCACGCAGTTGGGGCTGTCCGGACAGGGCGCCAGCGCGCCGTCGCGCGGGCCCAGGTCCCGTGGGCGTTTGCCGGGGAACAGTCGCATCGAGGTTCGATCCTGGATGGTACGTCGCGCGCCAGTATCGCAAAATCGATCCGGACACCGTAGCCGCATGGAGACCGTCATCGCCAGATACCTCACGATCGCCCTAGTCGCCGTCCTGATCGCCTGCTCCGACGGCGGGCCGACGGAACGGCCCGAAACCCGCGAGGGCGAGATCCGCGTCGAGGGCCAGGCGCAGCCCATGACCTTTAATCGCTTCCGGCCCGGCGAGGCCTTCGCGCTGCCGTTCGAGACCTATGTGCCGGCGGACATGACGGCGGCGACCGCGAACTCCGGCCAGGGGGCGGTGGTGGTGATCCGCGCCGCCTTCGACGGCACGCCGGTCGACGCCGCCGCGATCCACATCGCGACGCTGCCGGCGGGCACCCGTCAGGCCGATGCCCTGGCCACCGCCCGCGCCCTGGCGGCGGGCGTCGCGCGCGGCGAGGCGGTGCGCGCGCAGCCGCCGGCCTGGACCCGCGACCTGCACCGCCTGGAGGGCGACCGGCTCGGCTTCGTCGCCCTGGGCGAGCACGCCGGCCGCTGGTTCTACGTGCTGGTCGCGTATCCGCCCGAATACGCCGACGGCATGGCGCCGCGGGTGGACGCCATCCTCGCGGCCTGGCGCTGGCGCGACGACGGGTCGCCGCTGCGCGCGGAGTGACGGCTCAGGACCGTTCCAGGCGCCGCTCCAGCTCCGCCATCGCGGCGTCGACGACCCCGACCAGGTGGGTCACCAACTCGCCGAACACGATCGACAGCACCAGGCCGCCCACGGTCAGGGTCCACAACAGCCGGGTCTCGCCCGCGGGCGGGGTGTCGCCGAGCATGCCGGCGGTGACGATGTAGTAGCCGACGGCACAAAGGGCCGTGCCGAACAGTACCCCGCCCATGCCGTAGATCGCCCGCCGTAACCTGGCCAGCCTTCGCTCGGCGACCGCGTCCAGGCGCGTCTGGTGGCGATGCAGGAAGGCGCGGACATACCAGGCGACCCGGCAGAGATTGATCCCGGCGCACAACACCGCCAGCGCACCCACCACCTGGGTCAGGCGGCCGACGACCTCGGCCGGCCCCACGATCCAGAGGGTCATGCTGCACACGAAGAAGCTGGGCAACACGAAGCGCGTCAGCGGCACGCGCTCGGCGTCCACGTGCGGCAACAGCGGTCGGGTGAGTCGCGACGGCTCGGACATGGTCGCTCGCAAGGCCGGTCCGGTCCCTGCGCCCCATTGGACGACAGTGTCGTGACGGGCGCGTTAAAGCCCGGACGGCGGCCTTGGGCGCGAATGCCGGAAGCGATAACGACGGCGGCCACTCGACAGGGCCCGGGTCCCATCGGGTAGGCTGCGCCGGGTTTGCCGGAGCCGGCCGCCGGCACGAGCATCGAGGCCGCAGACTCATCCGGGCCCGCGCGCCGGGCCACGGCAACCGGACAGCCCGCCATGCACGAATCCGATCTGTCCTTCATTCCGCTGCTGATCGTGATCGCGCTCAGCTTCGTGGTGCCGCTGGCGCTGTCGCCGGTGCGCCGGCTGGGCATCCCGGTGATCGTGGGCGAGATCGTGGCCGGCATCGTCGTCGGCAAGAGCGGGCTCGGCGTGGTCAGCGAGGGCCCGGTGCTGGAGGTGTTGTCGGTGTTCGGCTTCGCCTACCTGATGTTCCTGTCGGGCCTGGAGATCGACTTCACCCAGATCCCCAGCCGCCGCGGCCTGCGTGCCGGCAGCCGCCTGCAGCGGACCGTGCGCAATCCGTTCGCGGTGGGCATCGCCATGTTCCTGCTCACCGGCGTCGGCTCGGTGCTGGCGGGGTTCTGGCTGCGACACGTCGACCTCGTGGACAATCCCTGGCTGATGGCACTGATCCTGTCGACCACCTCGCTGGGCGTGGTGGCGCCGGTGCTCAAGGAGCGCGGCCTGATCGGGCTGCGCTACGGTCAGACCATCCTGGTCTGCGCCCTGATCGCGGACTTCGTCACCATCCTGTTGATCAGCAGCTACGTGATCCTGCGCAGCAAGGGCGTGACCCTGGAGCTGTTCCTGGTGCTGGTGCTGGTGCTGATCTTCCTGGGCGCCTACCGGATCGCGGCGCGGGTGCGCGAGAACGTCCCGGCCCAGCGCCTGATGCGGCTGCTGTCCTCGGCGACCTCGCAGATCCGCGTGCGGGGCTCGCTGGCGCTGGCCCTGGTGTTCATCGCCCTGGCCGAGGGTCTGGGCATCGAGAACATCCTCGGCGCCTTCCTGGCCGGCGTGATCGTGTCGCTGCTGGCCGGCAGCCAGAGCTCGTTCCTGCGCGAGAAGCTGGACGCCATCGGCTACGGCCTGTTCATCCCCATCTTCTTCATCACGGTGGGCGTGAACTTCGACCTGCCGGCCCTGCTGGCCTCGGGATCGGCGCTGGAGCTGGTGCTGCTGCTCACGGCGGTGGCCTTCGGCGTGAAACTGCTGGGCGGGCTGGTGTTCCGGCTGGCCTACGGCTGGCGCGAGACCTTCGCCGCGAGCACGCTGCTCAGCTCGCGCCTGTCGCTGATCATCGCGGTGGCCACCATCGGCATGGAGATCGGCGCGATCTCGCCGGCGATGGACGCGGCCATCATCCTGGTGGCGATCATCACCTGCATGATCTCGCCGGTGCTGTTCTCGAAACTGCTGCCGGCGAGCTACGAGGCCCGCGAACGGGTCCTGGTGGCCGGCGACGACGCCGACGCGGAATCCCTGACCCGGCGCCTGCGTCACCAGCACCTGGATGCGATCCAGGTCACCGGCCTGCCCGACCACGAGACGGGGGGCGCGGGCGGCGAACGCCCCGCGGCACCGCCGCAGGCCATGGTGCGGGATCTGCGCGAGGCCGGCATCGAGCAGGCCACGGCGGTCGTCGCCATGCAGGCCGAGGACGAGCGCAACCTGCACGTCTGCCGGATCGCGCGCGAGCTGCACGCGGTGCGCAACGTGGTGGCCTGGGTGCGCGACCCCGACCGCAACCGACGTTTCCTCGACCTCGGGGTGCGCGTGATCAACCCGGCCAACTCCAAGCTGCTGATCCTGGAGGGCATGGTGCTCAGTGCCGAAGCCTTCGCGTCGGAACCCGAGGCCGAGGCCGACCAGGACGTGCGCGCCGTCAAGCTGCACAACCGCCTGCTGGCGAACCAGCCGCTGCGCAACCTGGCGCTGCCCGAAGGGGTGACCGTGCTGCGCATCCAGCGGCGGGACACGGTGCTGGTGCCCGGCCAGGACACCATGGTCCGGGCCAACGACATCCTCACCCTGGCCGGCGACGCCGAGCCGGTGGACGCCGCCGCCCGGCGGCTCACGCGGCGCTGGTAGCGCGACGGTTACCGCCGGGGCAAGATGGGCGGGATTGTATGACAATAATGCGAGGAGACCGCTCCATGTCGGAAACGCTCACCCACCGCGCGCCGCCCGGCGCGCGGCCCCTGTGCCTCGGCCTGATCGGCATCTGGTTCCTGGCCTTGCTCGCCGGCCTTTTCTATCCGTCGATCGGATCCGAGGCCTACTACGTGCAGCTCCTGTCGCTCAGCCTGTTCGGCCTGGTGCACGGCAGCGAGCGCTACGGCCTGCCCGCCATGCTCGCCTTCCTGGCAATCATGTTCGTGGTCGTGAACCTGACGGAGAACCTGAGCATCGCCACCGGCGTTCCCTTCGGCAACTTCGAGCACACGCCGGCGATGGGGCCCAAGCTGTTCCAGGTACCGGTGATCGTCGGCTTCGCCTACTTCAGCGCGGGCTACCTGGGCTGGGCGCTGGCCAACCTGCTGCTGGGCGAGCCGGACCGCGACCGCGGCGCCCTGGCGCTGTTCGCCACGCCGGTCGTGGCGATGTTCATCACCACCGCCTGGGACGCCTGCATCGACCCGATCGGCGGCACCGTGGCGCGCAACTGGATCTGGAAAGACGGCGGCGGCTATTTCGGCGTGCCCCTGTCCAACTTCATCGGCTGGATGATCACCACCTACATCGCCTTCCAGCTCTTCGCTCTGCTGCCGGCACGCCGGCCGGCGATCGTTCGCACCGGTCAGGACCGGCTGTGGTGGGCCCTGCCAGCGATCCAGCTCGGAGTGATGGGCCTGCAATACCCGCTCAACCTGATGTTGCTGCCGGACGCCGAGATCACCGACCCCTCCGGCACCACCTGGCAGACGGGCGACATCTTCGAGGGGACCACGGTGGTGAGCCTGTTCACGCTGATCTTCATCGCGGTCACCGGCCTGTTCGCGGCCGCGCGCCGCGAGCCCTGAAGCCGGCCCGGCGGCGCGTTCAGCCGCGTCGCCGGGCGCCCTCCCGGCCGGGACCCGGCGGCGGGGTCCAGACGTTGCGGATACGCTGGCGCACGACATCCGGGACATTGTCGGAAAAACGCAGGCGCGGCCGGGTGCCGCCGACCTGCGCCACCCAGGCGTCGTCCAGGTCCGCCTCGCGCAGCAGGTCGCCGCAGGCGTGCACGAAACGCGGCGGCGCCGGGCCGCGCAGGACCCGCGTCGCACCTTCCTCGCGCACGATCACGAAACGGGCCCCGCGCAACCGCAGGCCCAGCTTGGCAAGTCCCTTCGGCATGGCCGTCATGCTGTCAGAGCGCGGGGTGGTTAGCCAGCCGCCGGGGGTGGGGTGAGGAAATCCCCCTATTATCCCCCTTTGGGAAAGGGGGATATCCATGCCGTAGGAGGCCGGCGGGGACTTGCCTCTCCCAGGGACGCCGGGAGTTGGAAAATCCCCCTGTTGTCCCCCTTTGGGAAAGGGGGACATTCACACCGTAGGCGATCGGCGGCGGTTCGCTAGGTCAGGTGCGTCAGGAACCAGTCCCGCTGCTGCGGCGCCGAGATCGCGAACGCCTCGCCGGTGTAGGCCTCGAAGTGGCCGCCCGGCAGCACCACCAGCTTCTTCGGGTGCAGTGCCTTCTCGTAGACCGCCGCGGTGAGGTCGAAGGCCGTGAGCACGTCGTCGCGCGCGGCCGCGATCAGCAGCGGCGTGGGGCAGATGCGGGCGACGTAGTCGCCGGGCTCGTACTCGGTGAACATCTCCACCGAGCGCAGGGTGACCTCGTTGCGCCAGTTGGCCTTGCGCGCCGGATCCAGGTTCAGGAAGAAATCGGTCGAGTCCTCGGTGGGCAGCACCGCGGGATCACCCTCGTTCTCCGCGACCACCGGCAACATCCCCGGCGCCCCGCCGGCCAGGCGCGCGCGCCGGTCCTCGTCGAACATCCCGCGCATCGCCACCAGCGCGTCCGAGCGCACCAGGCGCGAAGCGCTGGTGCCGCCGCTGACCAGCGGCACCTGCGAGACCACGCATTTCACGCGCCGATCCAGCGCCGCCACCATCAGCACGTGGCCGCCGCTGTAGCTGGAGCCCCAGATACCGATGCGCTCCGCGTCCACGTCGTCGCGGTCGCCCACCCAGGTGATGGCGTCGCGGTAGTCGCGCACCTGTTGCCAGGGATCAACCTCCTGGCGCGGCTGGCCGTCGGATTCGCCGAGATTGCGGTGGTCGTAGACCAGCACGTTCAGGCCGGCCTCGGAAAAGAAGGCCGCGAAATCGTCCAGGTACATCTCCTTGGTGGCGGAAAACCCGTGGGCCATCACCACCGTCGCGCCGTTGCCCCCGGCGCCGCCGGGATACCACCAACCCCGCAGGGTGACGCCGTCCTCGGTCTTGAATTCGACATTCTCACGCATCGATGCACTCTCCTCGTTCTCGCATCCGTCCGCCGACGGGACGGCGAACACGGTACTTTATCGGCACAAAAGGTACCATCGCCAGGCCGGCAGCGGTTGAATAACCGTTATGCCCCCTCAGGTTGACGTGTAAGGCTTCTTCTAGGGAGGCGACATGCGATATCGCCTGACATGGCTCACCGCCACCGCACTCGCCGCGACGGTCACCGCCGCGTCCGCGCAGGAGATGGCCGTGGGCGGCGGCACGTCCTACGTCAGCGGCCCGATGGCCAAGGTGGACGTGGACGGCGACGGCCTGATCGACCTGGGCGAGTTCAAGATGGCGTTCGACGCCGACCGCTTCTTCAAGCACTGGGACCGCAACGACGACGGCCGGCTGTCCCGCGGGGAGTACGTCACCGCCCATTTCTCGATGGTCGATCTGAACAAGGACGGCACCATCGCCAAGAGCGAATGGGACTACAGCGGCCGCTTCTGGCTGGAACAGGACTACAACACCGATTTCGACCACTGGGACATCGACGGCGACGGCCGCATCCAGCGCGAGGAGTTCGCGCAGCGGCTGGATGTCGACGAAGTGTTCGCCCTGTGGAACACGGACGACGAGGGCGGCCTGACCCGCACCGAGGTCACGGCCGGCATCCACGGCGCCTGGGACAAGGACCGCGACGGCGTCATCGACGAGGGCGAGCGCCGCCACGGACCGGGGACCTGACCCCGGTCCGCGCCCGTCCCGACACGGGCCGGATTAGAGCGTCGGCTCGCGCGGTTTCTCGTCGGCGGCCGCCGGCTGGACCGGCGCCCGCTCGAGTTGCCGCAGCAGGCTGATCCGCTCCTGGGTCGCGCCCAGCAGCAAGTACTCGCCCGACACCCGGACCAGCAGCAGGCGCTCGCGCCCGCCGATATCCAGCTCCTGCAGCAATTCCACGGGACCGCGGCGGCGGGCGCCGCGCCCGCGCTGGCGGAGGAACAGCCAGACGGCCAGCAACAGCAGGACGCCGGCGGCCACCGCCAGGGCGATATCCAGCCAGCGGGCACCGGCCGCGGGCGCCGCCAGGGCGGCCGGGGCCGCGGCCAGGACGGTCAGGGCGAGGACGGCACGCGATGTCATGGCATTCACCTTCGTGGGCTCGACCGGAAAGATACCGCTACGGGCGCGGGTACGGCCAGCGCCGCCCCGCGCGCGGGGGCCGGCAGGCGACCGCTGCGAGGCAGCGGAAATATTTGACAGATAACGGGAATTGCGGTCACTTAGCAATATGGGACATGCCGCACAAGCGCCCCGCACACATTGCGGCAACCGTGGCTTCAGCCTGATCGAACTGCTCATCGCGGTAGCCATCGTCGCGATCCTGGCCGCCGTCGCGATTCCGGCCTACCAGTACTACGTGGTCCGGGCCAAGGTCACCGAGGGCCTCACCCTGCTCAGTGCCAAGAAGCCGGATATCGCGGCCTTCCACGCCAACGTCTCGCGCCTGCCGCGCGACTTCACCGAACTCGGCTGGCCGGAAGCCACGGGCACCGCTCACGGCGGCGACGCCGCGTCCTTCCAGCACGTTTTCGGTTACGAGAGCGACATCTGGGAACAGGTGGAATATCAGCCCAAATCCGGCGGCTTCGCCCTGGTGCTGCGTTCTTACCAGAAGCCGCAGTGGAACAACGTCGACATCGGCCTGCACCTGCAGATCAAGAGCGACGACGGCGCCGTGCGCTTCCGCTGCACCGTGAACGAACAGTCCCAGAGACATCTGTTCGTGCCCGCCAACTGCCGCAAGGGCAGCGTGGACGACTGGAACTGGTAACACCGTGGGCCTGAACGGGATCGGCCTGCTGCTCCTGCTCGCCCTGGCCGGCCTGGCCTGGTGGCACAATCTGGGCGCCCGCACGACCGCCCGGCGGGCGGCGCGCAAGGCCTGCGCCGAGGCCGGCGTCGGCTTCATCGACGAGCTGGCCCTCAAACGCCTGCGTCCGGCGCGCGCCCCGGGCGGCGGCCTGTGCCTGCGCCGAACCTACGGCTTCGAGTTCTTCGTCGCCGGCGACCGACGCTACGCCGGCGAGGTCGAGATGCGGGCCCGCCGCATCGCGCGAGTACACCTCGACCCGTATCCTTTCCCGGACCCCGACCCGGAATGACACCGACGATGAGCCGACCGCCCTCCGAACGCCTGCTCGCCCCCGGCACCTTCGAGCCGCTGGTCGCCGACTGCGCCGCCGTCGTGCGCGACGAGATCGGCCGGCGCGGGCCGGTGATACGCACCGGCTTCAACCTCGTCCGGCGCGCCCGCCCCGACCTGGTGGAACGCGCCCTGCGCTACCTGTTGCCGGCATTCGCCCGCGCCCTCGATCCCTACCACGCCGAGGCCGAAGCCGCCGGCGAGGCCCTCGGCCCCCACCTGTTGGCCCGCGACGGCGACGTCGCCGACAGCCTGCTCGCGGTCACCGACCGCCGCATCGAGCGGGTCGAGAACCGCGCCGTGCGCAACCTCTACGGCAAACTGCGCGGCCGGGCCCGCGCCGAGGTCGTGCGCTCGCTGCCGGCCGTGGTCGCCGTGCTGGAGCGTCACCTCTAACCTCCCCTCCGGAGCCATAGCGGGGCGGCATCTCAGCCGCCCAACTTGAAAGTCGGTCAATCGGACCGACACTGCCACCACCAACTTCCGGCTGCGTCTCGAAGCCCCGGCCGAGGGCACCACCGGCGATGTCGTCGGGCCGCGCATCACAGCCCAGTATCCGAGCAGTTGCCTCTACACCTTCAACACCGAAGGATTCGAATACAGCGATGCCGTCAGCGGCGAGACGGGTCTGACGACGCTTTCGGCGCCGGAAGCCGATTGCATCGAGGCATTGACTCTGCGCGAGGATGTAACAAGCGATCCGCTCGATCCAGATGATCCGCAGCACGTTATCACCACGATCTACAACTTCACCGAGCCCAGAGCAGACAGCCTGCCGCTGCGGTCCAGCCCGTCGATCACCTTTTCCGAGCCGGTGGACCCGATGAGCCTCGATGCCAACATCATGCTCATCAACAACGCGGACAGCACCGAAGTGCCGGTGCATCTGCGCAGCGAAGGGTCGAGCGTGGTCATCGACCCGCTCGACGCGCTCGCGCCCGATACCCAGTACACCGTACAGGTGGGCTTTGGCATAACCGATCTCGCCGGTAACACGCTGGAAGGCAGCTTTCCGGACATCACCTTCAACACCGAGCCCATGGTTGTGCCGGTCGGCCCCGATGGTCAGCCCAGCGACGTCGATCCGACCGAGCGGGAACCCGTGCGCCAGGCGGCACCCTTCCTGACCGTGCTGACGCCCGGCATGCCGTGTGCCCTGAAGCCAGCGTCGGACGAGCCGGCTTCAGATTTCCGCACCGGCGGTGATACGGCGGGGCGCTGTGTCGGCGACGACCCGGCAGCGGAAGGTGAGTTCCCCGCGCCGCCACCGTTGGGCACGGAAGAAGCGCCCGCCAATTTCCCAGGCATCGACGAGGCCGTGGTCCAGTTGCCGGCACCGGTGGGGTCGGTCATCAACTACCCCGTGTTCCCACAGCCGGCGAACGTGGCCGTGGACGCCTACTTTTCCAAGCCGGTCCGGGCCGACACCATCCGATTGGCGGACGGCTGTCTGATCGGGGGCAACGGCGGGAACGCCAATACGGTCAACGACGCCACCGTGGCGATCCAGGTGATGGACGACAGCGGCAACTGCACCGGCGTGGTGGACGGCCGCTTGTCCATGCTCACGCCGAACGAGCCGCTCACGCGGGGCTTCACTTTCCGACCGGTCGGCGGTTTCGCGGAGGGCCAGCGTTACTGGACCGTGATCTGCGGCAGTGACGATCCTGTCAACGGCAGCACGGGCACGTCGTGTAATACGAGCACGACGATTCTCGGCCAGAACGGATTGCGGCTGAATACCAATCCATTGCTGGGGACCGGCACCCGCTCCATAGGTTCTGCGCAGACCGAGGGCGATTCCTGCTTTGACCCCGACGCGGGACGTAATCTCTCGTGCTACGACGATAATCGGGGACAGGGTGGACCTGATATCACGATGCCGTTCGACGGCACGGCGCCGACGCGCGATTTCTACGCAACCACGCTGGCCTTGCCGGAAACCGACACCAACGGCAATGGCTATCTGGATAATCAGCTGGTCGAAGAGTTAAATTCGACATCCCCGAACGGACTCACCGCGCTTGTCACCGGCGAGCATACCGACGAACAGACCGGCTCAAGAATGCCGTTCAACGATGCGTTCGGTGTGGAGCGAATACAACAGGCGAACATTGCCTATGTGTTTACGGGTATTGGCCTGATCCCACACCGTGCGGGGGAAACGAATCGTGCTGCGGACGTAGGTTACCTGGGGGGCGGGGTCCCGACGGCCATACGCGAACGCGTAGACGGCGAATCCTGTGCCGCGGCGGCGGAGGTGCGCTTCGACGATGGCACCTCCGTCCTCGGCGCCAGTGCCCCGGACACCTGTGTGCCCGTCGACCTGTTGCCCGGTGGCCTGACCACAATTTCGAATCTTACGGGTGGCGGTATTGGCAAAACGGGCCGCGTGTTGCTGCGATTCCCCTATGCGCTCGACGAGCAGGGCAATTCGACGGACCGGCCGCAGACGGGCTACATCGTCCCGGAATGCACCGGCACCGACCTGCAGGGCGAGGACTACCGCTACGCACCCTGTTTCGTGGCCGATCTGACGGTCACGGTCGTCGGCAATGACGGCTCGACGAACCCTGGTGGACTCGAGACTTTGATTCCGCAACAGGATATCAACGTGCAGGCCTATGGGCCGGTGGCCTTCGAGCAGAACGGCCGGCTCGTGATCTCGACGAAGAACGCCAATGTCTTTGCGCCTGTCGCCTATCTAAACTTTATGGGGTTCACCGCCGCGACACTCCCGACACCGACGTTCGCGGGCGGTCAGTCGCTTCAGCTGGTCGGCCCCGCCATCCACGGCGGCATCTCTTTCCCGAAATAAGGCAGAGGCGAGACAAGGGATCGGACACATTTGTTTGATCCACCTTGAACAAGGGGAGGCTTCGGCCTCCCCTTTTTTGTCCTCTAACACGCGCTTCTGCATTCCCCCCGCCCGGCAACGATTGTCGTCCCCGTCGACCGACAGCGGCGGGGATGTCACCGCCCCACGGATCACCGCGCAGTATCCGAGTGCCTGTGCCTACACCTTCAACACCGAGGGCTTCGAATACAGCGAGGCGGTCAGCGGCGTGCCCGACCTGACGACGCTCTCGGCGCCGGAAGCCGATTGCATCGAGGCATTGACTCTGCGTGAGGTGATAACAAGCGATGCACTCGATCCCGATGGCGACGAGCCCAGCGAGACCACGTTCTACACCTTCACCGAACCCCGGGCGGACAGCTTCCCGCTGCGATCCAGCCCATCGATCACCTTTTCCGAGCCGGTGGACCCGACGAGCCTTGATGCCAACATCATGCTCATCAACAACGCGGACAGCACCGAGGTGCCGGTGCCCCTGCGCAGTGAGGGGTCGAGGGTGGTTATCGATCCGGTCGAGCCGCTCGCGCCCGATACCCAGTACACCGTGCAGGTGGGCTTCGGTATAACCGATCTCGCGGGCAACACGCTGGCGGGCAGCTACCCGGACATCACCTTCAACACCGAGCCCATGGTCGTGCCCGTCGGTGCCGATGGCCAGCCGAGCACGGTCGATCCGACGCAGCGGGAAGTCGTACGCCAGACGGCACCCTTCCTGACCGTGCTGACTCCCGGCCTGCCGTGCGCCCTAAAGCCGGCCTCGGACGAGCCGGCGTCGGATTTCCGTAGCGGCGGCGACGTGGCGGGACGCTGTGTCGGTGACGACCCGGCGATGCCGGGTGAGTTACCTGCGCCGCCGGCATTAGGCACGGAAGAGGCACCCGCCAATTTCCCTGGCATCGACGACGCTGTGGTCCAGTTCCCGGCGCCCGTGGGGGCGGTCATCAACTACCCCGTGTTCCCACAGCCGGCGAACGTGGCCGTGGACGCCTACTTTTCCAAGCCGGTCCGGGCCGACACTATCCGGTTGGCGGACGGCTGCCTGATTGGGGGCAACGGCGGGAACGTCAACACGGTCAGCGATGCGACCGTGGCGATCCAGATGATGGACGACAGCGGCAACTGCACCGGCGTGGTGGACGGCGGCTTGTCCCTGCTCACGCCGAATCAGTCGTTGACTCGCGGCTTTACCTTCCGACCCGTGGACGGTTTTGCGAAAGGTCAGCGCTACTGGACGGTGATCTGCGGCAGCGACGATCCGGCCAATGGGAGCACGGGCACGGCGTGCAACACCGGCGCGACGATTCTCGGTCAGAACGGATTGCGGCTGAATACTAATCCGTTGCTGGGAACGGGCACCCGTAGTACCGGCAGAGTGGGAGCCGCCGGTTCTACTTGCTTTGACCCGGATTTAGACCCGACTAGTTCTCCCTTCTGTTACGACGATAACCGTGGTCAGGGCGGGCCTGATGTCATGATGCCATTCGAAGGCGCCGCGCCGACTCGCGATTTCTATGCAACCACGCGGGCTTTGCCGGAAACCGACACAAACGGCAACGGTTTTTTCGATAGTCAACAGAGCGGGGGCGTGACTTCAACATCGCCGAACGGGTTGGATGCGATTGTTACCGGCGCGAATACCGACGAAAAGACATATCTTCGCGGTTCGGGTGGTACCATTCCACTGTTTAACGACGCTCTGGGTCGAGAGCGGATACAACAGGCGAACATCGCGTATGCGTTTACGGTCATTGGTCTGAGTCCCGGTCGTGTCGCGACGTCCAATCGTTTTGCGGACGTAGGCTACCTGAGCGGTGGGGCCCCGACGGCCATACGAGAACGCCTCCAGGGCGAATCCTGTGCCGCGGCCGCCGACGTGCGCTTCGACGACGGCACATCCGTCCTGGGGACCGGCATCCCGGATAGCTGCGTGCCCGTCGATTTGTTGCCCGGTGGTTTGATCTCGATCACGCATCTCCAGGCTGCCAACCAGGCGCCAACGGGCCGCTTGTTGCTGCGATTCCCCCACGCGCTCGACGAGCAGGGTGATTCGACGGGCCGGCCACAGACGGGCTACATCGTCCCCGAATGCACCGGCACCGACCTGCAGGGCGAGGATTATCACTACGCCCCCTGTTTCGTGGCCGATCTGACGGTCACGGTCAGCGGGCCTGACGGCGCAGAGAATCCTCTGGGACTCGATACTTTGATTCCACAGCAGGATATCAATGTACAGGCCTATGGCCCGGTGGCCTTCGAGCAGAACGGTCGGCTCGTGATTTCCACGAAGAACGCCAATGCGTTCGCGGTTGTTGCTTATCTGTCCTTCGGTGGATACCTCGGGCCACTGCCCGCGCCAACGTTCTCGGGCGGCCAGTCGCTTCAGCTGGTCGGTCCCGCCATTCACGGCGGCATATCTTTCCCGGAATGAAGAAGAGGCGAGACAAGGGGTCGGATACATTGATCTGATCCGGTTTGAACAAGGGGAGGCTTCGGCCTCCCCTTTTTTGATTCATCGCACTTTGCCGGGGAAGGCGGACTTGATTGTGAGCAATACTGCGCCTTATCGACTTTGATGTAAGGCCGAGCTAGTGCCGCACGCACGGGAGCTTGCTATTGTGGACGCGCAGCTCTAATATGACCATATGGTCATATTTTTTAGGTCTCACAGATACAGATGAAAACGGTCTCCATCGTGGAAATGAAAGCCCATCTCTCCGCCATCCTGGCGGAAGTAGAGTCGGGGAACGAGATCGCCGTGACCCGTCATGGCAAGATCATAGGCCGATTGGTGCCGGATGCCCCGCGCATGGCCGCCGACGCATTTCGTGATTTCTGGCAAGCCGATGACATCGACCTGGAGGCCCCGGCCGATCCACCCGCGGAACCCGTCCCCGAACTGGGCCGTTAGGTCGTGTACCTGCTGGACACCAACATCGTCATCGCTTCGATGAAGGGTGATTCGCGGGTTCGCCGAACACTCGAAACCCTGCCCCTGCCGCAACTACGACTCTCGTCCATCGTGCTGGGCGAACTCGAATTCGGTGCGGAGAAAAGTGCCTATGGCGAGCGCAATCGTGCTCGGATCGACACATTGGCGAAACGCCTGCCGCTACTGGGGATAGATCGCGAAACCTGCCGCCAATATGCCCGGGTACGCGCGCATCTGGAACGCCAGGGCACCCCGATCGGCGCCAACGACACCTGGATCGCAGCGCAAACGCTCGCCATCGGCGCCACCCTGGTTACAGACAACAAGCGCGAATTCTCCCGAGTCCCCGATCTATCGCTGGAAAACTGGCTTGAATAGCGGCCGGTGGCATCGTCGGATGCGGTACTGAAAAGGGGAGGCTTCGGTCTCTTTTTTTCGCCGAGCGCGGTCGATAAAGGATAAAAGGGGTCAGACACATTTATCTGATCCGATTTGAACACGGGGAGGCTTCGGCCTCCCCTTTTTAGCGCTAGGCAGGAAATCGGGGATACGTCAGTCTTTCGATGGTTGAGGGTAGCCTTCGCACCTATAACGAGTCCATATGTTCAGTAAGCGATTTGGCCGGGATATTCTCGTGATCCGGCATGCACGGGGCCGGGAAGTCGGGGTCAGGTCTTGCAATCCAGCAAATCACAAGACCTGACCCCGACTTCCCTGTGAATGGCAATAACTGCGGCTGTCCCTTTCGTAGTCTTGAACAAGATATTGCGCCTTGAAAGCATTAAGGCGTAGTATATTGATCATGAGAAGTCGTATCGCGCAAGGAGAGACATTGCCAGTGCCGGTATCGCGGGACCTGGCTGAACTGGGCGCAGCGCTGCGTGCCGGTCGCGCACGGCGCCGAGAGACGCAAAAGGCGCTGGCAGCACGCCTGAATATCAGCGCCACGACCGTACGCGCCGCCGAGCGCGGCGATCCTGGTGTCGGCGCTGGAATCTATGCCGCGCTGGCGTGGGCACTTGGACTGCCGGGGCTTAGCACGGGCATGCCCCCGGCCGACGATCCGCCGATGCGTGTTCGCTCGCCGAAGAAGCCGATAGATGACTTCTGAAGCCTATGTCTGGGTCTGGCTGCCGAAGGCAACCTCGCCTGTCGTCTGCGGGCGCCTTCTCGACGAGAACGGCGTGATCCGATTCGTTTACGGTCGCAGCTATCGGGACCGCGCTGAGGCAATTCCCCTGGATCCGCATGCCTTGCGTCTTGGGCCGGCTCCGGTATCCGGCCCGATGCCGGGTCGGTTGCCCGGTGCCATCGCGGATGCGGCGCCCGACAATTGGGGACGGCGGGTGATCGAGTACCGCTCCAATCAGGCTCGGTTGAGCGAGATCGAGTATCTTTTGTCGGGCGGCGGCGATCGCATCGGCGCACTCCACTTCCAGCCCGATCCGCACTGCTACCAACCACCGAAGCAATCGACGGCCACGCTTTCGCAGATCCTAGACGCAGCAGCATACGTGGAAAGTCAGGCCCCGTTGCCCGAAGATCTACGATTGGCCCTGGAGCACGGCACCAGCATTGGCGGCGCGCGGCCCAAGGCCGCCATTCGTGACGAACACGGTCATTGGATCGCCAAATTCAGCTCGTCTCAGGATCGGTTTTCGGTGGTCGAATCCGAGCTTGCCACGCTCTCACTGGCCCGGCTCTGCGGTATCGATGTTCCGGAGCATCGGCTGGCGCATGTCGACGGAAAGTCGATACTGCTGGTACGGCGATTCGACCGACTGACAGGGCACAGCGGCATCACCAGGCGCCTCCTGCTGAGCGCCCTGACCTTGCTGCAACTGGACGAAACCGAAGCCCGCCTGGCGAGCTATCCTGAGCTCGCTGAAGTTCTCAGGCGCCTGTCCCGTCGTCCGCAAGAAGATACCGTCGAGCTATATCGGCGCATGGTGTTCAACATCCTGATCGGTAACACGGACGACCACGCCAAGAACCATGCCTGCTTCTGGGATGGCGAATGGCTTGAGCTCACGCCCGCCTACGACCTGCTCCCCACGCCGCGAGTCGGACAGGAAGGCCGCCAGGCCATGGACGTTGGCGATGCCGGCAAGGCATCGACACTGAGCAATGCACGCTCCCAGGCCGGCCGATTCGGTTTGACAGTGGATCAGGCAGAAGCCGTTATCGCAGACACGTGCGCACGGATGGCTGACTGGAAAGATATGTACGAGCAAGCAGGCGTCCCGCCAGCCGAGATCGATCGACTGTCGCAGGCCACGATCATGTCGCCCGTGGCGCTGACGTAACGGCGTATGCGCGTGAAGAAGGAGTAAGGGGTATCTGTCCCCATTCTCCGCTCGGCGAAAAAAGGGGAGGCCGAAGCCTCCCCTGTGGATCGTGGCAGGTCACGTCCCCGGATCAGGGCACATCGAAGCTCTGAACCGGGCCGCCGTGGATGGGCGGGCCTACCAGTTGCAGGTGCTGATCGCCTGCATTGGTGGGTGCCGCAAGACCAACGTCAAATCCTGCGAGGTAGGAGGTCACTGAGAAGGTGTTTGCGTTCCTGGTGGAAATAATCTGCCTGCCGTTATGCGCGAGGGTCACCGGGCCGAAGGCCTGGACATTGATATCCTGCTGTGGAAGTGTCAGGCTGCCGCCGGGTTCCAGGTAGCTAGCGCCGGGTAGTCCCTTCGCGTCGTTGGCATTCACGGTGACGCGCAGGTTCCCCACGAAGCAGGGCTGGTAATCGTAGGCCTCGCCCTGGAAGCTGCCCTGGCAGCGCGGCACGATGTAGCCCCGCTGCGGCTTGTCCGTGGCGTTGCCGGCCTCGTCCGTCTGGTAGGGAAAACGAAGGAGGAGACGTCCCGTCGGGGTAAGGTTAGTGCCTGAGATGGCGCTGAGGGTCAACAGCCCGCCGGGCAGCAGGTCCACCGGCACGCATTCCTCGGGGGCGTCCGGACCGACGATAGGCACATCGTCGCTGTCATCCAGGCGCGTGCCCATCTCGTTCATGATGTTCATGGCATCCGCGCACTCATCGCCACTCGTGCGCTGACGGATGGCCACCGCCTGACCGCCACTTAGGAACGCGGCCTCCGCGAGTTGGGTGCCGAATGCTTTTATGGCACCGACATAAGCCATATTGGCGCGTTGAGCGCGTTCCAGCCCGAACACATCGTTGAAGCCCGAACGGTCGACCTGAGAGCGATCCTGACCGGTATGGAAACCAGCGATGAGAGTCTCGGTTGAAGGGTCAAGGCCTTCGGGGATCGGCAGGTTGTCGAACACGCCGTTGCCGTTGGTATCCGTCTGCGGCAAGGCAAGCTGAACGGCATAGAAATCCTCGGTGGTCGGCGCGCCGTCGAAGGGCATGACGATATCGGGGCCACCCTGGCCACGGTTGTCGTCCCAGCAGTCGATTCTCGTAGATTCGCCTTCCTCGCAGCCAATCCGACTATTAGTACCAAGAATCCGTGTGCCGGTGCCGAGCAATGGTGTCGTGTTCAGGGAGAGGCCGTTCTGCCCTAGGATGGTCTGCCCGCTGCTGCATTCGCTCGGCCCCGCGTCCCAGACGGGGTCCGGGCTGCCGCAGACGACGATCCAGTAGCGTGCGCCGGGCTCGAAGCCGTCGGCCGGGCGGAAGCTGAAGTCGCGCGTCAGTCCCGCGTTCGGGTGGCTGAAGGTGAGCGCGCCTTCCACGACACCCTGGCACTCGCCGGTCTCGCTCATGCGCTGTACCGCGACGGTGCCGCTGGTCGCCATGGCGCCGTTACCGCCGATCAGGCAGCCGTCCGCAAGCGCAACGGTCTTGGCCCGCACCGGCTTCGAGAAGTGCGCCTCGATAGCGAGGTTGGCGGGGTGATTGAAGACCGGGTACTGGATCTCCGCGCTCACCGGGGAGTCGAGCACCGGAAGGTAGCCCGCGGGGTTGGCAACCGGCGGCGGGAAGTCTCCGCTTTGCGTCGCCGAATCGCCGACACAGCGGCCCGCCATGTTGCCGCCCTCGCGGAAGTCGCTCTCCGGATTATCCGCGGCGGACATCAGGGCGCACGGCATACCCGGCGTGAGCACCGTCAGGAAGGGCGCGGCCTGCCGGACGGGCTCGCGCTCGGTAGGCACGACATCGCCCTGCGGAGCCACCATCGTCTCGGTGGTGAAGGTCAGCAGGCCCGGCGCATAGCTGCCCTGCAGCCCGTTGCCGGCCAGGTCCGTGACGCCGTTGGACACGGTGATGGTGTACTCGGTGTCGGCATCCAACCGATTGGCCGGATCGATCACGATGCTCGATCCCTCGGCGCGAAGCCGCACGTCGACGGGCGTACCGCCGCCGTCGGTCATCAGGATGTTGCCGTCCAGCGAGGTGGGATCGACGGGCTCGGAGAAGGTGATGGCGGGATTGCCATCGAGCGGAAAGCTGTTCGCCTCCGGGTCGAGAAATTCGACGTCCGCCTCACGCTCCGGGGGCGCGTGCGCCTCATTGGTAGTGGTGCATCCCGCTTCGGACGCGGCGACCGTCGCAAGCCCTGCCGTCAGGTCTGCGGAAGCGTCGAAGGCGGTTCGCCCGAAGGTATACAGGCACGCGCTCGGATACTGCGCCGTGATCCGTGGGGCGGTGACATCTCCGCCGGCGTCGGTCGAAGGGGACGACAATCGTTGCCGGGCGGGGGAATGCAGAAGCGCGTGTTAGAGGACAAAAAAGGGGAGGCCGAAGCCTCCCCGTGTTCAAATCGGATCAGACAAATATGTCCGACCCCTTGTCTCGCCTCTGCTTTATTTCGGGAAAGAGATGCCGCCGTGGATGGCGGGGCCAACCAACTGAAGCGACTGACCGCCCGCGAACGTCGGTGTCGGGAGTGTCGCTGCGGTGAACCCCATAAAGTTTAGATAGGCGACCGGGGCAAAGACATTGGCGTTCTTCGTCGAGATCACGAGCCGGCCGTTCTGTTCGAACGCAACCGGGCCGTAGGCCTGCACGTTGATATCCTGTTGCGGGATCAATAGCTCGAGCCCGCTGGGATTCGTCGCGCCGTCATTGCCAATGACCGTGACCGTCAGATCGGCCACAAAACAGGGGGCGTAGTGATAGTCCTCGCCCTGCAGATCGGTGCCGGTGCATTCCGGAACGATGTAGCCCGTCTGCGGTTTGCCGGTCGGTTCGCCCTGCTCGTCGAGCGCGTAAGGGAATCGCAGCAACGTGCGGCCTGTCTCGCCAACACCGCCCCCCTCAAGACTCGTGATCGTGGTCAGGCCGCCGGGCAACAGGTCCACGGGCACGCAGGTAGCCGGGGCGCCGGCGCCGAGCACGGACGTGCCGTCGTCGAAGCGCACCTCCGCGGCCGCGGCACAGGCTTCGCCCTCGACGCGCTCGCGTATGGCGGTCGGCACCCCACCGCTCAGGTAGCCTACGTCCGCCTCGCGGTTCACTGTCGCCGCCTTGTCGGGGACCAGCCCAAAACCCGTGAACGCATACACGATGTTCGATTGCTGTATGTGTTCCCGGCCGAGGGCGTCGTTGAACGGCCGTCCAATGCCTGCAGAGTTCGATGCCGTCTGTTCGTCGGTGTTCATGCCGCCGACTTTCGCGTTGAGCCCGTTCGGCGTTGTCGCATTGACGCCGGTATCCTGGTTATCCAGGAAGCCGTTGCCGTTGCTGTCGGTCTCCGGCAAGGCCAGCGTGGTCGCGTAAAAGTCGCGCGTCGGCGACGTGCCGTCGAACGGCATGGTGATGTCGGGCCCGCCCTGTCCCCGGTTGTCGTCATAGCACTTGGGGTTGGGGTGGTTATTCGGGATGTAGCAGTCCAGGCTCTGATCCGATGTCGAACCGATAACGCGGGTGCCGGTGCCCAACAACGGATTGGTGTTCAGGCGCAATCCGTTCTGACCCAGGATCGTCGCGTCGGTATTGCACACCGTGCCCGTGTCGCCGTTGACCGGGTCGTCACTGCCGCAGATCACCGTCCAGTAACGTTGGCCTTCCGCGAAACCGTCGACTGGCCGGAAGGTGAAGCCCCGAGTCAACGGCTGGTTTGGCGTGAGCAGGGACAAGCCGCCGTCCACCACGCCGGTGCAGTTGCCGCTGTCGTTCATCACCTGGATTGCCACGGTGGCGTCGCTGACCGTGTTGACGTTCCCGCCGTTGCCCCCGATCAGGCAGCCGTCCGCCAGGCGGATGGTGTCGGCCCGGACCGGCTTGGAGAAATAGGCGTCCACTGAATTGTTCGCCGGCTGCGGGAACACGGGGTAGTTGATAACCGACCCCACCGGTGCCGGGAACTGGACCACGGCCTCGTCGATGCCGGGGAGGTTGGCGGGCGCCTCTTCCGTACCCAGCGGTGGCGGCGCGGGGTACTCGCCCGGCATTGCCGGGTCGTCGCCGACACAGCGTCCCGCCACGTCGCCGCCGCTACGGAAATCCGAGGCCGGCTCGTCCGAGGCCGGCTGCAGCGCGCACGGCATGCCGGGGGTCAGCACCGTCAGGAAGGGCGCTGTCTGGCGCACGGCCTCCCGCTGCGTCGGATCGATCGTGCTGGGCCGGCCGTCGGCGTCGAACGGCACGACCATGCTCTCGGTGTTGAAGGTGATGTCCGGGAAGCTGCCTGTCAGCGTGTTGCCGGCCAGATCGGTTATACCGAAACCCACCTGCACGGTGTACTGGGTATCGGGCGCGAGCGGCTCGACCGGAT